>JANYKV010000058.1 GCA_025358055.1 Gemmatimonadota bacterium
GGCCTTTGAGGACTTCGTCCGCGACCTGAAGCGTCGTGGCAAACTATAGCGTCCACGTCAAACGCTCCGCCGCCAAAGAGATCGAAGCCCTTCCACCGAAGGATCGGCGGCGCGTCGTGAGCAAGATCCAAGCGCTCGACCGCGATCCGCGCCCGTCCGGATGCGAAAGACTCAGCGGTGAGGACAAGTATCGCCTGCGACAGGGAAACTACCGCATTCTCTACGAGATCATCGACAATGAACTCATTGTCGCCGTCGTTAAGGTAGGGAACCGCCGCGACGTGTACCGCTAGCCGACGGGCTTCCTCCCTGGGCCGCCTCACTCCAAATAAGGCTGCGCGCTCGAAGCCCACAACTGCAAACGCCAGTCCTGGCGTGTTACCGCCCGGCTCCGCTCGCGTTCGGAGTCGCCCCCTTGAAATGCTGGTCAATCCAGCCGATCCACCGCCGATACACATCCCGTTGGTGCACCGGGTCCGCCGGAAAGTGGCCGCCGATCGGATAGGCAATGAATTGGACCTCGACCCCGTTGTCTTTGAGCGCGTGATAGAGCTTGTACGATTGCGTGACGGTGACCCGAGGATCCCCGACGTCCGAGAGAATCAGCGTCGGTGTTTTGATCAGATGGGCGTACGCCATCGGCGACTGACGCCAGTAGTTCGCCGCATTGTTGTTGCGCCAGGGTGAGCCGTTTAGCCCGAAGCCGGCCCATACATTCAGGTCCGCAAGACTGTACCAGTCGTACCAGTCGGTCACGGCCGCGCCGGCAACGGCCGCCCGCCAGCCCTGGTAATGGGAGGTGAGCCACGCAGTCATGTAGCCGCCATAGGACCAACCCGACACCGCAACCTGGCTCTCATCCACCACGCCCAGAGCTTTGACCGCCTTCACCCCCGCCATGACGTCCCGGCCCGGTCCGTCGCCGGCATCGTTGATGACGGCCCGTTGGTACGCGTCACCCAGGTTGTTGCTCCCGCGGTAATTCGGCTCGAAGACCATCCACCCTTGCGCCGCGAGCAACTGACCAAATGCGGACCAGCCCTCCGTCGACGTCCCCATGGGGCCGCCGTGGATCGACAGCACCAGCGGATAGCGGCGTCCTGGTTCCGCGCCCGGCGGATAGATCAGCACGCCATTCTCCTTAAACCCATCAGGTCCATCCCAGCGGATGGTCTCGACTCGGCCGAGGTCGAGCGCCGCGATCTCGCGGTTCTGATCGGTGATGCGTCGCGGACTCGCCTCCAACGACGGGAGGAGATACAGCTCGGCCGGCCGGTGCGGCTCCTGTCCGATGAACACCGCCGGACCCGCCTTACTGAAATCGAAACTCGAGGAAGGGTCGATCGAACCGAAGTCGAGGCGTCGCGCGGGCGCGTCTAGTCGGGCGACCCAGGCCCCGACTCGGGTGCCATCGGGCGCCAGAACCAGGAGGCCACTGTTGTCGGGTAGCCAGCTGACACTCTGAATGTGACGGTCGAGCCCGCCGGTGACCAGCCGAGGTTCCCCACCGGAAATCGACGCGACGGAAACGGTGTTGGGACGAAAGAACGGTTCCGGGCCGCGGGGATGGCTCAGCGCGAGAAGGCGTCCGTCCGGTGATGCGGTGAACGAGCTGAGGAGGCTGGGAGAAGCAGCAATCGGTCGCTCAGCACCCGAGTCGATCTCGAAGGTCACGAGGGTCGATTTCAACCCATCGCTCGAGAACGGGCCCGGTTGCACGCCGAGGACGAGACTCTTGCCGTCCCCGGTCCAGGTTACCCCCGTCACGCTTCTGGGCCCGGAGGTGAGCCGCTTGGATTTGCCGCCGCTGGCAGGAACTAGCCAAACCTGAACCGGAAGTGATGCGGACTGAGCGAGATAGACATTGTCACCAACTTCGAAGGACTTGTTGTGGCGTTCCTCTCCGGTCGGCTCCACGGGCTCCTCTTCGCCCAAGAAGGCGAACGATGCTCCGTCGGGATGCCAGACGTACGTTTGTACTCCGCGCTTTTGGTCCGTCACTCGTTGGGCCTCGCCGCCCCCAAGTGGTAACACGTAGAGTTGCGCCGGCTTTCCATCCTCGGAATCGCGGAAGGCAACGCGGTCTCCCGCGGGCGACCAACGGGGTTCAGCGATGTTGTGCCGCCCCGGTGTGAGAACTCGGGTGACGCCCGAGTGAACGTCCACGAGAACCAGGGAACGATCAAAGCGATTGTCTTCGTAGTTGGCTCGTCGCATGACTACCGCGACTTGTTCCCCATCCGGTGAGATTCGCGCTTGCTCAAGCCCGACCTCACGACCGAGATCGGCGAACTGGATGTGTCGGGTCTGGGCCGAAGCTGGAGTGGCTGCAACCGCTAGAGCGAACACCAGCCACGTGGGCCGGGAGCGGTTAGAGGAAAGGATGAGGGAAGTTCGACCCATGGGGGCCTCGGAGAGAGGGGGCGATGGTGGAGTTCGACTTCAAGGCCCAATCTCTATCACCCCGGTCGCCCCCGCTAGCCTGACCCGGCCATACCCGCTTCGGTTCGCAGCACCTCGATTGAGTCCGGAGGGTCGATCTACTGCTCCACCACGTCCCGGAGCACCTGTTTGGCCCGAGGATCTCCCGACCGGGCCAATCGAGTCACTACGGAACGCCGCACTCCCATGTCGGTTTCCTTCTGGGCCACTTCAAAGAGCTTGTCCATCGCGGAACGATCGGCAATACGGAAGAGCGATTCGAGCAGGGCTTCCTTCACCTGACGGTCGGGGCCGGAGTCGTACAGTTTCGTCAAGTCCGCGGTTTGGACACCGGCCTTTGCCGCCGCCCGGATCGCACGGGCCCGGTCGCCTGGCACGCCCGCCGGATCGCGAGCGAGCTCGAGTAACCACCGCAAATTCTCCGCTCCGCCTGCTTCGCCCACGGCATCGAGGAGGTTGCCTCGAATTTCCGACCCCGTGAGGGAAGGCCACAGTTGTCGAAGGGTGGTGAAGTCCCCTGGCGTGGCGTCGCGACCGACCAACGCACGAATCGCCTCCGTGCGGATCGGTTCGCTGAGCGACTCGTTGCGAGCAGCGCGTCGTACCGCCTCTCGGGCGCGCGGATCCGCCATTCGCCCCAACGCGGATAGGGCGGGTCGAGCCAGCGTAGCATCCGGGGAGTTGGACAGTTCGACCAGCGCTGGAGTGCTGGGTCCTTCTCCTTGGGCCAGCGAAGAGATCGCCCGAGTCCGCACCCCACTTGGTTCCTCAGCATCTCGGGCCAAGCGAACCAATCCAGCTGCGATCGTCTCTTGTGTGCTCGCGCTTCCGAGGGCAAGCTCTCGCCCAAGCCAACCGATCGCGGCCTCGCGCAAGCCTCGAGAGAGAGTTCGATTTCGGGTCGCTGCGAGCAGGGACGGCACCACCTCGCCACTGTCGGCGAGAACGGCAGGAAGGAGGAGTTCTCGCCCGATCCGCCCATCCATTTTCATCGCTTGTAGGAGAAAGAATCGCGCCGCCTCGACGCCTGATGCGCTCCCGAGATCGACGGTTCCCGTCGGCCAGCGAACCGGTCCAGCACCCACGCGAACGCCGACGAGCTGACCTTCCGCCCGAGTCAGCAGAACGCGTACCGGTCCGGCTTCACATGCACCGGATCCGCCGTCGTACGAGTACGTCACCCACGTTTCCCCACTGGACCAGTTTCCGCCGCCGACACGGAGATACGACAACCCGCTGCCACACACGTCGCCTCGAGCTGCGAACGAGATCCCGAACCGCCCGTTCGCCGCGCTGTCCAGCCGCGGCCCGAATCCTTGTGCCGTTACCCCACTCGGCTCGGTGAGCAGCGGCGCGATCGCGCTCAGGTAGAGGGTCGACCAGGCCCTCACGCTCCGGCTCATTTCTCCACCAAATCGAGGAGGAGTTTGGTAGTCCGCGGATCCTTCTTCCGTGAAAGCGCTCCAATCGCGTAGCGGCGCAGCTCGGGATCGGTACCGGTCTTCGCAATCACCACGAGTTTGTCGGACGCCGCCGGCTCTTCCCGTACCCCCAGGATTTCGATCACCGCACCCCGCAGCTGGCGCTCGCTCATCGCGTCGTAGAGCTTCACCACCTCGTCGATTCGTACCTCGCGGCCGAGCCGCGAGAGAGCGGCCCTTCGGTTGTGGCTGTCCTCGTTAGGATTTCGGATCACCGCCATGAGCCAATCGTACGACCCCGGTCCGCCGGCAAACGTCAGAGTCTCGAGGATGGCGCCCTTCACCACTCGCGACGTGGTCTTCTCGTAGAGCGTCCGGAGATAGGCCGCGTCGTTCTCGGCGAGAGTGGTTTCCTGGTGGGCGGTGGGCGTGGCTGCCGCGGCGGGGGTCAACGCTAAGGTCGTCGCGACACCGCAGCAATTTCGCCGCATGAGCGACCGAATCGCTTCGGCCCGGTCGTTCTCGTTCAGGTCGTCCCGCTCCACCAATCGCCGAATGATGCGGGCAGCCTCGGGGCTCTCGCTGTGGCGGAGGGACTGGATCACGGAACGCCGGGTCGATTCATCGGCCCCCGTCATGAGTTGCTCCAAGGCCTTGATCGCTGCGTCGGTACGAAGCTGGCCCAGCCGTCCGACGGCGTCATTGCGCACTTGAGCCTCGGGGTCGCCCTTGGCGACCTCCACGAGCCTTTCGACGCCTCCGGACACTCCGTCACGACCGAGGAGATATACCGCTCGGCGGCGGAGCGCGACGTAGCACTCTTCGCGTCGGCTCAGCGTCCGGTCCAAGACGGATTGCGCTCCCACCGGGTCGGCCTGCACCAGAGCGCTCAGCGCTTCCGCGCGCACCTCCATGTCTTCCTCATCGCAGGACCGTTTCCCTTGCGCCACGTTTTGTCGCAGGCGTGATGCGGCCTCGTGATCGCCCCGGGCCGCCAACGCTCCGGCCACACGGGTCAACAGGGCCGAGACTTCCGACTCGCCAGCTGCGTCGGGATACCGTTGGCGCTGCTCGTCCAACACCTTCAGCGCCCGGCGCAACTCCTCATCGGTGCCCACGCGATAGAGCGAGAATGCCTGCCAGTACATGGAGGCCGGTACGTATTTGGATTTCCCGAATCGCTGTTCGAAGGTACGAAACAGGTCCGACGCTTTGCGGTACTCGCCCTGGTTGAGCGCCGTCCGCGCCTGACGGTACAATGAATCCTCCGGCGTGCCTTGCCGGGTGTTGAAAGGTGGCTCGGCCAGCCGGAGCGGATGCGACCAACTCCGCAGCTCGAGCGTGTGGATACCCAACTCGCTGAGCGGACTCAGGGGCCATTCCGTAAACAGGGGCTCCACCGGGGCCAGCGGCGTGGAGAGCTGATAAAGGGGGCTCAGGCTAAAGGCCTCCCCGAACCCCTCCAGCTGGTGAAAGCCCCACTCGAGCCGAGTGTCGAACGGATAAAACTGGTCGAAGCGAGGTTTCGGAAGGGTGGTGGTCTGTTGCGCCGCCAGAGTAGCCGCACCCCAGCCCACGACGAGAAATACGAATGGAGAGTGACGCACAATGAACCTCCTCACCGGGCACCGCGTGAGTCGACCAGGAGAATAGAGAGACGGGAGAGGACTTCGCTCCGCGCGAGCGATTGGCTGAGGAGCGCGGCATCGGGCGCAGGCTGCGTGTCCTGCAGGCGCACGACTTGGACGAGCACGAGTTCGAGGTCCTGCAGGAGCTCGCGCATCCGAGCATCGGCGACGCCGGCATCAAGTAGGAGCCGAGTGGTCGAGAGCAGCTGGCGGGCCTGATGGACCGTCCCAGTCGCTACCCGGCCCGACGGAATATCTCGGGTGACTGCATCGAGGAGGGCAGTCGTCCGCTCCACGTAGTCATTCGCCACGCCCACAAAGGGAGTGGGGCGGTTTCCCGCCAGCCGTAACTGCTGCTCCGCGAAGGTGGGTTGGAGCGCCGCCGCCGTAGGGCCGGGCCGCAGCAACGCGCCTCCGTAGCCGAGGCCGACGCCGATCACGAGCATTGCCGCATAAGCCCACATGGGATCAAACCGTCGCCTCGGGCGGGAGAGGCTCGCCTCGATGGCGGGCCAGAGAGCGTCGAGTCTCGGAGTGGGCGGGATGCGGTACCGCTTCGCCGTCTCGCGAAACAGTTGCTCAAATTGTTCGTCGTTGCGATCGTCTTGCATCGTGAATCGGTCTCCCTTCAGCGTGCGTACGCCGCCAACTCTTCCCGGAGTTTTGCCCGCGCGATCATGAGCCGCGTCTTGCAGGTCCCCTCCGGCACACCGGTCATCTGGGCGATTTCTGCGTGCGTGAACCCTTCGACGTCGTGTAGCACGACATGGACCCGGAGCTTTTCCGGCAGCGCATCGATCGCCGCCGCCAATCGGTCGCGCAAATCGGGATCGGACTCGGCCGATGCCACTTTCACGTCCCGCGCATCATCGAGATCGGCCTCGCGGGCCCGACGGCGCCGGAGGCTCCGGAAGCTGTTCAACACGTGCGACACTGCGATCGCGTGAATCCAGGACCCCAATGCCGACTCGCCACGAAACTCGGCAAGGCGAGCAAACGCCTTCACGAAGGTGTCCTGAGTGATTTCATCGGCCAGGGAAGCGTCGAGCACGAGTCGGTAGACCACGCGATAGACTCGGGGCGCATGAGCCTCGTAGAGCGCTCTGGCCGCCAGGCGGTCGCCTTCTAGGACCCGTGCGATCAGGGTTCGCTCGTCCAATGGTTCCTTCCCGGGACTCGGACTAGTCGGTGGATTAGACACCGCGACACGACGGCCGGTTCATCCGCCGCTCGAGGCCTTGGGAGGGCTTGGCGGAACATGTGGGATGGGGGCGGCTGAGTAGGCCGCGAAGGGGGGGGATGGGCCCCGATGGTCAGGTTCGCTGTAGGAGGCCGATTCCCGAGAAGCGCCTGAACTCCTCGCGGCGGCGGGCCCCGGCAAAACGGCCCAGAAATTTCCAAACCCGGGCAAAAGGAAAGGTCCGATTCAGGCGGAGCCCCTCATCGAAGACCGACCGAAACTCGACTTCCCGCCAGCCGAAAGGAGCAAAGAATTTAGTGCTCTCAGCCGGTCCAAACCGAAACGGAGCATTCCCGCCGCGAAGGACGGGGGCCCAACTCTTTTCAAGCATTTTCAGGAGCCCTGGACTAGCCAGGTCCGTGAGCCAGAGTCCGAAGCTCGACTGAGTGTAAAGATCGCGCGCAAGCTCGGACACCCCTTCGGTTGTGAGATAGACCAATAGACCTTCGGTTATTACCAATACACGGCGGGCATCGGCCCCGATTCGGGCGAACAGGGTGCGGCGGGCGGCCGCGTCGGCTAAATCGAGACGAACTCCCTCATAGTCGCAGGCGGGGCGGGTGGCCGAGAGCTCCGACAGTTTGTAGTCGATCATCGCTGGGTGATCTACATCCACCCAGCGAAGGGATGGCGGCAACAGTAGCCGCCAGGGCCGAGCGTCGAGTCCAGCGGCGAGATTGAGCACGCAGTCCACATCGTCCTTCGTGATGGTTCGCATGATGATCTCATCCATCACGGCGGTGCGGACCACCATCGGCCACCCCATCTGAGCCCCTTTGGGGAGGGCCCGGACAATCGCTTCACCGCGCTCGCCCGCCAGCCTCCGAGCGAACGGGTCGCTGAAAAGGGCCTCGGGACGTTCGGACTCGGTCGCCCGATACGACGCAACCCAATATGCCGTATCGGAGACGTGAGCAATGGGATTTGGGTCCGTCATGAATACAAGATACGACCGCGTGGGTGGGAGGACTACTTGGTGTTTGCCCGACGCCGGGCCACCAGGAGCACTTGGATCTCGTCGAGACGCGGGTTCACGAAGTCGATCCGCACTCGGCCATCCGGATGGAGCGAGACAATACCGGGGACGCTACTGTGCGTAAGGTACCATCCAGCGGGCAGCACCACTCCGTTCTGCGGCCGACCGAAGCTTCGGTCCCACACCAACTCCTCCCCCTCCAGCCGATATCGCGCCGAGTCGGTATAGGTCTCGGAGATCCGGAGCCGGGTCGAATGCCCGCGCGCCACACGAGGGAAGTCGACGACGACAACCACAGTCTTTGGTCCGACCGGCTCCCCGATGTTGAGCCCAGCGCGCGTAATTGCCTCACCGGTGAGGATGCGCGTGGTGAGGTGCTCGCCGGTATCCAACACCAGAGCCGATGGATTGGAGACCGCGCTTCCCCCGCGCACCACGTTCAAATACTTGTCGACCCCTTCTCCTGTTTCTGTGTAGTCGTGGTATAGATCGAAGGCATGAGTTTCGGGCTGCTGGAGAAAGTAGACGATGGTTCGCGTCTGCGCCGCGCGCTCCATCAACCGAGCGGCAAGAGTGGCCGAACCTCCCGACGTGGGCGTTTGCGCCTCGAGCACCGAGAGCTTGAGGAGGCCCACGGCCACCGTCATGAAGATACGCGCAGATATCATGGGAGCTTTCGCGCCCGAATGAGGAGTGGCGCCTCGGCGGGCCCCGCATTGATGAAGCTGATGGAGATCCTACCGTCGGGCTGGGTGAGAACCTGTGAAGGGACATTACATCCGATCAGCTCATACCCCGCCGGCAGCACCACCGAGTTCCGAAGTATGCTGAGCGAACGCACGAACACAATCTCGTCGCGCTCCACAAAATAGCTCTTGGGATCGCGGTACGTCTTGTCGATCAAGAGTCGGACTTCGCCTCCCGAAGGGACCGGTCGGGGCAACTCAACTTTGAGGTAGTGCGTCTCGAGGTCGGCGGTAGTATCGCCACCGGAGCGCGCCGCGGCGCCATCGACGATCTCGAATCGCAATGCGCCGCCGGTGGCACGGTCATAGATCTTTTCGTCGCTCGCTTCGCTCCCTTTCCGAATCGGATTGAAATAGAAACGGGCGCCGGGACTGGTGGCGGAGACGTCATAGAGGATACGAAAGCGAGCGGTTCCCGGCGCGAGCAGTTCGTATCGGGTGTATTCCCCGGACTGGGTCTGAGGAGTCGATTGGGCTGCCCCACGAGCCGCGGGGCTCAGGCTCATCACCAGCACGGCGAGACGAAGACGTCTCACGGCACCGCAGCAAGCTTCGCGCTGAGCGCGGGATCAGCAAGGTGCCAAATGCCTCGGAGTTCGTCGAACGCGTGACTCGCAGTACCAACATCGCCCGCCGCACGAGCAGCGTTTGCGAGACCGATGAGGGCGCGAACGCGCCTAGGGGTAAGCCGAAGTGCTCGCGTGAACTCTGCTTGGGCCTCCACCGGCCGATGGACAGCCAGCAGGACCTCGCCGAAAAATTCGTGGCTCGGCTTCACCACCACGGGTGGGCCGAAGTCGATAGGCATGGCATCTTCCAGCCGGGTGGCCTCCGCAAGGAGAGCCAGCGCGGCTTGCGAGTCGCCAGCTGCAAGTCGGATGCTCGCCCGGAGCTCCCGCGCCAAGATCGCCGCCGTTGGATCCGTGACGTTTCCATCCGCAGCGGCGAGGGAGTAGAGCGAGGCCAAGGCGCGCTCCGCGACGGCCAGATCCCGCCTCTGCTCGGCGGCGAACCCTGCGACAAAGGCATCAACCGCGCGATCGTAAACGCTCAGATCGCTGGTCGGGATCGGCCAGTCGAGGATTGGATGGGACCATCCTTCGGTATCGAACACATGATGCGCCCGCATGGCGATGAGTTCGGAGCGTTCGCGTCCAGAAGACGGTATCAGCATGTGAGACCGAAGCGCCTCGAGCAGCTGTTCCGCATCTCGATACCGGCCTTGCTGCACATACCCATAGTGCAGCCAGCCGGTGTAGTGCCCGGGGCGCCATTTTGCATGGTCGTGACCGGAGGCAATTTCGTTCTGCGTAACAACTTCGTCCCACATGCCCAGCGCCAAAAAAATATGGGTCGTCATGTGCTGGGCGTGAGGAGCGTCCGGGGCAATCTTGCTGTAGGCCCGGGCCGCTTCCAGCCCGCGGGCCGCGTGCTCCGGGTCGTCGTAGGCGTGAATCACGTAATGGGCGGCACCGGGGTGCTGGAGATTCTGGCGAAACACCTCTTCCGCCAAGAGTCCGGCGCGGAGATACGTCGGGACGTCCCGCGTGCCCTGATTGAGACCGAGGAGGGCGAGGGCGTAGAAGGACTTGGCTTCGAGATCCTGAGGATACTGGGCCGCCAACCGTTCCATTTTGCCGGCGTACGCGGTATCCCGACGGGCCTTTGATCCCTCGCCATATAAAGTTTCCACCGCTTCCAAATAGCCCCGTTCGCGAAGCGTCATTGCCTTCGCTGCGCGGGCCGCAGGAGTTGGACCCAGTCGGGCCAACGCCGCCCGAGCGGCCTCACGATCCTGCTGGTTCCACACCGGGTGAGTATAGGTCATTGCCTCGCCCCAAAAGGCGAGAGCGAAGGATGAGTCGAGCTGCTCCGCGGCTCGGAAGGCCACGGCCGCCCGTTCGTATTCGAAGCTATGGAGGAGGAGAGCGCCACGAAAAAATTCCGGTTGCGCTGCTGACGACCCTGAGTTCGGAAACTCGATCTGCCCGAGTCGCTCCTGAGCTGGCAACGGTGCGAAAGCAACCAGGGCGCTCAGGAGGAGGGCCCAAAAGGCCCGATTCAAGCGGCTCCGCCTGATGGGCTTCGGCGCACCCGTCGCGCGTGCGAACGGCGGTGTGCGGGTCGATGCGAATGTTTCGCGGCCTCGTACGCCTGGCGGAGGTGTTGTTCGAGAGTCACCGACGGGACCGCGTCCACCGGGATCTCGACCCACCCGTTCCGACTCGTCGCGCCCGCGGAGACGATCGGACGAGCGTACCGCCCTCGCAACGCCTCCGTGAGTGCCGTCGGAGGCAGACGCACCAACACGAGTCGGTCCGACAACTCCGCGAAGCGGGCCGCCCCCAGAAAGAACGCCTCATTGCCGAACAAGGGCCGGCCCACGACGTTTGGAAGAGCCTGGAGAAAGGCGCGGAGCTGCTCGAGAGATTCCATGGACGCTGGCATGGGTCAATTCGATTGGGATGCCGATTATACCTCGCGAATTGGCCGAGCGCGAGAGCCAGCCCGAAACCGGCCCGAGGCGTGTAACCGGGGAACCCGCATGCCAGCCTCACCTCTCATTCGATCGATCTGGCCGTCCCTGGTCGCGTTCGCCTCCGCTTGTGGAAACCAAATCCCGACACCGGCATCGACTGTTGCGCTTCCTCCTCCCGATACCACCTGGTGGGTGCTGGCCTATCGAGCCGACACTTCGCGGACGAGCGTGATGCTCTATCGCCTGCTCAAGGATGGTGCGCGATTCCAGGAAGTGCAGGAACTGGCGGGGCGAGACTTCGGACGAGCCCAGTTTTGTGCGGGATGGGTCGGCTGCCCCCGACAAGAACTCGCGCAGGCCGGAGACTACGTCGGCTTCGCGGCCGGATGGAGGAGGCTGATGGCAGCCTACGTCCTCCCACTAGGCAACGATCCACTGTGGCGAGCGACGGTTTATGTCAGTCGCTTGGACCTGAATCCGTAAGGCTAAGCGCCGACGACTTCACGATCGTGTTTGAACGGCTCGCGCGCGAACACACGCCGGACCATCGGCTCGAAGAACTCGACCGGAAGACTCTGGTAGGCTGGATCGAACGACTCCTGATCCCATTTTTCGCAGAACTCGAGACAGGCCTCGTAGTGCGGGCTATCGCGGTACCGATCCCGAGCGTTGATGTCCATGCCTGGATGACTGCCGTAGTAATGTGCTTGGAAGACCCCGTGGTACTTGACGATCCAGTAGGTCTGCTCCGACACGTACGGGCGAAGCACAGCGGCCGCGAGCTCGCAATGGTTGTAGGGCGCCAGCTCATCGCCAATGTCGTGCAGGAGGGCCGCCACGACCAACTCTTCGTCAGCGCCTTCGCGGTGGGCCCGGGTCGCGCATTGGAGGCAGTGCTCCAGACGATCCACCTGCAGCGGCATGGGCTCATCCTTGAGGGCGCGTAAAACAACCAGCACCCGGTCGACCAATCCCGCCGCGTGTTTCTGCTCGGCGGCGTCGATCAGGGCGAAATCCTCTTTGGTGCAGTCCTTCATTCTCGTGAACGTCACGGTCTCCATGGCTGCCCTCCCAGGCGCGGATTCACACCGAGAGAATGTGCCCGCTGCTCTCGGTGCGGTCAAGGGATCTCATTCACTTACCTCGGTGCCCTTCCACGAGTATCGTACCATCTCCCCTCGATCGAGCTGATGGCATGAACGGGAACGACCGCACCGCAGGACGGGCTCCACGGTATCGTATCATCCCGCTTCTGATGGGGATCGCGTTCATCAGCCATTTCAACCGGGTCAGCATGACCGTCGCGGGTGACGCCCACATCATGCACGACTTCGGGCTCAGCCCCACTCAAATGGGCGCGATCTACTCCTCGTTCTTGCTCGCGTACACGATTGGCATGACCCCGATGGGGGCGTTCGCCGATCGAGTCGGTGTCTGGGTTGCGCTCGGCGTCATGATGCTGGGCACCGCGACCTTCGGTATGCTGACCGGCGGAGTGGGGCATTTCGTCACGACGGCGGGCGCGCTCTGGATGTCGCTTCTCGGGATCCGTGCCTTGATGGGACTGTTCACCGCCCCACTCCACCCGTGCATCGCCCGCACCAACGCCAACTGGTTCCCCCCGGAGCGCCGAGGGATGGCGAACGGTTTTGCGTTGTCGGCCGCGGGCCTTGGCATCGCGTGCACCTTTTTCCTTTTTGGGGCCATGATGGAACGGTTCGGATGGCAGAACGCGTTCGTCGTGAGCGGCATCACGACCGCCATCCTCGGCGCGCTCTGGCTCACCTTCGGGGGTGACTCTCCGAGAGCCCGGCAGGACCCTGCCACGCACCATGGTACCGAGCCGGATGGATCACGCAGCTGGCGGACCCTGCTTCGAAGCCGCCCGCTCATCTTTCTCACCATCAGTTATGGCGCTTTCGACTACTTCCAGTACCTCTTCTTCTATTGGATGCACTACTACTTTGACTCGGTCCTGCACCTCGGACCGGCACAATCCACGCTCTTCACTACGATTCCCTTGCTCGCCTTCACTTTGGTCATGCCGTTCGGTGGCCTGCTCACGGATCGACTCGAACGACGCTATGGGCGCGCTCGCGGCCGCCTGATGCTGCCCGTGACCGGCATGGTCCTCGGCGCCCTCTTCTTATTTATTGGCGTGGCGGTCAAGGACCCGATCTTCGTCGTCGTTTGCTTTAGTCTCGCCATGGGCTCCATCGGGGCCGTCGAACCGCCCTTCTGGCTCACCGCCATCGACCTAGGCGGCACTCGGGGAACGACGGCAGCTGGGATTATGAATACCGGCGGCAATTTCGGCGGGTTCCTCGCTCCGATCGTCACTCCATGGATCAGCACCTATCTGGGCTGGCAGGGAGGACTGGGTTTCGGTGCACTACTCTGTTTGGCTGGGGCTGGACTCTGGTATTTCGTACGGCCCGCGCTTGCGGACGCCGCGCCCGTCCATGACTCCCGCTGATCTCTGTTTCGCTTCTCTTTTCCCCTTTCCCTTTCCCTTTTCCTCTCGGCGCAGTCCCTTATTCTTCGTCACCTATGTCCAACACCTCCAAGTCTGACCGCGGCTCGCGCGACGCCCTCCTGACGCAACTGGCGGCACTGGAACGCGCCGCCCGTCCACTCAACCCCGGGACCTCTCGGCGCCGAGCCGTTCGGGATCGCGTGATCGCCTACAGTGAACGATTCCTCCGCAAGATTGAAACCCTCAAGGCCTATACGGTTACGGAGGACAAAGGGGCGGGCCTGCTCGAGTCGCCGATCGGCGAAGAAGGGCTCCCGGTTGGAGCGGTTCTCGACCTGCTACACCACAACGTCGACCGCCCCGGCCTCAACCCCGCGTCACCGGGGCACCTCGCCTATGTGCCTGGCGGCGGCATCTATTACGCCTCGCTGGGCGACTATCTGGCCGCCGTGACCAACCGCTATGCCGGAATTTTCCATACCGGGCCGGGGCCCGTACGAATGGAAAACATGCTGCTCCGCTGGATGGCCGACCTCGTGGGTTATCCGTCGGGCGCGGGAGGCAACCTGGCGTCGGGGGGGAGTATCGCGAACCTGGTGGCGATTGCGACCGCGCGCGACGCGCATGGGCTCAAAGGGGCGGACTTCGGCCAGGCCGTCGTCTACCTCACCCACCAGGTGCACACTGCGTCGACAAGGCGATTCGCATTGCGGGACTCGGAGAGAGTATCCGCCGATATCTGCCGGTGGACGAAGGGTACCGAATGCGGGTGGACGCGCTGGAAGCTCAAATCACCACCGATCGGGCCGAGGGACTCAGGCCGTGGCTGGTCATCGCCTCGGCGGGCACGACGGATGTCGGAGCCGTGGACCCATTGCAGGCGATCGGGATTGTCGCCAAACGCGAAGGTCTTTGGTTCCACGTCGACGCGGCCTACGGCGGATTCTTTCTGTTGACCGACGAAGGCAGACGGAAACTCAGGGGAATTGAAAGTTCCGACTCGGTGGTGATGGACCCCCACAAAAGTCTGTTCTTGCCGTATGGACTGGGAGTGGTCCTCGTCCGGGATCGCAACGCGCTCATGGCCACGCATCACTACTTTGCGAACTACATGCAGGACGCGTTGCAGGACGTGTCGGAAACTTCGCCCGCGGACGTCTCACCCGAACTCACCAAGCACTTCCGCGCCCTTCGAATGTGGCTTCCCCTCAAACTCATCGGCGTGAAACCCTTCCGCGCCGCCTTGGAGGAAAAGCTGCTTCTCGCCCGGTACTTCCACCGCGAGATCCGGCAGCTGGGATTCGAAGTCGGCCCCTCGCCCGAGCTTTCGATCGTGACGTACCGGTGGGTTCCGAACACGGGGCTCCCCGCCGATCCTGGAGAACGCCTCCACGCCATCAACCGAGTCAACGAACGCATTGTCGAGGCGGTGCGTCAGGATGGACGCATCTTCATCTCGTCCACGATGCTGGACGGCCGGTACACTTTACGACTGGTGGCGCTCACGTTCAGAACGCACCGCCGGACCATCGATCTTGCCCTCCGAATTCTCGGAGAACAAACCAAAAGTCGCCCAGCCGGTTAGTACCGCTTCGCCGGTGGCGGCGGAGCGGGCGGCCGTTTCGAGAAAACCGCCTTCCCCTGTTCCACCACAATCTCACCATCGCGAATGACCCACTCCACTTTGGTCAAATCGTCCAGGTTGGTGTCCGGCCTTCCTCGCACCACCAAGACATCCGCGAGCTTCCCCACCTCGAGCGTGCCAAGTTTATCGTCCATATCAAGGAGCTGGGCGTTGGTTTTGGTCGCGGTCACCAGAACCTCCGGGATCGAGAATCCGACCGCCGCGAAGTTCTTGAGTTCCGTGATGTACGGGCCCGGCAGCCGACGATACCAATCGGAAATCAGGTCCGTCCCCACGCCGAGCCTCACTCCAGCCCGTTTCAGCCGGCGGAGCATCTCGAGGTTCGCCTCTTTGCCGAACGTGAAGCGACGCGAGGTCGATCCAAAGTAGCCGCCGTCGTCCTCGAAGATGATCATGTACGGAACCAAAGTAGGATCCGACTGCACCCCCTTCGCCGCCATCTTGCGGATGACCTCATCCGTGCGGGGCAGCGGGTGTTCGATCATGTCCACCCCCGCGTCGACGGCCCAGTCGATGTAAAACGTCTCACAGTCGCAGGTCACCTTCATCCCGAGCGCATGCGCCTCGTCAATCGCAGCCTTGATCTCGTCGCGGCTGAAGTGGCTTCCCACCTTGATGAAGTCGGCACCCCGGTCGAATTGTTCCCGGACCGCCTTCCGCCAATCATCAGCCCCGCTGGCAATCCGAAAGTTGGCGTGATCCGGTGCCGACCCCAGCCCTTCGGCGCTATGCCCTCCCGGCGCGGTGATGAAGCGGCCGGCGGCGAAAATTCTGGGGCCGATGACCCGGTGGTCTGACACCCAGGCTTTGAGCCGAAAGATGCCGTCAAGCGAGGCAACGTCTCGGGTCGTGGTGATGCCGCTTTCGATATAGTACCGCATCCGCTCGAGCCCTCGGAGCAACCCGTCGGAGGGGTCCTCGACCAACTCGGGTGGGATGGTGGCGATCTGTCCATCCGTCAGGTGCGTGTGAAGGTCGATGAGCCCGGGCATCACCGTCATGCCCGTCACATCGATCACCCGTGCTCCCGCGGGCCATCGGGTCTCACCCGGTGGCAACACGCGTGCGATCTTGTTGCGTTCAATCACCAATGTCGCAGCCCGCGCCACCGTACCGGTCCCGTCGAAGAGGAGTCCGCCGGTGAGCACTATGAATCCAGCCGGTCCTCTTGGCGCCGCACCGACGGGAATGCGCCGCGGATCATCCGTCGTCTCGGTCGTGGGCGCCAAGAACCGCCGGCGATCCGCGGCGCGATCTTGGGCCAGCAGCGTCATCCCGCCGAGACCGCCGAAAAGCAATGTCATGAAGAGTTGACCCGTTAGGGTCTTGAGCGCGCCGGGCCTCCCGGCGCCGATCATCGTTCTGATCCGATTCATTGATTCATCCCTTGGCGTGGACTGATTGGTTCCCAATCTCAGGGACGGGGTGGAGCCGCACAAGAGTAATGGCCGGGGAGGGAGTTGACCCGGAGCCGCAGTACAGCGGCAGATCGGCTGTGATAGGATTGATTAGTCTGAGCAATGACTTACGCGCCTTCGTCTTCTGGTGCCACCGTCCCTGAATCGCTCCGTAATGCCTGGTTGGCACACATTCGGCACACAAGTCCTCGCTACGCACCTCCCAAATCCCTGGGCGGTCCTATCCTTCGCGCCCTAACCCAGTACAATTTGAACCCACTACCCTCGGCCCGGGCGGGGGAGGGGAGGTGGAGATCGTTGTGCTTGAGCTAGAAGAACGGCAGGACGGGAGGGCCGGGCGTCCCAAGACTCGCCCTCACTCCCGGGTGTACAATTTCACCCGCCATTTCTGTGCAATTCGAAACCGTCATTGACAGACACGCCCCGGGTAACAGCAGTTTCTATCCGATCATCGAATCGGCACGCCAACCCACCGAAGAAATTCAAATAGCAGCATGATCGGCGTGAAAGCGAGGCTGCAATTGAGCTTCCAAGGACGGTGCAGTAGAACGCGGCAAAGCGACTACCGCGAACGCCGGCAACGCAGCGGGCGCTCAGCCTCCCATTGCATGCCGTCACCCCTGCTGTTATACTGAACCGTATGGTGCAGTATAGCCAAACCCACTTCGATGCCTCGTTCGGCGCGCTCTCGGACGCCACCCGACGCGGCGTTCTGGAGCAACTCGGGCGTGCGGACGCTTCGATCACAGCCCTTGCCAAGAGGTTCCACATGACCCTTACGGGCATGAGGAAACATGTAGGCGTCTTAGAGCAAGCGGGGCTCGTCAGCACGGAGAAGGTTGGGCGCGTGCGGACCTGCAAGCTCGGGCTGCGCGGACTGGAAGAAGAGGCGGCATGGATAGAGAGGTATCGCCAGCTCTGGGCCGCGCGCTTCGACGAGTTGGACATTGTTGTCGAGGAATTGAAACGGAAGGAGAAGGCAAATGGACGTAAGTAGAGAAAGTGAGGCCACCCCCACGAAGAACCGCACGGGGGTGGAGCGGAAGTCCGAGCGCGAACTCGTCGTCACACGCACCGTCGACGCTCCTGCGCGCCTCGTGTCGAGGCGTGGACCACGGCAGAACTGTTCAAGCGGTGGTGGGTACCAAAGTCGTATGGGCTGACCCTGCTTTCCTGCGAAATGGACGTTCGCGTTGGGGGGCAGTATCGTTTGGTGTTTCGCCACGAAGGTTCGACGATGGAGTTCTTCGGCACGTACCTCGAAGTGACACCGCACTCGCGCCTCGTTTGGACCAACGAGGAGGGTGACGACGGCAAAACCGTCACCACGGTGACCTTCGATGAAACCGCCGGCAAGACGCTGTTGGTGGTGCACGATCTCTATCCCTCGAAGGAAGCGCTTGACTCCGGATCGACGGGCGCGATGCCCGAGGCGCTCGACCAACTCGACGAGCTTCTCGCCAGCCTTGGATCACGTACGGAGACAAAATGACGCAGCCAATCCATCAAACAAACGCTTCTGGGCGGCGTTCAGCAGTGCGGAAGACAGCTTTCCTTTTAATGACGCTCGTTATGACTGCCGTGTCGGCGCAGCAGAAGCCAACGACGGGCTACGCGCCAGTCAATGGAATCAACATGTACTAAGAAGTCCACGGCGGCGGCGAACCGGTGGTGTTGCTTCACGGCGCGTTCATGACCATCACCAATAACTGGGCCGGGTGGATCAGCGAGCTCTCCAAAACCCGGAAAGTCATCGCCGTCGAAATGCAAGGTCACGGCCGCACGGCGGACGTCCCACGAGATATCAACTACGAAAACTTCGCCGACGACGTGGCCGCACTGCTCAATTATCTGAAGATCCCGCGAGCGGACCTTATCGGCTACAGCATGGGCGGAGCCGTGGCGATGCAGTGTGCGATCCGCCATCCGGACAAAGTGCGAAGGGCAGTCATCATTTCGTCCACGTTCCGCCGCGACGGCATGATCGCGGAAGCGCGCGAAGCTATCCCGAAACTCACGGCGGACGATTTCAAAGGCTCGCCCATTGAGGCCGAGTACAAGAAGCTGAGTCCGACTCCGGACGACTTTCCGAACTTCGTCCAGCGAATCGTCGCCACGGCCTCGAAAGAGTACGACTTCGGAGCCGACAAGCTTAAGGCCACCACGACGCCCATGTTTTTCATCCACGGCGACGCTGACGGCGTGCGGCTCGCGCACATCGCGGAGATGTTTCGCCTAAAGGGTGGCGAGATCCACGGCGACATGAAGCCGCGCTCCGCATCGCGATTGGCCATCTTGCCCAACACCACTCACGTGACATTGATGCAGCGCATGCCCATCATCGTCCCAATGGTGAACGACTTTCTCGATGCAAAGCCGTAGCCATGCTACGGTCCCGTGGCAGAAGTGGTCCCGTCTTTCTGTACAGTCTGAGCCGGGGGAGATAACGCGAGGCGACGGGCGAGTGGTTAGGCAGCGCGTGCGTGCGGTCGATCATCGTTTGGCGCTCAGCAGGTTGGCCTTGCCGAGCGCGCGTTCTAAAAAAATCATTCTCGAGCGCGAGCTCCCCGATCTTGGCGTGGAGCGTCTTCACATCGACGGGCGGTTCCGCGGCGCGCCCCGGCTCGCCGAACATCGCCGCTCGCCCCGGCGAGCAACTGGTCCTTCCACGCCGTCACTTGGGCGGGGTGGACATCGAAGCGTTTGGCAGGCTCGGCCGGGGTGCCTTCCTGCCGCAGCGCAGCGAGCGCCACTTTGGCTTTGAAAGCCGGGGCATGGGTGCGACGGGATCGACGGGACAGAGGGCTCCTGTGCTAGAGGGCAAGTGATGCCCGGGAAGCCCGTCTGTCTAGCTATCACCCCTGTTCAGAAGACCGGCGCCACTTCTCTATGCCAGATAGTGTTGAAAGTGACACCCCGTCCCGCCATCGTCGCCTGACACTATTGATAAAAACGGTTATCGGTAGCACAATGCGTTTCTGGGGCCAACCATATCGCCTTCTGCATAACAACGGCCGATTTGCTGCCCCCACCGCCTCTAGCCTCTCCACCCAAGAACACGTTCCGCGCTGCAGATGCAGCGACAGTGCTCGTCTTCGCGTCCGGGAACGCCGTTGGCGTCCAACGGCGATGTGAGGAAATGGATTTTGGCACACTATAGGCACACAAACGGGACCGGAGGTCAAAATCCTTCAACAGCCATCGTACGCTTAAGACGTTACCCGCAGGAAGGTTAGACCAAATGGCCAGGGAGGGAGTTGAACCCCCGACACGCGGATTTTCAGTCCGCTGCTCTACCACCTGAGCTACCTGGCCTGGGGCGCGAAAATATAGGCGCGGACCGCTTAAAGGGGAAATATGGCTTGGATTCCTCGACGCCGGTGCTCTAATGCCGCCGAGCCCGTTCCGCCTCCCCGCGGACGTGACACCCGGTGAGATGATCGTTCACCAACCCCATGGCTTGCATGAACGCATACACCGTGGTCGGCCCGATGAATGTCCATCCACGCTTCTTCAAGTCCTTGGAAAGCGCCACGGCCTCGCTCGACGTCGTGACCTGCGTCAGGAGCGCTTTCGTGAGCCGCTTGGGACGAGAGGTCCGGCTGGGTTCGAAACGCCAAACATACGTCGCCAACGACCCGCACTCTGCCACCAGCTCCTCGGCGCGCCGGGCGTTGTTGATGACCGACTCGATCTTCCCCGCGTGGCGTACGATGCCGGCATCCTTGAGCAAACGATTTACATCCCGGCGGGTGAATCGGGCCACTCTGGTAAAGTCGAACCGCGCGAAAGCGGTCCGGAAGTTCTCTCGTTTCCGAAGGATCGTGAGCCAGCTCAAGCCGGCCTGAAATCCTTCGAGAGAAATTTTCTCGAACAGCCGCCGATCATCCTGGACCGGAAACCCCCACTCGGTATCGTGATAGCGGGCGTAGTCTGGCGTGCTCGACCCCCACCAACACCGCAACATCCCGTCCTCGCCTGCCACGATGCCATCGACTGTGCGCCTCATGCGCCAATGCTCCAAATCCGCATCCCGCGTCGCCCCCCCCCCGATCCCCAGCCCCCAACCCCTGCCCCCTCTTCGCATCCCTTTCCCGTCGACTCCCTCTCACCACCCGGCAGCCCCTCGTATATTCCGAACCATGTCTTCGAGCCTGCACCCGAATCTTACCGTTCTCTCTCATCCACTTATCCAACATAAGCTGAGCCTGCTGCGCGACCGCAACACCGCCACCAAGGACTTCAAGCAACTGGTTAATGAAATTGCGACCCTCATGACATACGAGGTAACTCGCGATCTCAACACTGAGCCTGTGGTGGTGGCGACTCCCCTTGAAACGATGACCGGCCAGCGCGTCGATGGCAAGAGGCTTACGCTAGTCCCCATACTTCGCGCCGGCCTCGGGATGGTCGACGGAATCGCACAATTGATTCCCTCGGCTCGCGTCGGCCATGTGGGACTCTATCGGAACGAAAGCACCTTGCAGCCGGTGAGTTACTATTTCAAGGTGCCCGTGCACGAAGGCGGACGCGAGTTCTTTGTACTGGATCCGATGCTCGCCACCGGTGGGTCAGCCGTGGCCGCCGTGGCCGCCCTCAAAGAGGCCGGGGCCGTCCGGATTCGGTTTCTTTGTCTGGTCGCGGCGCCCACCGGGGTCCAAGCGATGTACATGGCACACCCGGACGTGCCTATTTTTGCCGCCGCCCTCGACCGCGAACTGAATGAAAGCGGGTACATCGTCCCGGGGCTTGGTGACGCCGGTGATCGGTTGTTCGGAACCAAGTAAGCAACCTCCTCTCACCTTCTCGGGATATTCCATGGCGGGTGTCGCGCAACTCACGTTTTGGGGTGCCGCCGGTCAGGTCACCGGATCGATGCACCTGCTCGAAGCAGCTGGGGCTCGCATTCTCTTAGATGGCGGCCTCTTCCAGGGTCGTCGAGCGGAGGCGGCGGTGCTAAATGCAAATCTGCCGTTCGACGCCCGCCGAATCGATGCGATTATCCTGAGCCACGCTCACATCGACCACAGTGGACGCCTGCCGCTGCTGGTTCGCAACGGCTTTCACGGGCCGATCTACGCCACCCCCGCCTCTCGCGATTTGTGCGCTGTCATGCTGCCCGATTCGGCACATATTCAAGAGTCGGACGCCAATTTCCTGGCGCGCCGCGGAAAAGTCGGTCCCGAAAGCCAGCCCCTGTACAACCTTGCCGATGCCCTCGCGGTCCAAAAGCTCATGCTCGGGCTTCCCTATCGGCGGATTCACAATCTGCGAAAGTTCTTGACATTCGAATTCACTGACGCCGGCCACATTCTGGGCTCCGCTTCCGTGGACATTCGGATGAGCGAGAGCGGAGGCCATCGATTGGTCTTCTCCGGTGACATTGGGCGCCCACACATGCCCATCATCCGCGATCCTGATCCGCCGACCGGTCCTATCGATACCCTGATCATCGAGTCCACCTACGGCGATCGGGTGCATGAGTCGATATCGGATTCGGAGGAGAAGCTCGCCGAGATCATCCGCCGGGTCGCCGCGCGGGGGGGAAAGGTCTTGATTCCGGCGTTCGCCGTCGGGCGCACGCAAGAGCTGGTCTATAGCCTGCACCAGCTCTCCGAGAACGGAAAGATCCCCAATATTCCGATTTTCATCGACAGCCCCTTGGCCGTCGACGCCACCGCGGTGTTTCGGATGCACCCAGAAATCTTCGACCAGGCCGAACGCTTCATCGCATCGACCAAATCCATCCTCGACTTTCCGATGGTGCGTTACGTCCGCGACGTCAATGATTCCAAGAAGCTCAACCAACTTAACGGCCCAGCTGTGATCATCGCCGCTTCAGGGATGTGTGAAGCAGGGCGCATTCTGCATCACCTGGCCAACAATGTCGGAGACCACCGCAACTTGGTGCTTCTGGCGGGCTTCCAAGCCGAGCATACGCTCGGACGCCGGATTCAAGAGGGGCAGACGCAACTTAAGATTCTCGGTGAGATCTACGAACGGCGCGCGGAGGTTGCCACCCTCGGCGGATACTCGGCGCACGCCGACCGAAACGAGTTGCGAGATTGGGTCCGCAAATTGGGAGGGCCCATCAAACGCGCGTTCGTCGTCCACGGGGAACCCGGGCCGGCCGCGGCGATGGCCGGATTGCTGAAGGAGGAGGGGGTGGCAGAAGTGATCGTCCCGAAACAGGGCGACAGCTTCTCACTGTGAAATGGCACCCGCTCCGATGGGGACTGCGTATCCTGGCAGTCACGGGTATCGGCTTCGCGGTGAGCTTCGTCTGGGTGTTGGTCGCCAGTCGAGCGGATGAACGGCAGCCTGCCGATGCCATAGTGGTGCTCGGAGCCGCGCAGTGGAACGGCAAGCCCTCCCCCGTCTTCCAAGCCCGCCTCGATCACGCGGTCACGCTTTTTCGCGAGCACCTCGCGCCCCGAATCGTGGTAACCGGAGGGGTCGGCAAGGGCGATCGAGAGAGTGAGGCAACCGTGGCGCGCCGGTTCCTCCTCCTTCACGGGGTCCCGGATTCGGCGGTCGTCGTGCGAGCCGAGGGGCATACGACGGGAGAATCGATGGAATCCGCCGCAGCGTGGGCTCGAGACCACGGCGTGCACCATGTCCTGCTCGTAAGCGACCCGTTTCATATGGCCCGGCTCCGACTCGAGGCCCGACGATTGGGGCTCGAAGCCAACACCTCCCCCACCCGGACGAGCCCAATCTCGAGCAGCCCCCGTACTGAGGTGGCATATATGGCGCTCGAGGCCTTTAAAGTGCCCGCCAGCTACCTCATTAACCTCTTTTAGCTCCCCACCCGCCTGCCCTCCTTCCCTCGACGCCAGGTCCACACCTATGAGTCTCGTTGCCGCTCACCGCATTTACACTGGCCGCGTCTTGAACCTCGATTTGGATCAGGTTCGCTTCCCGGACGGATCGGCTGGCGAGATGGAGATGGTCCGCCACCCTGGAGCATCGGCCATCCTTCCCTTCCTCGATGATCCAAGAAGCACCGATCCTCGCGTCGTCTTGATTCGCCAGTACCGTCACGCCGCCGACGGCTATGTCTGGGAGGTCCCAGCCGGCCGCCGTGATCCCGGCGAGACCCCAGAGGCGTGTGCCATTCGGGAGCTTCGCGAAGAGACCGGGTTCCAGGCGAGGCGCATTCTTCTGCTCACCTCGATTCTTCCAACCCCAGGCTTTACGGACGAGCGGATCCACCTCTTTCTCGCAACGGGACTCTCGCTCGGCCGCCCCGCGAGGGAGGCTGATGAGTTCATGGAAATCCACGAACTTCGCTGGAGTGTGGTTGGCCGAATGATCCGGCGTGGTGAAATCCAAGACGGGAAGACTCTCTGTACTTTGATGTTCGTTCAAAATTTTGGGCGCGGGGAAACCCCCTAAGACCGTACCGCGCGGTGGTGTGCTCCACTACACTTCCCGCATGCCAGCGCACACCTGGGACGACCTCTACAAGGCGTTGAAACGCGAGGACCTCGCGTCATCCTATTACCTCTTTGGGGTGGAATCCGTGCTGAAGGACGAGGCGATGAAGGCCGTCCTCGACCACGCCCTCGAGCCCTCCCTCCGGGATTTCAATCTCGACCAACGATCGGCTGGCCAACTCGACGCCGACGATGTTCATACCCTCTGTAACACCCTTCCGATGATGGCCGACCGTCGGATCGTTCTCATTCGCGACGTCGAGGTGTGGAGCAAGAAGGCCCGGACAAAAGCAGCGATTCTCCGCTACCTCGAACGACCCTCCCCCACGACGATCCTCATTCTGGTTCAGACCGAAACGGAAACCGAAGGCGATGCTGATCTGATCCGGTCTTGCTATGCGGTTCGACTGGATCCCCTGCCTCCAGAGCGAGCCGCGCGCTGGCTGACCCACCGAGCCTCCGCGCTTGGCATCGAGTTTACCTCGGAGGCTTCGGCCCACTTAGTGCTGGCCGCCGATGGCAGTCTCACGACGATTGCCGCTGAAATCGGAAAGCTCTCCGGGTTGGCAGGCGACGCGCCGATCACGGTAACCCAAGTCGAGAACCTTCTCGGAGTGAGGCACGGGGAGACTCAGTACGATTGGCGCGACGCCGTGCTCGAGGGTCAGGCCGCGCGGGGCGCGATGCTGTTGCCCGAGGTGCTCAACCAAGCCGGCGTGTCGGGTGTACGCCTCATCACTCTGCTCGGGACCGCGCTCATTGGAATCGGGGTCGCTCGCGCTAGTTACGACCGTGGCATCCGAGGTCGGGCCCTCGAATCGGCCATGTTTGAGACCATTCGCCGCACCCGGCTTTGGGGTCTCGACTACAAGGCGACTGCAGCCGCATGGAGTCGCTGGGCGGAACGATGGAGCGCCGCGCGAGTCAAGAACGGCCTCGAGGCGACATTGGCCGCGGACCGAGCGCTCAAATCCACGACGATTTCCGACGACGTCGGCATTCTCACCGATCTCGGCGTGCAGCTTGCCCTTCACCACCAAGAGGCCGCATGAGGATCCACATGCCCCACCTCGGCCTTCTAGTGCGTCGCCCGAGCTTTATGCTCGCGCTGGTTTTGACCGTCGGCATTGCCCCCCCCCGGGCCCTCGCCGGCCAAACCGATCCTCGGCTCATCGCCGCGGTGAGAATGGCCCAAGATGGGATGGGCGATTCCGCTCGAGCAGTGGCCGGCCGACTCCTCGCCGCAATATCGACGACCGACTCGCTCTACCCTCAAGTGCTATATACGGTGGCGTTGGTCGCGGCCAGTGAATCCGACCGCCGGCTCTATTTGCGGCGCGTGGCGGTCGAATTCTCCCAATCCCCCTGGGCCGACCAGGCGTGGCTCCAGATGGCCGAGCTCGACTATGCCGTCGGGAATCCGGGAGGAACCGTCCGCCAAGTTGAGAAGCTTTTCGCCGATTACCCGTCGAGCACCGTGCGGTCTGCGGCGGCCTACTGGGGCGCCCGGGCCGCGTTCGACCAGCGGAACCAGACCCAGGCGTGTCGTTGGATCGCCGAAGGGCTCGCCGCAGTCGGTGAAGACGTGGAGACCCGAAATCAGCTCGAGTTTCTCAATCAACGCTGCCTTTCCCCGCAAGCGCCACCAACACCGCTCAACCCGCTAGACACGGCGGACAAGACCGGGCCCGACCCAGCCCCGGCCGCCTCTTTAGCGGATCGACCGGCGCGAGCGGCCGCACGCCCACCGGACCTCCGCAAGGCGCGACCGATCTATCGGGTGCAAATCATCGCCACGCCGGAACAACGAGCGATCGATGCCGCCGTGGCCTCTCTCAAGCGACTCGGCTATCCCACCGTGGTCGTCACCGAAAAAGGATTGAAGAAGGTCCGTGGGGGGGCGTTTGTCTCTCGGCCCGAAGCCCAGGCCGCCCTCGCCAAGATTAGGGCGAAGCTGGGCGGCCAGCCGTTTGTCATCGTGGATCCCTGATCGCGACCTCAATGGACCTCGCAAATACTCCGCTGCTGCAGCAGTATCGGGAGATCAAGGCCCGGCACAAGGACGCCATCCTGTTTTTTCGGATGGGGGACTTCTACGAGATGTTCTTCGATGACGCGGAACTCGGTGCCCGCGTTTTGAACATCACCCTAACGGCCCGAGGAGATGGAGTGCCTCTCGCGGGCGTGCCCGTCAAGGCGGCGGCGGAGTACCTCCGGCAGCTCGTGGCCAGCGGTCATCGGGTCGCCATCTGCGAACAGACCGAGGATCCCAAACTCGCAAAAGGCCTCGTCCGTCGCGAGGTCGTAGAGACCGTGACGCCGGGAGCCCTTCTAGAAGACGGCTGGCTCGCTGGCGGGCGCAACAACTTTCTGGTCTGTGTTCTCCCCGCTCCAGCCCCCGGGTTGATCGGGCTTGCCGCCATCGATCTGTCGACGGGGGAATTTCTTCTCGAAACCTGCCCCGAATCGGGGCTCGTCGAAGCCCTCGGCCGGTTCAATCCTGCTGAAATAGTTCTACCCGTTGGCTGCCAGGTTCCGGCCCCAGAAGAAATTCTCCGAACCAGCCGTGAACGTTGGGAATTTGATGCGGAGTTGGCTCGAGATGAGCTCATCCGACGCCTTTCGATCGCCTCGCTGGATGGACTCGGTGTCGGACCCGAAGACGCGCCGGCCATTGGGGCCGCGGGAGCGTTGCTCCGGTATCTCTCGGACCTACAGCCGGCCGGACTTCCCCATCTGTCCCGGCCTTCGATTCGCCGCTCGGAGCAACATCTTTGGATCGACGACATGACCCGTCGCAACCTGGAGTTAGTCGAACCACTCCGGGCCGGGGTAAAAGGCGTCACCTTACTTGAGGTGCTCGATCACACGGTCACCCCAATGGGCGCCCGGCTGCTCCGCCAATGGGTCTTGTCACCGCTGCGAAACCCCGACACAATTTCCGAGCGCTTGGACGCGGTTCAGGTGGTCGTCGACGATGACCGTGGCCGGGGACGCCTGCGCGAGGCCCTCGACGGCATTCGGGACCTCGAGCGCCTTGCCGGTCGGGCCGCGGCGGGCCGGGCCACGCCTCGGGAAATGGGCGGGCTCCGCGACTCTTTTGTGCGCTTGCCCGATGCTTTGAGCGCACTGACCGGGCTCCAACATCGCGTTCGAAGCCATGAGCTCAATCGCCACGTCGAAGCGTTCGATCTCCTTGCCGACCTCGCCGCTGACCTCTCGGATGCTCTCGAAGAACGACTGCCGGCCACGCTGATCGACGGTGGAGTGATTCGGCGCGGCTATGACGCGGAACTCGATGAGTGCCGGAGTTTGCGCGAAGGCGGGAAGCAAATGATCGCCGCGATTCAGCAGCGCGAACGCGACCGGACCGGGATTTCTTCGCTGAAAGTCGGATTCAACAAAGTCTTCGGCTACTACCTCGAAGTCACCCACACGCACACCAGCCGAGTGCCGGCGGACTACGAACGGCGACAGACCCTGGCCGCCGCTGAACGCTATGTCACCCCGGAGCTCAAGGACTACGAAGCCAAAATCTTCGGAGCAGAGGAACGCCTGGCCACCCGAGAAGCCGAGCTGTTCGTCGCCCTCCGGGTTCGAGTCGGCTCCGCTGTCACTCGCATTCAAAACACCTCGCGTCTGCTCGCGCTGCTCGATGTCTGGGCCACGCTGGCTGAAGTTGCGGTGCTCGGTCGCTACACTCGCCCGGTCGTCGATGCCGGATTTGACCTCACGCTGGTCGACTGCCGACATCCCGTGATCGAACGCATGATGCCTCGCGAAACCTTCATTCCGAATACAGTCACCTTCACTAACGCCGAGCGCGTGCAGCTGGTGACGGGCCCCAACATGGCCGGTAAGTCGACCATCCTGCGGCAAATCGGGCTGTGCGTGGTGCTGGCCCAGTTGGGATCTTACGTCCCCGCATCCGCGGCCCGGATTGGCGTGGTAGATCGTTTGTTCACGCGGGTGGGTGCCAGTGACAACCTGGCTGGTGGACAATCGACGTTCATGGTCGAAATGAGTGAGACCAGCGCAATTCTCCACAACGCTACGAGCCGCTCATTGGTGCTTCTCGACGAGATCGGACGCGGCACCTCGACCTACGATGGGGTGGCCATCGCCTGGGCCGTCTCGGAGCATCTGCACGACCGAATCGGTTGCAAAACGATGTTTGCAACGCACTACCACGAGCTCATGCAGCTGCCCGAAACGCTCGAGCATGCGCGCAATCTCAATGTTGCGGTCCGGGAGACCGAAAACACCGTGGTGTTTCTCCACCGCCTGGAGCCCGGAGGAACGGATCGCTCGTACGGCGTACATGTCGCCGAGCTGGCGGGACTCCCGCAGCCCGTGGTGGATCGAGCGCGATCGGTCTTGAAAACCCTGGAGGGTGAACACCGCATGGTGCCCGGTAGTCCCACGGACCCGGATCCTGGCCAGCTCATACTCTTTGCGGAGACGCCGGCCCAACCGGCCGTTCCGGATCCAATGCTAGAGGAGCTTCGCGAACTCGACATGGATAACATGACCCCGATCGAAGCCCTGAACCGTCTGGCTGCGCTCAAGAAGCGCGTGGGTGGATAGGGTGCCGCGATTAGACCGTGCGTTGCAGGCACTCAGCGTGGGGATCATCGTGTTTGGGGTCGGCTGCCAAACCAAGAACAGTGGTCGGGTCACTCTTCCTCCCGGCCAAGCTTCATCCGTGGGCCGGAAGGACGAACCCCCTGTCCCGCTCGACGCCAGCCCACCGGTGGAGTACCCCACGGCGCTCTACCAGCAAAGAATCGGTGGCACCGTCATCCTCCGTCTCTTCGTGACCGACAAGGGCGAGGTCATTGCGGATTCCACGAGAATTCAGGAGTCAAGCGGCTACCCCGCTCTCGATTCGGCCGCCATTGCCTCAGCTCCAAAACTGCACTACGCTCCGGCCCTGCGGAATGGCACCCCGGTTTCGACCGCATTCACCCAACCGATTGTCTTCCGCCACCCGGATCGAGGAGGCACCACGCCATGAGTCACCCCCATCCCCGACCCTACAATTCTGTGCTCGAGACGATCGGGTGGACTCCATTGGTACGTCTGGGACGGGTCGGCGCCGGATTCAGGACCCCGGTGTACGGAAAAGCGGAATACGCCAATCCCGGCGCTTCGGTGAAGGACCGGATCGGGTTGGCGATCATCGAGGATGCCGAACGTCGGGGCGACTTACGCCCCGGCGGAACGATCGTCGAGGGAACGTCAGGCAACACCGGCGTGGGGCTGGCAATCGCCGCGGCCATCAAAGGCTATCACTGCATCTTCACGATGCCCGATAAAATGTCGCAGGAAAAGGTCAGGCTCCTCAAAGCCTACGGTGCGGACGTCGTCATCACTCCCACGGCCGTTCCGCCGGATCACCCCGACAACTATGTCATGAAAGCGAAACAGATCGTCAAGGATACGCCTGGAGCGATCCTGGCGAATCAGTTTTACAATGAGGTCAACCCGCAATCCCACTACCGCACCACCGGCCCCGAGATCTGGGAACAAACCGAGGGTCGGGTGACTCACTTCGTGGCGGGGGCTGGAACCGGTGGGACGATCAGCGGCGCAGGCAGATTTCTGAAGGAGAAGAATCCCGCGATCAAGGTGATTGCTGGGGATCCCGTGGGATCCCTCTACACCGGATTCGCGAAAACAAAGAAGATGGGTGAGGGTAGCCCATACAAAGTCGAAGGTATCGGCGGCGACAAGATTCCCACCACCATCTGGTGGGATAGCATCGACGAGTTCCGCCAGGTTCCCGATCGTGAGGCAATGCTGATGGCCCGACGGCTCGCCCGAGAAGAGGGAATCCTTGTTGGCGGGTCCGCCGGTCTCAATGTGGCGCTGTCGCTCCAAATCGCGCGCGAAGTCGACGACCCCGATGCGGTCATCGTGACGATTCTGTGCGACACGGGCGAGCGGTACTTGTCCAAAGTATTTAGCGACGAATGGATGCAAGAAAACCAAATGCTCGATGCCCCGCGAATGAGCGTCGAAGAGCTCCTCACCCGTCGTCCTCAACGGGCTCCCGCGTTGGTGTCCGTGGCACCATCCGCCATGCTGCGTCAGGCCCTCAACCTCATGAACACTTGGGACGTCAGCCAAATCCCGGTGGTCGAGAACGGCGAGTGTATCGGCGGGCTTATCGAGGGAACCCTCATGACGCGGGCCCTGGCCCAACCCGCCCTGCTCGACCGGCCGGTCCGCGAACTCATGGACGCTCCCTTCCCGATCGTCGATGCCGCGTTTCCGACCGATCGGTTGGCGCCGATGCTGACCCGCGAAAACCCGGCCACCTTGGTCCAAAAGGACGGAAAGCTGATCGGAATCGTAAGCCGCTACGATGTTCTCCAACAACTGATTGGTACCCGATGAGCCGGGATGTCACATGCGCGTAACCGTGCTGACCGGCGGCACTTCCTCCGAACGCGACGTCGCGCTGGCGTCGGCGTCGCAGGTCGTCCGAGCTCTGCGCGAGCGGGGACATGAAGTCGCCGTCGTTGATACTGCGCGCGGTTTCATCCCGGAGAGCGAGGAGGGCATCCACCTCCGGAACACCGTGGGGAGCGAACCACCCGCTCTCGAAGATCTCGTCGCTCTAGAGCGTGGGGTGCTGTTGTCGACCCTCGGGAGCCTTCCGGTGGTGCGCAAAGCGGAGGTCGTGTTCCTCGCCCTCCATGGTGGTCATGGTGAGGACGGTACGCTCCAATCCGTGCTGGAGGTGCTTGGAGTGCCCTACACCGGGAGTGGCCCGCTCGGAAGCGCTCTTGCCATGGACAAGGATATTGCAAAGCGCCTATTCAGTCTCGCAGGTGTGCCCACTGCCCCTTGGCTCATGACCCCCGTGACACCAGAGACGGTTCAGCAGAGGCTCCGGTGGCCGGTCGTGGTCAAGCCGTCCAAACAGGGCTCTACCGTGGGACTCAACATCGTTCGGTCCCCCGAGGGCCTGGCGGCGGCCATTGGGGAGGCTGGACGATTTGATGACGAAGTCATGGTCGAGGCGTTCGTCCCCGGCAGGGAACTCACCGTCGGTATTCTCGAAGATGAGGCCCTGGCGGTGGGTGAAATCATCCCGCGGCATGAAATTTTCGACTATGAATGCAAGTATACCCCAGGGATGTCTCGGGAGATCTTTCCCGCTGAGATTCCGGACATTTTGTCCCATGAATGTGGGAGGCTTGCCCTGGCCGCTCACCGATCCCTGAAACTGCGGGGGTACTCCAGGGTAGATTTTCGCTTGACTCCGGCGGGCAACCTCGTCTGTTTAGAGGTGAATACCCTACCGGGACTCACGGCGACCAGCCTCCTGCCGCAGTCGGCAGCGGCCGCAGGAATTTCGTTCCCGGCACTCTGCGAAGGCATTTGCCGGGCCGCGCTGCATCGCGGTTAGGAACTCGGCGGGTGCAAAGACCGTAGAGTAGTCCGTCTCCTTCCCCGGGGTTGCCTGACCCATGGGGCTTCCCTCGCTGAGGGTGATCGTCGATGATCGGTTCGCTGTCTCCGAGAGTAACCCGCTGGGTTGGTCGCCTCATGGCGATCAACGCGGTTGTGCTCTTGCTCCAGTTGACCGTATTTACGTCTCCCGAGATTACAGCTGCTCTCCAATTCACTCCCTCCGCGCCGCTCCGGCACCCCTGGTCGTATCTCAGCTACATGTTCCTGCACGCCGGCATCCTCCACCTTGCCGCGAACATGCTGCTGCTATTCGTGTTCGGCCCCGCGGTAGAGCGGCGCCTCGGGAGTCGGAGCTTTCTTGGCCTCTACTTCGCGAGCGGTATCGGCGCGGCGGCGTTCTCCGCCGCGCTGGCGGGATTCATCAATATGCCACCGTTCATCGGCGCCTCGGGAGCGATCCTGGGCGTGGCAGTGGTCTTTGCCCAGTTCTGGCCCGACGCTGAGCTCCTCGCCTTTCCAATTCCGGTCCCGATCAGCGCCCGGACTTTCGTCGGCATTCTCCTCGCGTTCGATCTCATTGGCGCCATTTGGTTCAACGATCAGATCGCCCACCGAGCCCATCTGGGCGGCGCGCTTTTCGGGTTCCTCTACCTGCAAGCGTTCGCTTTGGTGCGGCGCCGTACGGCCCCCCAACCGGTCGTACCTCGTCGCGCGGTGATGGCCACCCAGGTTCACTTGGGACTCGCCGCACACAAAGCCGCCCCTCCGTCTGCGCCGCATGCCGAAATGTCACCGGCACTCGATCAGGATGCTATTGATCGCGTCCTGGACAAAATCAGTGCTTCGGGCATCGAGAGCCTCACCCAGCAAGAGCGCCGATTTCTCGCCGACGTGTCGGAACGGAAGCGCAATCAAGGTCATTGAGGACGATGAGATCTTGAAATGCGGCGCCGCTTTCTTTATAGTTGCCCGTGCTCATCAATCTCATTCCAGAATTTCTCTCCATTCTCAGCTCCTCCGACCGCGTGTCGGCCTACTATCGCTACCTCGAGAATTACCGACCCGTCCTCAGCGCCTACTGGTCCAACTACGTCTTGGATCTCGATAGTCCCCATGCGCGCGAAGTAATCACCAACACGGTCCACGCCGATCACAGTGATCTGATTGCCTTGATCGCATCAGTGAATGTGTCCGAGATCATGGAGGATGCCGTCGAAGGAGCGCGCAAGCTCCTCCAGATCGACCACGCCACCGATTGCTACGTCATGGTGGGAGTGGGGGCGGCAAATGCTGGTGAGCTGGTGGTGGAGGGCAAGGGCGTCGCCTTCGTATGCGTGGAGCACTTTACCGGCCGTACCAATCCATCGACGTTTGGCATGGGCTTGACCCCGAACCTCATCCCGATGTGGGTGGCACACGAGCTCGCCCACACGGTCCGGTACACTTCCCCCACTAGCCAAAGTCAGTTGCGGCGTCTGATCAGAGAATCCGGTGGCTACTACGACTATTGGTCCACCGGAAGCCGGGCAACCCTGCGCGAGCTTCTCGTCAACGAAGGCCTTGCGGTTCACGCCGCACGCGCCGTTGCGCCAGGATTCGACGCCGCGGATTACTTCGGGTTCCCCCGCCGGCAATACCACCGGATGCGAGAGCTCGACGCGTTCCTGCGTCGAGCGGCCGAGCCCGACCTCGATCGATCAGGACTTGGACTTCGCTTGCGATACCTCTCGGGCGGGGTGAGCCCGGCCGCACGCCTGGCGCTCGGTCGGGTGCTCCCGGAGCGGTCCGGCTACTACCTCGGCTATCGGATGACGGAAGCGATTGTGGCCGCTCGCGGAATCGCCGAGGCCTTGCGCGCCTCGGCCGAAGAGTGTCACGCAACGGAGGACCTCACTCGGGGCCTCCGCACGGCGTAGGGACCACGCAGCTACTTCCCGACACAAAAAGTCCGAAAAATCCGATCCAAAAGGTCCTCCACGTCAACGATGCCGATCATCTCTTCCAAAGCAATCATCGCCCCACGCACATGATGCGCCGCCAACACCGGGTCGCCCTCCTCCGCTAGAAACGTCCCTGCCTCCAGGAGCTGATCGCGCGCGTGCGAGAGGGCGACCCGGTGACGCTCCCGCAACAACACAGGCTCGAGATCGAGAGCGTACCTGCCCTGATTCTGGGCGCCATACGCTCGTGAGACGATCAACGCCTTCACGTGCGCCAAACCCTGCCCCGTCACAACGGACACGAGCGTTCCTTCGATTGCCGTCTCGTTCGATGGTGCCACTTGGTCCGCTTTCGTTCGAGCCAATACGGCCTCCTTCGTGCGGACCACTTCGACTTCCTCCGCTGTGAGCGGCCGATCCGCTTCCGCGCAAAGCAGGACCACCTCCGCGGAGTGCATGTAGCGCCGGCTCACTTCGATGCCCAGCTGTTCAACCGGATCCTCCGAAACACGAAGTCCGGCGGTGTCCGCGAGCCGAATCGGCCACCCCTCGAACTCGGTCCAGGCCTCGATCGCATCTCGCGTGGTCCCTGGCACCTCGGTTACAATCGCGCGTTCGATACCCAGCAACGCGTTGAACAGCGAGGATTTACCAACGTTCGGACGGCCCACCAGAACAACCAATGCGCCCTCCCGAAGCCGCTCCCCGGCTGGAGCCGTGGCCAGCAATTGCGTGACCACACCCGTCACGCCGTGGATCTTCGAACGGATCCGCTCCCGCGGGATCGGCGGATCGTCTTCCTCCGGAAAATCGACCTCATAGCTCAAAAGCGACTGGACATCCATGAGTTGTTCTCGCAACTCCTCGATCCGAGCCGACATCCCACCTTCAAGCTGATGGAGGGCGGCAGTCGCCTGCGCCGGCGCCCGAGCGTCAATGAGATCACCCACCGCCTCGGCCTGTACGAGATCCAACTTCCCATTCAGCACCGCGCGGCGAGTGAATTCACCCGGTTCGGCCAAGCGTGCCCCGGCCGAGATCAGCGCCGACATCAGTTGGGTGGGCACCACTGATCCACCATGGCAAGTGAGCTCGATGAGGTCGTCCCCGGTGTAGCTGTGCGGACCCGGAAAGGCGATGTAGATCCCTCGATCGATCTGACGGCCATCCGGTGCAACGAATGCGCCGAGGGTTGCTCGGCGCGGAATCGCACCGAGCCAGTTGGGTCCCCCCGCCGGAGGCACGATGACCTTCGCGACGACATCGAACGCTCCGGTGCCGCTGACGCGGACAACCGCAAGCGCAGATCGCCCTGGCGGTGTGGCCAGGGCGACAATGGGGTCAGACAACATGGGGGGGTCGGTGCGATTCGAACGCGCGAAGCTACCGCTTCGCGACGACGGGAGGAGAAGTGCCGGAAGGTGGATTCCGCTTCAGTCGCTCTTTCGCAACGAACCACTGCTGCGGAATGCTCACCAGATTGCTCACCAGATAGTACAAGTTCAGCCCCGAGGCAAACTTGAGAAAGAGCACAGTCATCATCACCGGCATGATGTACAACATCATCTTCATCTGAGGATTCGGCTCGATCCCGATTTGACCGACCTTGCTCAAAACGAACATGGAGAGGCCCATGAGAATCGGGGTGATCAAAAGCGGATCGGCGCGGGCAAGATCCGGCAGCCAGAGGAACGGCTCGCCCCGTAATTCGATGCTGTTCTGGAAGACGAAGAAAAGGGAAATGAGCACCGGCCACGGCAGGAGCATGGGCCAGCAGCCGCCGAACGGATTGACTTTGTGTTCCCGGTACAGCTTGAAGGTTTCCTGTTGCAATTTTTGAGGGTCGTTCTTGTGCCGGTCCTGAACGCCTTTGAGCAGAGGCTGGATTGCCTGCATTTGCAGGCTGGCTCGCATGGCTTTCTGATTGAGCGGCCAGAGGACGATCCGGATCAGAATCCCGAACATCACCAAACCCAACCCGTATGCGAGATGGAGACTCTCGTGCATGGAGACGAGCAACCACCGCGCCGCAACGGCTACCGGTCGAATGATGGTGCGGAATCCAGGCCAACCGTACGGATTCACATCGTCGAAATCGTGCCCAATCGCCTTGAGACGCGGGTACTCCATGGGGCCGACATAAAGCCGGTAGTGGAATTGGCCCGCGGGGGAAAGCTGAATACTCGCTTGCACATCCGCTTCGACGGGTTTCTCGTCTGGCGACCGCGCGATCCCTTTCGCGGAAACGCCACTGATGCCCCCGGTTGCGGTCGCGGCCGTCGTTGTGTCGAACGCGAGGAGGCCGGTGACGAAATACTTCGATTTCACCGCGACCCACTCGAAGGGGCCGCTGAGGGGTGTCACCTCGTTGGGCTTGAGGGATTGGAACCTGGTCAGGTCGCTCTTTTGATCCTTGGTGACCACCCCAACCTCTCGCGTATGCTCCACCGAATCGGATTCGGTGTTGCGAAGGCCCGGGCCCATGCCAACCAACAAGAGACCACCTTCGGGACCTAACCCCTGGATTCGGCCCTGGACATCAATGAGGTAATTGTCGGGCTGGAAGCGATACTGAAGCTCGACCGACATCCCGCCCCTCGTGGCCGTGAGGGTGAGGGGCTCCGAGGCCGAAACGCGGAGCGATCTCGTGGACGGAGTGAAATTCCACGTCTTGAGGGGCACGATACTGTCGCGCCCGATCCGCAGTGTGAGTCCCTGAAGGTCACTGTGGGAGGTCAGAAGCTGGGCCGCCTTACCTCGATCGGCCGGGGCCATGGCCTTGTACCGCTCCAACGTGGCGGAATGCAGAATGCCGCCTCGCGCGCTGAAGACGTACGCGTACAGGGGCGAGGAGACCTGGATCGAATCCCCCGCCTCGGGCGGGCTCCCGGCAGCGGAGCTGGTCTCGGGACCCGCCTCGACTGCACGGCGGAGCGTGTCCGCGCTCGGCGGTGTGACCACCGCGACCCCCGTATCGGGTCGCACGGCTCCTGCCGGGGGTTTCGGAGTCCGCTTGAACAACACCGCCGGGGCCACGGCGACCACCAACATCAGCAGAAACGCGAGAACGACCTTGCGATCCATAGGGTCTAGCTCATTCCCAAGGTAAAACCCTGCGTTAGTCGATCTGAGAGGCCTTCCTCAGGGCACCGGATCATAGCCACCAGGGTGAAATGGATGGCATCGGATTAGCCGACGAAACCCCAAGTAACAGCCCCGGAACACACCGTACCGGGCCAGCGCCTCATGAGTGTACTGAGAACACGAGGGCGTGAACCGACAACTCGGTGGCAGCAAGGGGGAGACGACGCGCTGATACCCGCGAAGAACAGCCATGGCCCAGTAGCGCGGCCATTTCGTCAACCCGACCGTGGAGGTCACCCGGACACCGCCTGACGCCAAGCCAGTAGAGCGCCCCGGAGTTCCGAAAATTCTGCCTCGTACGCTTCAGGCCGTGTTTTCACCACCACATCCCAGGACGCCAGGCCAGGCCGGATGTCCCGGCGCCAAATTTCTCTGAGCTGGCGGCGCAAACGATTGCGGGCCACTGCGGTGGACTGGAAGCGTGGAACAATCAGTCCCATCCGAGGGTGGCCCGCCGTGTTGTCCGTCCAAAGCACTTCGAGTTGCCGGGTGCGCCGACGCCGCAAAGCCGGGGATTGCCAAAGCCGCGATGGCTTCTGCAGCCGGCCAACTCGCGGGAGGCCCTCCCCCGTCAGGATCCTCCGTGCTTGGACGGAATCGAGACGGTCAATTGCCGGCGTCCTTTTTTCCGCCGTCGCGAAAGCACGGCCCGACCCCAACGGTTGGCCATCCGAGCCCGAAAACCGTGGCGGTTGATCCGGCGCTTGTTGCGCGGGCGATACGACGGTTTCATCTGCTTCCACTCCTCCAGTAGGCCGGACAAGCTACCCAATCCACCGCCTTCCGGTCAAGGTTGACTTTTCCACAGCCGGGCCGTAGAATCGCCTGCCCCTGACACGATCCTTCCGCTTTTCGAGTCGCAATGCAGCTCTCTGCGAAAGAAGCTTGGAAACGTATTCTCGAGGAAGCGCACCGAGAACTGCCGGTCCAAACCATTCAAACATGGCTTGCACCGACCGAAGCGTTGGCGCTGGAAGATTCCCGGCTCATCGTTGGCGCCCCGGACCAGTTCGCCGTCGATTGGAACGCGACGAAGCACGCCGCCCTCCTGAGCCGGCTTGCCGAACCGGTGCTTGGTCGGACCACCGAAGTGGTATTCCGGGTCATGGAGGATCGGCAAAAGCGACCTCAGATGGATTTCTTCGTCGCTCCGCCCACTCCCGAGGCCGCCCCCATCCCACTCACCGCGGTGAACCCGAGCGCTCAACCCTTGAACGAGCGTTACACCTTCGACACTTTCGTCATCGGGAAATCCAACGAGTTAGCCGCCGCCGCCGCATATGCGGTCGCCGAGGCGCCCGGAAAGACCTACAACCCCTTGTTCATTTACGGGGCGACCGGGCTCGGGAAAACCCACCTGATGCAGGCCATCGCTCATATGGTGTTGCAACGAGCGCCGGCAACTCGGGTGTTGTACGTCGGCGCCGAACAGTTCATCAACGAAGTGATCGAGGGCATCCACGGACGCACCATGCCCGAACTGCGGCGCCGGTACCGGTCTGACGTCGACCTGTTCTTGGTCGACGATGTGCACTTCCTGGAAGGCAAGGAAGCAACCCAGGAGGAGTTCTTCCACACGTTCAACACCTTGCATTCAGAACGCAAACAGATTGTCCTGACGTCGGATCGCCCCCCCAAGGAGATGCCGGGACTCGAGGCTCGACTGGTGAGCCGGTTCGAGTCGGGCATGGTGGCCGACGTCGGGCAGCCCGATCTCGAACATCGAATTGCGATCCTTCGGAAGAAACAGGAACAGGACCACCTTGAGCTCGCTATTCCCGATGAAGTGCTCCGTTTCATTGCGGAGCACGTGTACTCGAACGTGCGTGAGCTTGAGGGCTGCATCATCAAGCTTCTGCTGTTCGCCTCACTGCGCCATCGGGAGGTTTCGGTCGAATTGGCGCGCGAGGCGCTCGCCGACAAAATCCGTTCCGCGGATGAGCCGTCGGGCACGCTTCATCGATCCTTACCGACCATCGACAAAGTGCAGGACGTCGTCGCTCGACGGTGGGGCGTCACTCCTGAAGGACTGCGTTCAAAGGCCCGCATCAAGACGCTCACAGTGCCGCGCCAGATTGCGATGTACTTGGCGCGTGACGTTCTCCAAATGCAACTGGTCGAAATCGGTCAGGCGTTCGGTGGCCGGGATCACTCGACGGTAATTCACAGTGTGGACAAAGTTCAGCAACAGATCGCGCGTGACCGGGCGTTTCGAGACCGGGTCGACTCGGTTCGACAGGAGTTGTTGGCAACGTAATCGGAACAACGTATATGAGGATGTGGATGATCGGGAAAAGCCGTCGAAGTCCGTCCCGCCGTCCCCATCCCGAACATGATATCGACACGCCGATCAGGGAGTAGAGCACTACGGCAGGCGGGGTTGTCCGATGCTTCCACATTGCCAACCCCTCTACTACTACGACTAGATTAATTAATAGGTAGAATTCCTTTTCTTTTTAGCATCCCGAGGGGCGGTATGAAGTTCACGATAACCCGCGAAAAACTGCAGGAGGGGCTGGGAGCCGTTGCGGCAAGTATCCCAACGAAGACCACCCTTCCCGTTCTGTCGAACATCCTGGTGGAAGCGCTGAAAGACGGACTCCGGCTTTCAGGCACCGACCTCGACATTGCGGTGAGTACGACGATTCCCGCATCGGTCGATCAGGAAGGTGCGATCACGCTGCCAGCTCGTAAACTGGTCGACATTGTCCGAGAATTGCCGAGCGCGAGCATCAAAATCGCCAGCTCCGGCGAACAGCGAGTTTCGATCGATTGCGGAAAATCGCGATTCAAGCTGCTCGGGCTGCCCCGCGAGGAATTTCCGGCCTTTCCCAGTGTCAAGTTTGATGGGGGATGGAAGGTGGGGTCGAAGGATCTCCTGAAGCTGATTTCGCACGTGGCCTTTGCCGCGAGCACCGAGGAAAGCCGGCCGATTCTCAACGGCGTGTTGTGGGAGCTGAAGCCCGATCGGATGCGGATGGTGGCGACCAATGGCCATCGTCTCGCGCGGATGGATGTGCCGATTACCGGTGCCGGAGGAACTCAGGCCGACTTGATTGTGCCGCCGAAGGCGCTGGAACAGATTCGTCGCCTCTTTGCCTCGGACCAGGAAATCGAGATTGCCCGGAGCGAAAACCACTTAGGGTTCCGTTCGGCTTCGACCCAGGTCTTCACGCGCCTAATTGAAGGGCCGTACCCGAACTACGAGCAGGTAATTCCGCGCGAGAACGACCGATTGGCCACCGCCGACAAGGCAGCCCTCACCTCCGCGCTGCGGCGCATGAGTATCGTGGCGAGCGACCAAACTCACCGCATTCGCATGGCGTTCGCCAATGGCGTGTGTAAGCTGTCGGTGCAGACTCCCGACTTGGGAGAAGCGCAGGAAGAACTCGCGGTCGGCTATGATGGCGACCCGCTCGAGATTGGATTCAACGCGTCCTATCTTCTGGAAATTCTCAAGTACATGCCGACCGATGAAGTTCGGCTGACCTTCAAGGCGCCCGAGCGGGCCGCGACCTGTGAGCCGGTTGGGTGGGATGATCCCGCAAGCTATCTGACGTTGGTGATGCCGCTGCGCCTGATTGACTAGGGGGCAGCAAACTCAGAGTTCAGTGCTGGGCGCCGGATGGTGTGGTCGGCGTGCTTCCTGGAGCCTCCTCAGAGCTTTCCGGCCGGCCGGGAGTTTCGTCCGGTTCCTCCGGCAATTCCACGCCCTCTCCGCGCATTCTCCGCATAATCAGATTTTGCCTCCACCGCATTCGCCCTGGCCGGTATCCCGGGTTTGAGCGCAGTGGAAAGGGGAGGGTCGCGGCCAGTGCCGCGGCTTGCTCCTCGGTTAATTTCGCCGCAGACCGGCCAAAGTATTTTCGGCTAGCCGCCTCCACACCCCAGGTCCCGGGCCCGAGTTCAACGACATTCAGATACAGCTCCAGAATTCGGTCCTTTCCCAGAGTCGCTTCGAGGCGAAATGCCGTGAGCGCCTCTTTGACCTTTCGCAGCGGATTGCGTGAGGACGAGAGGTAAAGATTCTTGGCGAGCTGCTGCGTGATTGTACTGGCCCCTCTGAGACGATCTCGGCGCGACCAGGCCTTCCCGAGCGCGAGCCACAACCCTTGGCGATCCCGGCGATTCTGCCAGGAAAAATCATTGCGATCATATCCGAGCGCGTGGAGCATTTCCTGGTAGTCGATGCCACCGTGGGAAAAGAACCGATGGTCCTCCCCGACCAGTACGGCAAGCCGCATCGACCCGGCAATCTGGCTTTGGGCGACCGGAGCGTAGAGAAATGGCGCCGCCCCGAAATCCTGGCTCCCGGGGGTTCCTCTCGCCCCGATGCGTCCTTCGGAGCGACGAATTTTCATGAATGAGGTTTCGCGTGGTAGATGGTTCCGATACCACCAGGGCTGCGGCCAGAGCCAGAAGAGCCACACAAGCAGGAGTGATCCGCCCCCGACGAGAATCCGGGCGAACCAGCGCGTTGCCTTGACCTTAGCGGTCACTACCAGAGAGCAGCTGAATTCGGAAGCGCCCGATCTGGAAGGCCGGAATTGCCCCACTCTCAGGAGCAACCATGATGGACATCCCGAGAGAGTCTCGTCCTTCGGCGGAGAAAACATGGCCATTCTGTGTGAGGGAGTAGTGGCTGCTCCTCACACCATGCCCTGTTAAGCTCATGGCCCGGCCGGACTGCACAGCCTTCCCGGATCGGTGGAAGACTTCTTGGAGAGTTAGGGACACGGTTTCCACCGAGAACTCGTGTTGTCGACCCGTATACCGGTACACCCTCTGGCTCGTTTCCGTAGCCTCGAAGGAATCGACATGGACCGGGACGCTCGTCGAGTCGGTCCAGGTGGAGGAATCGTGGAGCCCATCAGGCGGGAGCACCGGAATGAGCAGTGACAGCAAGTAGGCGATTTGGTCTCCCAGGAGAGTCTTCTGCGAAGCCGCGAGCGCTCCCAGACGACCCATTGAGGTGATCATCGATGTCCAACTAGTGCCGGTAGCACTGTCACGGGCGGCTGCAGAGAAGAGGGTGCCAGATTCGGCCCGCAGGGAGTCGAGCACGGCCCGAAAAGCCCCTCCCTGCTCTGATTCGATGCTCAGCGTTACGTAAGCTGTCCGAGCGATGGCCTGGACTTGTTTCCGACTCCCGATAAACGTGATGACGCTGTCGCTGCGCAGGATCGAATAGTGGGCCCGCGGGGCGAAATGATAGGACACCGAGGGTAGGTTGTCGGGTGGAGTAACGAGGGTTGGCTGGGATGGTGTGGGCGTTGGCGCCGGGGCCCTGCGCACCGGGGCTGTGCACGCGAAGAACACGGCACAGCCCGCGACGCGAGAAAGAAAGCTTCGCCTCACGGCGTCGTTGTCACCGTCACCGCAATGGACGTCTTGACTGGGATCGGAGCGGGTGCCATGGCGATCTTAATGGTTTGATTGCCGGCGGTCGTGTTGTTCCCGCCCAGATACCGGCCGTCCGGGGAAAGGTAGTAGTTGCCGCTTCCATTGGCGGTGCCCTCAAGTTCGGCCGGTCCGGCCGGGGTTTCGACGGTACCACTAATCGCCGAGCTGAACGCCGCCACGATCTTGTTCGCTTGGACTCCTCCGAAGCTTTCGCCTCCGGCCGCGGAGTAGTTCGTCACGGTCCGGGTCTTCGTGGAACGCTGGGAGTTGCTTGCCGAGGTATCGAGAGTGTCGGTCCAGGCCTCTCCCTTTTTCATGCTGGGCCGGGTTCGCGGGTAAAACGTGGCCAGAACCACTTCGAAGGATTCTGCAGCGAGGTTCCCCCGGGAAGCCTTAAGGCCTGAAATCTTGCCATTCGGGTCGACGAACGCATGATAGGAGATTCCCTTCGCACTATCGATGACGCTACCCATCATCGCGGCGCCGGGACCGTCGATGTGCAACGAATCCAGGACGATGTGCATGGTTCTCCCACCCGCGGTGTCCGCCAATGTCACCACAATGAACCCGGTCAGCGTCTGGTTGTTTTTTTGCTCTCCCTGCCCTACCCCGGAAAGGTCGATCACCGACTCCACCTTCATGTCGATTTTGTATTTCTGATGGTTCGGCGCAATTCGTGAGGCTGGCCAAAGCAAAGCCCCAAGCACAAATCCTGTCGTAACAGTGGAACGAATCATGGGCCCCTCGGTGAAAAGCTTCGTTGGGAATCATTCGGTGCCATGAAGGCACTGGGAACCGCCCCCAGCGAGCCGTAAGCGACCGGGGGCGCGGGTTGAGCCGTAAGCCGAGTTCTGTTCGTCCGCTTGCGCGGGCGGACGGTCATCTGTCTTGGACGGCCGTTACCCGCCGTCTCTAGCAGCCTACCCGCGGCTTCCACCATATCCGCTTTCGCGGAGTGCTACGGTGGGGGCGGTGTGGGTCACACCTCGCCGCCTATTTGGCCTTGCTCCGACTGGGGGTTACCGTGCCGTCCCTGTCGCCAGGTCCGCGGTGGGCTCTTACCCCACCATTTCACCCTTACCTGCCCTTTCGAGCCGGCGGTATGTTTTCTGTGGCCCTATCCATCGCCTCTCGGCGCCCAGGCGTTACCTGGCAGTCTACCCGTTGGAGCTCGGACTTTCCTCGCGCCAGCCTTCGCCGGCCCGCGACCATCGCACCCAACCCGTGCCCAAAACGTAAGGACCCGGCCCGCGAAGAGCCAGGCTTCTTGGGTGATGAGGACTCTCCGCCTTTTTGGGACCCGTGCCGCGAAAGCCCGGTGGGTCCCTAGGTTTAGGATTTGTTGAGGGTGCCAGGACACTTTCGGGTCTCCTCCCTCGGGATTCCTGTCATGCATAAGCGTCGAAGCGAAGAATTGGTTACCGTGGCCGCGGTGGTGTCGCCACTCGAACGGCCCCGCGTCGACGCTGCCGGAAGCGGGTGCTTCACTGTGGTCCATCGAGAGTCCGTGCCGGAAGCAACGAAAACGGTTCGGGAGAGGAACGTCGACGCGGTCCTGGTCTCGGTCCATCGCTGTGAACCGCGGGAGATCGAGGCGGTCGGCGAATTTGTGCGTCGCTTCCCGGCGATTCCAGCCTATGCGCTGGTCTCGAGACACGACCCTCAGGTTACGGAAACCGTGCTGCGGCTCGGTGCGAACGGGGTTCGGCAGGTGGTTGATGTGACCTCCCCGCAAGGCTGGGTGCGCCTTCGGCAGCTACTCGCGCAGCCGGCGTCTCGCGCCGCATCTCGCATTCTTGGCCCGATGTGCGATGAGCTCCCGCTCATTGCGCAGGATGCGCGGCTCTTTCTCGAGGCCCTTGTGCGTCTGGCCCCTTCAACCCCAACCGTTCGTCAACTTGCCAGACAAATTGGGGTGCGACCGAGTACACTCATGTCCCGCTTCACCCGGGCCGGACTGCCGTCGCCAAGGAGTTACCTGTCTGCGATCCGCCTGCTGCATGCGAGCCAACTGTTCGACAGTGGGGGCCTTTCCATTGCTGATGTTGCCTATCGGCTTGAGTGTTCTTCGCCTCAAAGCCTGGGTCGACATCTGCGAACGACCCTCGGAATCACCACGGCGGAGTTTCGGCGTCGTTTTCCGTTCCAGGTCGCGCTGGAACGGTTCCTCCGCGCGATGATTACTCCATATGTCGAACAGTGGGGACGGGTCCATCCGATTCAATAGGAGTCGGGAAGGGGAGGGGGAGGGGTTTCTACGAGGTTTCGAGTCCGAGTCTGTTGGTAGTTGTTAGTGCAACTATATTATATCCTTTTGAGACGATCACCTCGCGGCCACCCTGTTGTCGGTCCACCACCGCTAGGACACCGAGTACCTGACCGCCCTCCTGCTCAACGACCTCTATGGCCTGAATCGCTGAGGCACCTGAGGTAATCACGTCCTCGACCACCACCACCCGGCACCCTACCGAGAAATTGCCTTCGATGCGCCGCTTGGTTCCGTGCTCCTTGGCGGCCTTCCGTACGCTGAACGCGTTGATCGTCTCGTCCGTTCCCCGGTTGAGGCTCGCGATGGCGACGGCGTAGGCGACGGGATCGGCACCCATCGTGAGCCCGCCGACGACCTCTGGCTGCCACCCGGCCTGCCGAATCGCCTCGAGGCCCAGGTGGCCTACCAGGCGGAGCCCCTCAGCTGACATGGTGGTGATCCGCGCGTCGATGTAGTAGGAGGAGCGCTGGCCTGAGGCAAGAGTGAAATCACCACGACGTACGGAGCGTTCGAGGAGGATCCGTTCCAATGTCTCTAAGTCGCTCAACCGCCATCACCCCCGCGTCGGAATAGGCTCGACAGGAAGCCGTCCTTCTTCGGCTTCTCTTGCTTCGCGGCCTCGCAGAACGCGTTTGCGAACTCCGCAATCGTCTTCCAACGCTTCTTGAGGTCGCGCTCTAGTCCCTTCATCAGGGCCTCTTCGATCGCCGGCGAGAATCGCACTCCCTTCACCGCTTGGTTGAGTGGCACCGGTGATTGAGTTAGGAGTTGCTGAAACAACTCACGTGGGCTCTTCCCAGGGAAGGGAAGGGTGTCCGTGAGCAGATGGTAGGCGATAGTCGCCAGGCTATACACGTCCGCTTGCTCGTTGACCAATTCTCCGCTTAGCGCCTCCGGCGCCACATACTGCAAGGTGCCAACGAAGAATCCAGCCCGAGTCAGCCGCTCTTCCGGGTGATCATCGGCGTCGCGCGCAATCCCAAAATCAAGCAACCGAGCCGTTTGAGTCGTGGGATCGTACATGATATTGGCTGGTTTTAGATCTCGGTGAATGATCCCACTGCCGTGTGCGGAACTCAGTGCGGCGCCGAGTTGCTCGATGATTTGGGCCACCAAGCTCGGGGCCAGTCGACCGGAGGCGGAAAGGAAACTGGCAAGAGGCTCGCCGCTCGCCCATTCCAGGGCAAGGTAGTACACCCCATCCGCCTCGCCGTAATCGTATGTACGTATGATATTGGGATGGCTGACCCGTTTACCGAACTCTGCCTCTCGGAGGAAGCGTTTGACTGCCACCGGGTCCTTACCGAGGCGAGAGCGTAAGATCTTGATTGCAGCGACCCCGCGTTCTGGGTGGTCCGCGCGGTAGACCGCTGCGGTGCCCCCTTCTCCTACATGTGAACGCAGGGTGTACCCGGCGATGGTTCGGCCGACGAGGTTATCTTGGCTCATGGAGAGTAGTTCAAGGTATATCTTCTCCGGAGGCCCAGCAAGCTGGGGGCGGGAACCGTGCGCCCAGTCAGAGCTTCGGGCGTCCCCAGTGGTCTACTCACCTTCGTTTGGATTGCGCATGAATCCACGCACCACGTCATATCGTCGCCGACAGTCCCTTGCTGCGTTCCTCGCCGGTTGGATCCTTCTCGTCTCGGCGTGCTCGAGTGGACGTACGGCCCCAGGCAACCTCACCCAGGCGTCCACCGAACAAACTCTATCAGAGCTATTTAACCTTTCCACGGTGTATCAACGAATTGGACGAATCGCCGCCGGGGCTCCCGTTCCCTTTGTGGGTTCCGTGGCTCTTGTGGCGGGCCGGGGCGACTCCGCCGTGGCGTTTGTCGGCCTGTCGATGGAAAACCGCGGTTTCGCCTTTCAGCGCGATGGCCGGACCTTTGCCGCCCGCTACCGCGTTGAGATGGGCTTTCAGCGAGCGGGCTCAGCTCCCATTCAGGTCGCGCGGGAGGAGGTAGTCCGGGTCGGCACGTTTCAGGAGACCCAGCGTGCGGACGAGAGTATTCTGCTCCAACAGGGATTCCACCTTGCCCCCGGGATCTATCAGCTTGCAATCACCGTGCGTGATCTCGGCGCCAGCAAGTCCAGCCGCGCCGAACACACGGTCACGGTGCCGTCGTTTGCGGTTGCGTCCACCACAGCTCCGATCCTCGTGTATCAAGGTACTCCCCGCGCCGCGGTTGGCGATTCTCTGGGCCTCTTGCTGAACCCCCGAGGGACCGTCTCTCAGGGTGGAGGCGATTCCCTTGTGGTTTATGTCGAGGGGTACCGGTTTCCGGGGCCGACGACAGTACCACTGATCGTCAAAGACGAGCGCGATTCGATCGTCGTCCAGGATTCGATTCGGTTTGCCGGCAATCGGGCTGTCGAGGCAAGACTCGTTCGGGTCGGCTCCGGGGCTCCGCCACTCGGAGAACTCTCGATCGAAATTGGATCAGGGGCCGCCCAGCAGAAAGTCACCGCGATGGTCTCGTTTTCCCGCGGCTGGGTGATCACCAACTACGACAATCTCCTCAGCCTCCTGCGCTTCTTCCCGCCCAGCCCCAAGCTGGATGAATTGCGCAAAACCAAGCCGGGCGACCGCGCTAGGCTCTGGCGCGAATTCTGGGTGGCGTCCGATCCTACGCCGGGGACGCCAGAGAACGAGGCATTGGACACCTACTTCAGCCGTCTGGCGATCGCGAACGAACGCTTCCGCGACGAGGGGGAACAGGGGTGGCGAAGTGATCGTGGCGAGGTGTATATCACTCTGGGAGATCCCGACCAGGTAATGGAAACCTTCCCTGGAGCCGATCGGAGGTACATCCAATGGGTGTACAACAACTACCGCGCGGTTTTGATTTTCGAGGGTCAACTCGGCTTCTCTCGCCTGCGTCTCTCGCCCGCCTCGCGGTCCGAGTTCGCCCGGGCCCGATCTCAGGTGTGGGGTGAGTATCGGCAGCGCACCGACCGGTGAGCGCGCCGTTGACCCCGAGGCTCGCGCGCGCGTAGGCAATGCCGAATCACACACCGCCGCAACTCTTTCTGATCGACGGATACGCGCTCATTTATCGCGCGTTTTTCGCGCTCATTTCTCGTCCCCTCCGGACGAGCCGAGGCGAGAACACCTCCGCCGCCTGGGGTGTCGCGAACTTCCTGCTCCGTCTCCAAACCAAATATCACCCGGATTATGTGATCTGGGTCAACGATGCGGGCGATTCATTCCGTAAGGAACGATACCCGGAATACAAATCCACGCGAGAAAAGCTCGATGCCGAACTCCAGGCCGATTTTGACCAGGCGGTCGAGCGCATCCAACAGTTGCTGGCTGCCTTCCGAATTCCGGAGGCCACGGTCCGGGGGTACGAGGCCGACGACGTCATCGGAACTCTAGCTCGGCAAGCCACAGCGAAGTCCCTGCATTCGGTCATCGTCTCCGGAGACAAAGACTTCTATCAGTTGATCGCTTCTTCGGTTTCCTTGCTCAACCCTGGCCGCGGAGGTCCCGCGGGTGTGGAGGAACAATGGGTCACCGAGCAGAACGCCGCGGAGCGATTGGGAGTCGGTCCGGCTCAGGTGGTCGATTATCTCGCTATCGTCGGTGATGCGTCAGACAATGTTCCCGGCATCCACGGGATTGGCGAGAAGGGGGCCCAGGCCCTTCTGGGTGAGTTTGGTGATTTAGAGACCGCCCTGGCACGAGCCGGCGAGGTGAAGGCCAAGCGAACCCGAGAAGCGTTGCAACAGTATGCGGCTGAAGCTCGGCTCTCTCGGGAACTCGTGACCATCCGTCTCGACGTACCGGTTTCGCTGGATTTGGACGCAGCACAGATCCAAGAACCAGACCGCCAGGCGCTCCTTCGTGTCCTCACCGACCTCGAATTCCACACGCTGGCGAAGCGGTTCGTGCCGTCCACCATACCGCCGGTCGGGCAACCCGAAGGTCCCGGTTCGGTCTCGGGGCCCCTCCCAATACCAACAGCAGGTCCGGCGGAAACGGGCCCGGCTGTAGCCTCGGCGATTGTGATTACCGAACCTTCCACCCTAGTCGACGTTGCGCGGCAACTCCGGAGTGCGCCCTTCGTAGTGCTGCACACGGAGTCCACCGGCTCCGAGCCCCACGATGCCGAACTGATTGCGCTGACGCTGGCCGGGGGCCCTTCGCAGGTCTGGTACCTGTCGTTCGGACACCGCCCGCCTGATGGCGTACTCGTCGCGCCGGATAGCGTGGGCAATCTGCCGATCCTTTCCGATCCCGCCTGCCGACCTATTGCGGATCTCTTGCGCGACCCGAGTGTGGCGAAGGTAGGTCACAACATCAAACATGACTGGCAGGTCCTTCGCCGAGCTGGTGTAGAAGTCGGAGGGTTCGTTTCGGACGTCATGTTGGAGAGCTTTCTGCTCGATCCAGGGCGACGATCCCACGGAATCGACACCCTCGTGCTCGACCATCTAGGCTGGACCCTACCCCCGCGTTCGGAAGAGGCGCCGGGGAAGGGGAGGCGTGAGCGACCCTATGCGGAACTCACCGTCTCGCTCGCCGCTGCCCACGCCTCGGCGTTTGCGGCGGCCGTCCTCCTGCTCCACGCCAAGTACCGCCCCGAACTGAAACAATTGCACCTCGAATCACTCTTGACCGAGATGGAAATGCCGCTCGTCGAGGTGCTGGTCGATATGGAATGGAAGGGCATTGCCATCGATCGGGCGCTCTTCGAGCATCTCGCCCGTGAGCTCAACAGCGATATGCTGCGGTTGGAGGCGGAAATTGGTCGTTTGGCGGGGACGGGTGTGAACCTCAACAGCCCGAAGCAGCTAGCGGTCCTCCTGTATGAGAAGCTTCAGCTTCCCATGCTCAAGAAGACCAAGACCGGCCCGTCCACGGACGCCGATGTGCTGGAGCAGTTGGCCGACATGGGCCACGATGTTCCGCGCGTCCTGCTCGAATACCGGGAGCTCCAGAAACTCCGGTCGACGTATGTGGATGTCCTGCCCATGCGCGTGAACCGGACAACCAACCGAATTCACACGATCTTTCACCAAACTGGGGCTGCGACCGGACGTATCTCCTCCTCTGAGCCCAATCTCCAAAATATTCCGGTGCGAAGCGCCCGTGGAGAAGAGATCCGCCTCGGATTCGTGCCGGCTCCGGGCGCCCGGTTCGTGGTGGCGGACTATTCCCAGATTGAGCTGCGCCTTCTCGCCCATCTGTCGGAGGACCCGGCGTTCCTCGCTGCCTTTCGACAGGGTGAAGACATTCACCGCCAGACCGCTGCGCTCATCTTCGGCGTTTCGCTCGACGACGTGACTTCGGAAATGCGAGGACGGGCGAAGACCATCAATTTCGGAACGATCTACGGCCAAGGGCCGTTCGCGCTCAGCAAGCAGTTGGGGATATCACTTGAGGAGGCCAAGTCCTTCATTGCGCAGTATTTTCAGCGCTTTTCCGGCGTTCGGGCCTATCTGGACCG
>JANYKV010000004.1 GCA_025358055.1 Gemmatimonadota bacterium
CGCATCGCGCACTTCTTGAAACACCCCGGCCCCAATCCACCCGTCGGGACCGACCACGAACACCAGGCGAGTGATCTCCGTGAGTAGCCGCGGCCACGCGGTCCGCCAATGCCCATCGGAGGCGAACAACGTGGCCGCGTCGAGGATGATCGTAGTGGGGTACCGCTCGGCGATCTGTTTGCGATAGTGTTGATGGGCCGTCGTTCCAAACAACACTTTCGGCGAGGCGAAGAACACGGTCACCGTTCCGGCATGCAGGGAGCCAGCCGTTTGGCCCGGTCCTTCCGGCCGGGTACGTGTGGTCGACGGCGTCATAGAGAACGTGACTCCTTCCCGGTCCGACGCCGGTACTGCCGGACCGCGTCCGCCTCCACGTAGTAGCGCCCCATCGCATCGCGTCCACCCCGTAACTCGCCTCGCAGCAGCATGGCTCGGATTTGGTGGTAGGTTCGGCGGAGCAGCAGTCCGGCCTGGGCTAAGGGCAAGGGTCGGTTGGCACTCATGGCATTCTCCTAGTAGATTTCTTCGATACCAATCACTTAGTTGTGTGTCACAACTCCATGAACATCTCGTGGCCAGACATTATCAGCAAGGCCTTCCTCATGATTTCGGGCGACATTGTGAGATTCCCCAAATGATTACGCGTCTGCACCGGAAGAAGACGACCCCGGCGGAGGAGTTGGTGCCGGTGGACCAAGACACGCTTCGTGCGCTGATTGACGAGGATGGTCGATCGATCTCCGCTCTGGCGGCAGCCGCCGGAGCGTCTCAGCAACGCCTCTCCGCTCTCCTGACGCCGAAGGTGGGCAAGCGCGCGCATCGTGGGTTTGTCGAGGCGCTGGCTCTGGTCCTTGGCCTGTCGCCCCAATTGCTCATGGGAGAACGGGTGGCCTTCCTTGGAGCGAACGAGGTGGCGGACGGAGCCGAGTACCGGTATTCGCGGCGGACCGAACTCGCCGCCCAACGCCTGGTCACGCAGATCATGCACGCCACCCAGCGTGATGTCACGGAGCGGGTCGGAAGCCTCGACGACCTCAGGGCCCTCCTGGTCTACCAACAGACCGCACGGTCGCTCGTGGAATGCATTCTGATCCACGACTGGCGCCAACGGCTCCTGGTATGGCCCCCGGGGACGTTCCGATGGACGGAGCCGATGCCGACGGGCCGTCCATTCGCGGCAGTGCAGACGGAGATGACGGACGGGACACGAGGCCGCAGGGGCCTCGTGCCGGAGCAGCTGATTCCACGTTCGGCGCCCAAGGCGTCGGTGGAGCTTGTCAAGGGGAAATGGGTTCCGCTGTTGAATCCGGGCAAGGATCCCAACCATGAAGCCGCGGTGCTTGGACTGATTCGAGCACTCGAACACTGTCTCCGCCCGTGGTTCGATGGCACCGCGGAGCTCAACTACCGAGCGGTTCGCGATCTGGTACATCTCCCGCAGCATCCATTCGCGACCGTCACGGAGTTTGCCGGCCCCACGGATCCGCGAGCGATTCTGGATCCGCAGGTCCTCGCTCCCACACCGCCCTTCGCCCCACCCGCACCAAAGGCACCCACCCCCAAGGCCAAGGCGGCTCGGACGGGAGACCAGAGGAAGGCGAAGCGATCGCGACAATCACGAGGAGGGAAGCGTGCGACGTCCTGACGCCCATCGGGCACCCGACATCATGGTGACGGGCGGGATACTCAGGCTCTCAGGCTACGGCGTCCAGATGGCCGTCGATCGCGGCTACCTCTGCGTGGAAGACGGGATCGCGGACGAGCGCCGCTTTGCCCGGTTCAGCAAGATCGACCCCTCCCTGAAGCGCGTCGTCATCCTCGGATGCAGTGGAACAATCTCGCTCGACGCCATCCGATGGCTTCATGCGGTGGGCGTCCCGCTCATGCACCTCGATCGCGATGGCACCGTGTACGGCGTCCTTGCCGCCGAGGGTCCCCATCTGCCCCAGCTCCGGCGCGCCCAAGCGGGCGCGGTCAACTCAGGGGCTTCCCTCGTCGTCACCCGATATCTTTTGAACGCGAAA
>JANYKV010000087.1 GCA_025358055.1 Gemmatimonadota bacterium
CGGTCGGCGGCCTTTTCGGCGCGTTTCAGAGCGGCATCGCGCGCCTCGGCGATGACCCGTTCGCTCTCTTCCTGATCGATCAGATTCCGCCGTACCGCGTACTTCATCACCTCTTCGGCATGGCTGATCAGGAACTCATCCTGGCGAGCGGACGCCCGAATGAGGTGCACAAACGCATTCGCCACCGGACTCCGCAAAACCAGCGCAATCCCGGGTAGGGTTTCAACCAGCGACGAAATCTGCGAACCACCAAGGTCCGTCACCACGTTACCTCCAAGATACGCCAAACGGACATGGCGTTGACGGCGGGCATTGTACCACGACCGCCCCATGGCGTCAAGAAAGAATTGTGTAAGGCGGGTTATTTGTATAGTAGTAGCTAGAAGGAACTCCGAAGAAACAACGAAACTGAGACCCCAGCGAGGTCGTGCCGACCCAAATTCGCGGCATTCGGGGCGTTGGCGCGGGTCGCACCAGCGTCCAGATAGCCCACGTCATATCGCACGGTTGGTAGGAGGTCGAGGCGGTCGCTTAGCTTGACCCGGAGGGCGACGAAAGATCCGAACAGGAAGCCTCGGCTGTTTTCTGGCTTCCAATAGCGGCCCTCGATCCCGGGCTCCACGTGCACGCCAACCCCGAGGGGTAGCGAGGCGGCCCCACCCGCACTGAACAGGCTCTCACTGTTCCCCGCGTTGGCTTGGCCGGCACCGGTGGTGTCGCCGGCTGACCGATGGTAGTTCCAAGCGAACAACGTGAGAGTGCCGCGACCGAAGGGGGCGAGGAGCGAGGCTTCCTCGATCCAGCGGCGCCCGGGGCGATATTGGTTCAGCCCACTCTTACCACTGAATTCATCGTTTCCGAAGGTGCTGTAGGTGACTCCCAACGCAAACCGGGACGACCCCACAAGACGGTCGACCCCCGCTCGAACGCGACCCTCGACGCCACTGTGATAGGTGATCGGGCCGATATCGGTTTGGACCAACGGGGTGAATTCACCGTTCCTTCGAATGCTGGCAGCCAGCCCAAGGTTCCAGGATCCTACGGGTAGGACCCCGGCCAACGACCCGGTCACCGACGAGCCGTTCCCGTACGAGTTAACCGGGAAAACCAGAAAGGCCGAGGACACCGCGCCGAGGACGTTGAAATCCGTGGGGTCCAACCGATCCAGCCCGGTTGGAAGGTTCACCATGACAGAAGCGACCACGGCATCCCGGCCGATGACGTAGCTGGCCCGCACCTGGGTATCGGTGGGACCGGAAACCGTGTGACTCGACCCGTCGAGCCGCTGTAGGGTGGTGGCCGCGTAGTAGCCTCCGATGTCGATCGAAAGCCGGCCAACCGGAATGAGAATCCCCGCGGGGAACGCGATCTGCCGCACGCCGCTCACGGCAAACTGCTGCCGAAACGAATAGCTCCGGGCTTCGGCGCCCAGGAAGACGGCGCCTTCGCTTCCGAACGCCTGGGCCGCGGCACTTCGGCCGAAGGAGGCGAACAAACAGAGGAAAAAACACGCCGCGAGACTGCGGCGCGTCCCCAGCGTCATGGTCGCGGCACCACGATGATGAGCGTGCCCAGGATGCCGATGGTGGTGGGATCGTCCTGACGGAAGCCCTCCTGGGCGTTTCCTTTCTGCAATGGAAGTTCGCGGCTGCCGGTGAGGCGACTCAGATGCCCGCCAAAGCTGGGATTGACGACCGCAAGCGCGTTGCCGAGGGCGATGGTACGGTCGGTCGAGCGCGAAGAGCCGCCGTTCCGATCGGGATTGGCTTGTTGGGCCAGGGTAGCGGTCGTCGTGGCCGAAGCTCGACTGATCCGGGCGGAGTTGCTGGCCCGGCGAGAGGCCGCTACAAAATTGGGATCCCGCGCCATGGCATCGAGATAGGCGCGGTTTGCTTGGAGAAAGTCGCCGCGATCTTCGGCCAAGAGTCCTCGGCTGAAGGCAAGGAACGCTTGCAGATCCGAGGTCGGCCGTTCGCTGAGCGCGCGGAATTCCGCCGGCGACACCTCGATATGCATCAGGTCGATCAGCCGCACCACGAGCTGTTTTTCCATCGCAAAGAGGGCTTGGAGCCGGTCTGACACATTTTCACGGGCCGAGATTTGGGCGTTCTTGGTATCCACCACATTCGCCTCAAGCCGGATCGTCCCGTCGTTCGGAAGCTCCCGAATTGCCCCCTGAAGCACTCGCTCCGCACCGAGCAAATGGCCGGACCGCGCCGCGGTCGATGACTCGACCCGGGCGGACGCGCCCAGCTTGAGCTCGTCGGTCAGGGCCTGCGCTCGTTCGCGCTCCACTAATTTCAGATGGCTGATTTTGCTCAGGTCGGTCACGAGGAGATGGGCCATCCCCCGCTCGAGTGGCCGAAGCTCTTCGTTGCGCCCCAGATAGGTCCAGGGCAGAATCGCGACAGTATTGGCGGCGGGCGGTGTTTGGCTGAGGACTGCTTCCTGAGCGATAGCCGCGCGAGCGCTCGCCCGCAAGACGAGCTGATCCAACACGGTCAGCCGATTCTCGATTTCAGTACGCTGCGATCGGGACAGATCCGGGAGCGCCTGGGCCAGTCGATAGGCGTCGCGCGCCGGCGAAAGCTCGCCCAACGCTTCTTGCGTCAGTCCGAGGTACACCGCAGCGCTGAACGATCCGGGGTTGAGTTTCACAGCGGCGGTCAGGACATCGCGCGCTTGGACGTATTTCTGCGACTGGTAGTACACGACGCCGAGCCGGGTGAGCACGTCGGGGTCGGAGGGCGAGCGGATGCGTTGCGCCTCCAGAACCGTGACATCCGTGGGGGTCAGGACCGGGCTCTTTAACGCCGGCGCACAAGCGCCCAGCAAGGGTAGCCAGAACGCGAGCCGAACTTGGAGCGGTGTCGTGCGGTTCATGGCCATTCTCAAAACGAGGGAGCGATGTAGCCCACCCAATTTAGGACGCCCCGATTGGGGTAGCAACGTTACGGCCTTCAAAACCTAGCCGGATGTGACGGAGATCACCGAATGCTCGGTTTGGACCTTCTCATTTCGGGATGGAGAAAATCCGCTCCAACCGCGGGGCCGAGAAGAGGGGCAAGGGTCGATAACTCGACGCATCGTAGCTGTAATAGAGCACCAGGACGCGTCCGCGGACGTGGGAGCGGGGTACGAAACCCCAGAACCGACTGTCGAGAGACAGATCTCGGTTGTCACCCATCATGAACAGCGAATCCTTGGGGACGACGAAGGGGCCCCAATCCTGCACGTCCGGATGATACCCCTCGGGATTGGCGCCGATGTAGTGCGACAGCTGGAGCTCCCGCATGTGTTCCCGCTCCGAGGGTTCGGCCGATCGGCTGGGATCCGAATGGACCACGTAGGGCTCATCCAGAAACCGACCGTTGCGGCGAACCCGCCCACTTTCCATCGCGAGGGTATCTCCGGGCAACCCCATCAGGCGCTTGACGAGTATGAGCCCCGGTTCGACGACGGATTCGAAGACCACGATTTCCCCGTGCCGGGGATCGCGAAAGGCCGGGAGATGGGCGCCAATCAGGGGCACTCGGGCGCCGTACAACAGCTTGTTCACGAAGAGCACATCCCCGACGAGGAGCGTATTCTCCATACTCCCGGAGATGACGCGGAAACTCTCCACGAGGAACGTGCTCAGGAAGTACCACGCCACCAGCGCGAATGCGATGGATTTCACCCATTCCAAAATCCAGGTCTGGAATGCGGGGCGGGTGTCGCTGGCCTCGGCGGCCGGGGTCGCCGGGGGGGGAAGGGGAGCGGAGGTCAGGGGCTACCTCGGGATTATTGCGGAACTGTGAAGAGCCGGCGCCACCGTATCGCGGTGAAGAACGGCAACGAGCGAAAACTGGATTGGTCGAAGCTGAAGTAGACGATCAACGGCCGTCCCTTCACATTGCTCCGGGGTAGGAATCCCCAATATCTCCCATCGTACGATCCGTCCCGGTTGTCGCCCATCATGAAGAGCGAATCGGGCGGTACCACGATCGGACCCCAGTCTTGAAGATCGGGTTGGTACGCTGCCGTGTCCCGCCCGACAAAATGCGGAAGCTGCCACTCTCGCATCCGGACCCGCTGATAGCCATCGGCGGACGCGGTCGGATCGGTGTGAATCGCGAAGGGCTCATCAACCGGGCGACCGTTCCGAATCAACTGACCCGCGACCATCGACAGCGTATCTCCCGGCACGCCGATGAGTCGTTTCACGATCATCGTGTCCTGCTGCTCCACGGAACTGAACACTACGACGTCACCCCGGCGCGGCTCTCGAAGCGCCGGCAAACGCTGGTGAATGATCGGAACTTCGGCTCCATAGAGCAATTTATTGACAAACAGAAAGTCACCGACGAGCAGCGTGTTCTCCATGCTTCCGGAGGGAATCCGGAACGCCTCCACGAGGAATGTCCTCAGGAACAGCCAGACGACCACCGCGATGACGATCGATTTGGTCCATTCCCAAAACCACAGGGCGACGCCGCGCGATTTGGCTCTCATATCAACAGCAGCGACTCCATATTATTCGACCCAATCCGCGATGAACAGGTTCGTTTCACCTGGCTCCTTGCCGTTACGATTGGACGCCCAAATCAGTTTCTTTCCGTCGGGACTCCACATGGGGAACGCGTCAAAATCGGGATGGGTCGTCACTTTTTCCAACCCGGACCCATCGCGATTGATCAGAAACAGGTCGAACTTCCCGCTCTTTGGGCTTTCGTAGTTGGAAGCAAAGATGATCCGCTTGCCGTCTGGGTGGAAATAGGGCGCGAAATTCGCGCCGCCCAGATGCGTGATTTGGCGAGCATGTGAGCCGTCGGCATCCGCGGTCCAGAGCTCCACCCGCGCCGGCCGCACGAGTTTGTCCCGCAGCAGTCGGAGAAAGTCGGCCGAATCAGTGGCGGTGGTCGGATATGCGGCTCGCCATACGACGGACTTTCCGTCGGGGGAGAAGAAGGCGCCACCATCATAGCCCACCCGGTTGGTGATGCGGCGAAGATTGGTGCCGTCGATATTCATGACGTACAACTCGATATCACCGTCGCGCGTCGAGGTAAAAACGATCCGGCGACCATCCGGTGAAACCGTGGCTTCGGCATTGTAGCCGCCGGCATGGGTGAGCTGGCGGAGATCGCCGCCTTCCGCTTTCGTGGTATAGATCTCGGTATCGGACAGAGGCCAGACGTAGCCCCGAGAACGATCGGGGGTGGCCGGGCACCCCGGCGCCGTGCCATGGGTACTGCTGAACAAGACCCGTCGATCATTGTCGTAGAAGTATCCGCAGGTCGTGCGGCCTTGGCCATTGGACACTTGGTGCCGACCGGTGCCGTCGATATTCATCACGAACTCTTGGTCGCAACCGGCATTCAGCTTCGACTGCCGCTGAAAAACGATTTGCTTTCCCGAACGGGAGAAATAGGCTTCCGCGTTGTTCCCACCCTGAGTCAGTTGCAAGATGTTGTGAAGATGGTGTTCCCCCGGCTCCGACGGGATGCGGATGGTCGGCTGATCCTGTCGAACCGGACTGGAAGCCGTGAGAAGCGACGTGAGCACCAACAGCGGCAGTAGTCTCGGCATGATCATCTCTGAGAGAGAAATCGAACCAGTTCAGCCGGTTAGCGCCGCCAGCACTGCGCCGGCGTGGCCCTTCGGCTTGACCTTCGGGAAGACGTTTTGGACGTTCCCCGTCTCGTCAATGATGAACGTGGTTCGGAGAATTCCGTGATATTTCCTTCCGTACATCGACTTCTCACCCCAGGCGCCGTACGCCTCTGCGACCTTGTGGTCCGGGTCGGCCAGAAGGGGGAACGGGAGGTCGAACTTCTGCTTGAACTTTACATGGGAGCCGACCCCATCCGGCGATACACCGAGGACGACGGCACCCTGCTTTTGCACCGCCTTCCAGTTGTCCCGAAACTCGCAGGCTTGGACGGTACAGCCACTGGTGTCGTCTTTGGGATAGAAATACAGCACCACCTTCTTCCCTTTGAGGTCTTTGAGCGAGACCACGTCTCCGGCATCGGAGGGAAGGCTGAAGGCAGGGGCTTTGGTCCCAGGTTTGGGAATCGGCATAGGCAGCCATGGTTGAGGTCAGGGAACACAAGATAAGCGGGCCCGAATCGGCGAGGAATGGCCACTCCAAGTGGTTCCCCGGCCCTCCGGTCAGGTCTATAATGAGGGTATGGAATCGGAACGCGACCCTCGCCTAGTGCCTCTGCCCCCCAGCCGGGCTCGGCCTGAACCGCTCCGCGGGTCGCCCTATCCCATTGCCGTCCTCCCCGGGAACGCGTTGGTCCTCAACATCCCGGATGCAGGTTTCCCCTTGGCGCGCATTGAAACCGACGAGGACCGATTCTGGCTCGAACCTGCCCCGAGCCGGCCGAATCCGGTCATCCTCAACGGCCGTGCCGTTTCCGATCGGGTAGCCCTGCAGGAAGGCGATGTCATCGAGTTTGTGCCGGGAGCGCGGTACGAGTTTCTGATCACGCCAAGTCCACCCGTCGTACTCGTCCCCGACGCGGTCCGGCCGGTTCCTGGTTCTCGGCAGCCATTTCGTCCGGATGGTCGGCGACTCGCTGACGAGGACGTGGCCCGGAGGCGGCGGTGGAAGCTACTGGGGCTGGTGAGCCTCCCTCTGCTGGTTCTCCTCGTCAGTGTCCTCATTGCCTCGAGGCTAACAACGGTTTCGCGCGAGCCCGCGATCGCTCCCGCCATTGCGCTCTCCGTCGCCGACCTGCGCCTGTACGACTCGCTGCTCACCCAAGCGTACGACCGGATCGAACGGGGTACTGCGCTGCTGTCCCTTGGACTCAACGGTAACGCGCTCAGCGAGTTCGCCAAAGGCATCGACGTGTTTGAAACGAGTCGAATCGCCAATTCTCCGCTGATACGACCGCGGATCGAGGCCCTTCAACAAACAGTATTGCAGATCTATCGATTCAATCGCGTCGAGATTCCGATGTCACTGCAGGACCTCAAACAGTCGCGTTACAACCTGGGGATGAGCTTGCGCGGCGGATTGAGTGTCAAGGATTTTCAGACCGCGGTTCAGGAAGTGCAGACCCGGTTCGGCCGCCGCTTTAATCGGGCATTTGAGATTACCGGATCGGATCACCCGGAGCACATCTCTTTGTATGGCCCCGGTGGCGCAATGGATATTCGGGTCGTCGGCCTCCGGCCCTCGGAAATCGATTTCCTGGTCGCGAACTTCCGAGCCCTAGGGGTCCGAGTGAAGGATTTTTCGACCGACCAGGCCCTCGTGACCCAAATCGTGCAGGCGTTACGAGCGGGGGCGATGGACCGTGCCAGCACAGGTCTCCACCTCCATGTCGATCGATTCAACAACCGGCGAGATGGGTTTACGGTTCAGTGAAATGGCAGGGGGGGAATGAGGGTCGGCCCTGGGCATGCCCGCGGGCCCGAAAAACGCTATCATTCCCCGGCAATGCCCGTCGGATGGAGCCAGCTATGAGCGTATCGAAATTGTCCGCGCGACAGCAGTCGCAACTAGACGCGCTCCGAGCGTATCCCGCAAAGTTCGACCGGATCCATCGACTCATTGAAGAAATCGCCGCACTCCGAGCGGACGAGTCGCTCACGCGGAGTCTGTGTCGCCTGCTCGACGAGATGAAGGCCCATGCAAACTCCCTGACACTCAACGCGTTAGCGGACACACTCGGGTTGATGAGCACGATGGCCCGCCGAGGCGGAGGACTCCAGATGAAAGTACGGGGACTGCGAGAAGGGCTGGTGAGTTTGCGCGTGAACTACGAGGGGGCGATCCGCTCAGCGATGACCATTTCCCCCGAGGGAGACGGCGGCGGGGGAGCGGGAAACTAGTCCTTCACAAATCTGTCGATTACCGGCCCCGCCATGAGTACCACCATAGCGTTCACCAGCACACCGATGAGCAGAGTGACGAAGGTAAGCGCCGCTAAAATCATCCCCGCTCCCAGTGCGGCGAACACCATTCCAAACGTCTCCAGCATATTCGGCTCCCGACGTGGATCGACGCGATTTCGAAGACCGGTAAGTGTATACTACCTTTGGCACTGTCCGCAACCGTACCGTACGGCTGCACATCTGACCATTCAACCTGTCTCCTGAAGGAAGAAAATCATGCGCATTCTCGCCCTCGCGACCGCCGGTCTCCTGACCGCTCTGCCGCTCAGCGCCCAACTACCTGCCGGGTGGGCCAGCCGAACCGACACGAAAGGCGCCGAGGCCGGGGTGAAATTCTCGGCCATGGGCCCCGGATATCACGTGACCACCGGATCGGCCCTAGTTCTGTGGCGCGATGCCGATAAAGTGACCGGGGGCTTCCACACCCTGGCCACTTTCACCCAGACCAAGGCACCTACGCACCCGGAAGGATACGGAATTTTCATCGCGGGCTCGGATCTCGCCGGCGACGGTGTCAAATACACGTACTTTCTGGTCCGGGCCGACGGGAAATTCATCGTCAAGCAGCGGGATGGTGCGGCTACGCCCAAGATCGCAGATTGGACCGACAGCGACGCGATAGTGAAGGCCGACGCGAGCGGCAAGGCCACCAATAAGATCGAAGTGTATAGCGCGGCCGGCAACAAGGTCGAGATGAAAATCAACGACAAGATGGTCTATTCCTGGGACGCGAAGGGCCCGACACCTGGGATGATCGGGCTTCGCGTCAACCACGGGCTGGACGTCCACGTCGAAGGATTCGCCGTCCACCGGACCGACAAATAGTCATGTGAGGAGCGAGGAGTCGCCCTGAGAGGCGACTCCTCTCCCCAACTCCGCTCTAACTCCTCCCGCTCAGGTCCCCAACGGAGAACAACCGCTGGGCAAGCTTCTCGCACTGCACTCGATATCAGGTATCGGCATCCGGGTCGGAACCTGGCCATCGGGTACCCCGACCGGAATGCTGCCGAGGCGGCCATACCGTCGGGCATCGATCCATCGTGTGCCCTGCTCCCACAGGAGTGAGTACCGACGGTTGTAGAGCAGTTCCGCAATGAAATCAGCCGCCTGGCTACTGGTCGTCAACGTGGTTGGCGGCAGGCCGCCGGAACTCTGCCGCACCAAATTGAGATCAGCAATCGCGGCATCCAGCGCGCCGGTACCAATGTTGGCCTCGGCGCGGAGGAGAATGAGTTCTTCGTTCTTGATGATCGGAATCGGGGCATTTGGATTGGCCACCAGCGCAGCGAGTGAGCCGGCCATGTACCCCGCAAATTTCAGCGTTCCGAGAATTGGCACACCGACGACCGACGGCGGCGGCGAAATGGCCGACAAGGCAATTTTGGCGGTCGCACGATCGTCGATCGTCACACCATCGTCCTTGACTTGCGCATCATCGAGAATGGTGGGCACGGCGAAGAACGTGGCCCCGTTGAGCGGCTCGGAGAGCGAATTCGGGGTGTCGCCGGAGGAATTGGAAAAATCGAAATACGCGCCGGAGGCGAACTGAGCCGGATCCTCCACCAGGAAGGAATTGACCAGCGCGGTGAGCGCGTTGCTGAAACAGGGTAGGCCGCATCCGGCGGTCGCCCGGAGAACTTCGGCTTTGGCCGAGAGGGCCCACGCGAATTGTGCGAAGGTCGCGGGCGAGTTGAAGGCCGCGAGACCGGGCGGGATGGGGAACGGGAAGCTGGCGTCGGCCGCGGCGGTGAGGTCGTCGCGAGCCGACTGCAATAGGCCGAGAGCATACCCGTACACACTGTCTTCATGCACGAACGGTGCGGGAGGAGCCCCGACCGGCACGTCAACGTCCACCGGTGCGCCGAGGCTGGCCCGGGTCTCGATGATGTAGAGGAAGGCCAACGCTTTGAGCGTCTTCGCGAGCCCTCGAGAGGCCGCAACCTCATTGGCACTCAGATCCTTAGTTCTTCCCAGTGCGGTCATATACACGTTGATGCTGCGGATCTGCTGGTACGGACGGAGCCAGTGGGAGCCGCCGAACCCGCTCGGCGAGAGGGGGCCGAAATACGGCTCGGTCAAATCGGGCGGGTTGTTGTTCGCGAGATTGATGCCCTCCCGGCCCATCGACCCGACCCGCCAGATGAAGTCCGGCATGTCACCGCGTGCCCCGAGGAAAAGCCCAGTCGCGGCGGCGGACAGTTTGCCCCGGCTCGGGTTCGACAAGAGGTCGTCCAGCGTGGGTTGATTGGGATTGGTGATGTTAAAGCTGTCGGCCGAACATCCGCCCAGCAGCAGCCCGCCGCATACCATGGCGGTCACTCCCAGAATACGTCGAGTGCGTGTCGACATGGTCAGAGCCCTACCGAGATGTTGAAGAAGAAGGTCCGCATCGGTGGATACGGCGCCAAATCGATGTTTCGGGTGATTGACTGCTGCCCAAAGTTGCTGACCTCAGGGTCGTAGCCCCAGTACTTCGTGAGGATCAGCAGATTGCGACCGGTGATACTCACTCGCACATCTTTGCTCCCGGCAAAGAGTGCGGCGACCTGCTTCGGGAGACTCATCCCAAGATTGACTTCGCGGAGCTTGAGGAAGGTCGTGGACTGAACGAAATCAGGAGCCACACCCTTCTGGCTGGCAATCTGCCGTCGGATGCCTTCGGGCGTGCCGCCGTCTTCCGCGAGTTGGTTCCCATCGATCAGCGAACGCGTCTGATTCTGGGCCACCCCTCCCTGCTGCCAGTCCCAAAGGAACGAGAGAAAGGCGCTCTTGTAGGTGAAGTCGTTGCTAAACCCGATCTTGAAGTCCGGATTGGTCTGGCCCAGGTACCCAATTTGAAAGGAACCGTCTGGGTTGATTGCCGTCTGGCCAATAATCTGCCCGATCGGCTTGCCGGGTTCGATGTAGAACTCGCCGAAGCCGAGCCCGTAGCCGGCGTTGGCCGGGCGGAACGCAGGGATGGGGAGTGACACCACTCGGTTTCGCAGCGTGGCGAACGTGGTCCGTACGAGCCAGGTGAAGTTGCGGCTTTGGGCGATGGTGAATCCCGCAGCCACTTCGATGCCTTCATTCATGAACTCGCCACCATTGATGTTCTCCTGCACGAAACCACTCGATCCCGCCGGCGACCGAGCGAGGAGAAGATCCACCGCGCGGCGACGGAATCCGGTTATTTCAATGGTCGCCCGGCCATTGGCAAGCGAGGCGTCGAACCCACCTTCCACTTCCTTGATGCGCTCCGGCTTGATACCAGGGGCTCCTGACGTGTTGCCGACAACGGTGCCAATGCTTCCACCGATGACGCCCCCGCCTTGCAAGGTCGTGAATTTTTGGCCGAAGAGCGGTTGGTTGCCCGTTTCGCCGTAGGCTAAGCGCATTTTGAGCTCCGACCCTTTCCCGAGCGTGCCGATGAATCGGTAGGAGCCCGAGATTTTCGGATACAGGAAGTACTTGTCCGTGTTGCCATTCACACTGCTCCGCTCGGCCCGTACCCCAATCGCCAGCAACAGCTTGTCCTGCAACGCGAGGAACTCCTCCTGCCCGTAAAACGCGAACGTGCGTTCGTGATTCTTGGCCTCGAGTTGCTGCCCGAAGACAGCCCCTTGGTCGATGTTCGACTGGCCGGAAAGGAGCCCGGTGGCAACGACCCGGGACCGATTGACGCTGCGATCCTCAAACTGGAGCCCGGCAGAGGTGGTGGCGGTGAACTTTCCGCTCGTCGGAGAAAACGTGTGGATGCCGTTGAGGTTCCAGTTGAGAAACCGACTCGCCCCGTTGCTGAGAGCCGCGAGCCCCGGGTTCGGTTGGAGGGCCTGGAAGTAGAGCTCCGGAGGCGCAAGAATCCGATTCTCTTGGTTGAAGAAGTCGAGACCGCCCGAGGCTACAAGTTTCAAACTCTGGTGCTCGGTGGTGAACGCGTGGTAGGTGAGGGTTCCGCCTCCGGTAAATCGGATGGCGGTCTCCTCATTCTTGGCCAAATCCGCGGTCTGCAATGGATTGGCCGAGAAGTAGGACACGTCCGGAATCGGGTACGTCCCGTCGGCTTGCTTGACAATCGGAATGAAGCTTGGGATGTACAACAACGCGTAGGGAATGCTGGCTCCTGCGTTATCGTTGTTGATGAATCCGCGTTGGGCGTCGGTCCGGTTGAAGGCCGTGCTGATCGCGAAAGTGACCTTGTCGGACATCTTCTGATCGACATTGACCCGAAGGGACTGCCTCCCGGCCCCGGTGTTGGCGATGATTCCTCCATCCTCCTTCCAACCGCCCGAGACGAAATACTTAGTCGTTTCGCTCCCCCCGCTCACGTCCAACAAGGTTTCATAGCCGAGGGGACGGTTTCCGAACACCTCTTGAACGTGATCGTAAACCGGCAACGCCCCGTTCACGAGGAAAGGCGCGACGACATCCGCGCCATACAGATCATTCGCCTCCGGCACCGTGAAGGCGCGGGGTTTCGGAGCGCGCGCCAGTTCCGCAAACCCGAATCGTTGGGTCATCGTGACTCTCGGCTTCCCCACCTGGCCTCGATTGGTGGTGATCACCACGACCCCATTGGCCGCCTTGGAGCCGTAGATGGACGAAGCTGCCGCCCCTTTCAGGATTTCAATCGAGGCGATGTCGTTTGGATTGATGTCGGCCAAGCGGTTCACTCCGTCGTCCTGCAAGGGGCCATTGTCCCCCGCCTCGTTGCTGCTCTTGCTCGTGGTGACGGTCGAAAGACCGGACGGGAGAGTACCGTTGCTGTAAATGACACCATCGACGACGAACAGCGGGTCGGACCCGCCGATGACGGTGTTGCTCCCGCGAATCTGGATCTGCATCCCGCCGCCGGGAGCCCCCGAGTTGGATTGGATATTGGCTCCGGCAATCCGGCCCGCCAGCGCGCGATCGAGCGTCGGGGCGGGCACTTGGCGGATATCGTCCCCGCTCACGACAGCGGTGGAGGTCGTGGCATTGCGGCGTTCGATCCCAGTCGCCTGACCCGTGACCACCAACTCGTCGAGTTTGAAGAGATCGTCGGCGAGTTTGACATCGATGGTGGATTGACTGGCGGGCACGGTCACTTCCAGGCGGGCATAGCCAATCGCGCGGACCAGCAGGTGCGCGTCTCCCGCGGGAGCTGCAATGGTGAATTTGCCCTGTGCGTTGGTTCGCACGTTCACCAGGCTTCCGACCACGGAAACGATCGCATCAGCGACCGGTTGTTCTCCGTTGGCCCGCAGAACTGTCCCGCTGATCTGTCGCTGCTGCGCCTGTAGCGCCACAGGCGATCCGAGCAACGCCAGCAGGAAGACCGCGTTCAACAAACGACGACCCATGGTACGTCCCCCCGGTTGAAGAAAAGCGCCGAACACGGAGCTTCGCTCAAATGCCGAGTGCTATAGCTGTGTAGCCACTTCTTGGAATGTCGATTCGAGGCGGCTCAACATCTCGCCGAGCAGCGCCATCGAAATGCCCAGCGCCGGTTCAATCCGAATGACTTGGGCCCTGGAGTAGGTACCCGCAACGAGGACTCCCCGTTTGAACAATCCGCTCGCCACTTTCCAGCCGATTTCCTGCACCGGGAACTCCATCCCAATGAGGAGCCCCTTGCCGTGCGCCTCTTTGAGAACAGCGGGGTATTTGGCGTGAAGTCCAGCGAGCTCACGAAGCAGGTACTCCCCTTTTCGGGCCGCTTGGGCCGGAAGGTCTTCTTCGAGCGTGACCTGGATTGCCGCGAGCCCGGCGGCACAAGCGAGCGGATTCCCTCCGAAGGTGGTGGAGTGGATGATCGGGTTGGGAATCATCACTTCCCAGATTTTCGCCGTGGAGACAAAGGCGGAAAGCGGCATCACCCCGCCACCGAGCGACTTGCCCATGCACATGATGTCCGGCGCCACATCCCAGTGATCGACCCCCCACATGCGGCCCGTGCGGCCCATGCCGGTTTGGATTTCGTCCGCAATTAGGAGGGCTCCGTACTTGGTGCACAAGGCTCGGGCCCGGGGCCAGAAGTCGTCGGGCGGAACCACCCCGCCAGCCTCGCCCTGCACCGGTTCGAGCACCACACCGGCGATCCGATTTCCCACCGCGTCCGAACGCACCAGTTCCGCTTCCAGCGCGTCCGCATCGCCATACGGAATGAAGCGGACGTCCTGGAGGCCTTCTTGGAAGGGTTCGCGAAAGGAGGCCTTTCCCATGAGCGAGAGCAAGCCCAAGGACTTCCCGTGGAATCCGCCGATCGTCGAGATGAAGGTGTGCCGCTTGGTATACAGACGCGCCAATTTGACCGCGCCTTCAATGGCATCGGTACCGTTGTTGATAAAGAAGGAGTTCTGCAAGTCGCCCGGGGTGACGTCAGCGATCACTTTGGCCAGCGCCCCGCGCCAAGGCTCGAGCAACTCCTGGCTATTCAGTGCCATTCGGCTCAGCTGGGTAGTCACTGCCTGGACAATTTTCGGGTGATTGATGCCCGCGCTGAAGATGCCGTATCCGCCTAAGCAATCGATGTATTCCCGCCCCAAAAGGTCCTTGAGAACGGATCCCTGCCCCGACCACTCGAGCGCGGCGAATTGCCCCGCCTCCGTGACCGATTTTCGATAACTAATGAACCCGCGGTTGTAGTACTCGGCGTAGTTTTCGACGGTTTCCGTGATGAACGCGTGCTTTTCTTCGAGGCTCAGACTGTTCGCCGACAACAAGGACAGATACCGCGAGGTGTGCTGCAGCACTTCGGTATTCGATTTCCGCAATTAATCGGCGCCCCCTTCGGGTTGACTCAGGCGGACTTTATTTCAGTCCAGACTTGATCCCACTCCGCTGTGGCCTTGCCAAGATCGCGCTGATACTCCAGTCGGGCTAGTTCCTCCTTGGTGGGATAGGGCACCGGATGCGAGATGAGAGGGAGCGCCGCCTGGTTCGGCGTGCCAAAGCCGGTTTCGTTCGAAATGTCGGCGCCCACCCTCGGCCGGAGGATGTAGTTCATGTACTCATGCGCCGCCCGTTTGTGCCGCGCCGAACGAGGAATCGCGAGGGAGTCCGCCCAGAGGGTGCACCCTTCTTTCGGAATGCAGTAGTCCAAGTTCGGCTGCTCGGCGCGGGCTTGGGCCGTGTCGCCGTTGTAGAGCTGAGCAACCAGGACGTCCCCCGAAATCAGTTGGGCTTTCACCGGGGCGGAAATGTAGGATTTGAGGTTGCCTTTGGCGGTGATCGCTTCGGCCTTGGCTTGGGCGAGGTCGTGGGGATCGATCGAGTTGAGCGAGTGACCGCCATACCGCAACCACGACCCGATCACATCCCGACCATCATCCATTTGCGTCATCTTCCCACGAAAGCGCGCGTCGTGGAAAATAGACCAGCTGTCAGGCGTAATGGGCAGTTTGTCCTTCCGGTAGGCAATGCCCGTGTTCCCCCATTGCCATGGCACGGTATGGGCATTGTCCGGATCAAACACCGGGTTGATGAAGAGGGGGGCGATATTTCCCCAGTCGCTAATGTAGGCGCGGTTCACCCGGGCGACGAGACCCAAGGCGACCAGCACCGGAATGGCATAGCCGGACGGGCATATGATGTCGTAGCCCTGGGCACCGGATTGGAGCTTCGCGAGCATTTCCTCATTGCTTTCGTACGTATCATAGGTCACCGACACTCCGAATTCCTTTTCGAAATTCGGAATCGTAGTGGGCGCGATATAGTCCGACCAACTGTAGATGGCGAGTTCTTTTTCCATCGGGCCAAGGGGCTTGAGCGGTTCGTGCTCATCCTCCGGTCCCTCGCGACGGCACGCGGTGAGCAGGCTGCCGATCGTACCCAGGCCAACGCCCATGGCGGTGGCGCGGTGGACAAACTCCCGCCGGGCGATCCGCTCGTCGACGCTCCTCATGCTCTTGTCCCCGGCAATGGCCTTTCGCGGGTCAGCCTCTCCGACAGATAGAGCAGCAGCGTCGTCAGCACCAGGATGATCGTGCTAATCGCGTTAATGCTGGGCTCGATGTTCTTCCGCACCATACTGTATACGACCATGGGCAGGGTAGTCGACCCGGGACCGGACACGAACGAAGTGATGACGTAGTCGTCGAACGACATCGTGAAGGCCAGCAGGGCGCCAGCCATGATCCCGGGCAAGAGTTGGGGAACCGTGATCCTCCAGAACGTAGTAATTTCATCGGCGCCGAGAATCATGGCCGCCTCTTCGAGGGTCCGGTCCATGCCTTCGAGTCGCGCGAGCACCACAATCACCACGAATGAGATGCTGAAGGCCACGTGGGCCACAACGATCGTGCCCAGCCCAAGTGGAAACCCGATCAGCACGAATAAAATCAGAAGAGAGATGCCCACAACGATCTCCGGAGTCACCACGGGAACGTAGAGGAGACCTTCCATGAGGGTTCGCCCGCGAAAGCGATGGCGGCCCACGGCCAGCGCGATGAGGGTTCCCAAGAGGGTCGATACGACCGTCGAAATGGCGCCCACGATGAGGCTCGCGCGAAGGCCGCGCAAAATGTCTCCCCGCTCGAGCAGACGACGATACCACTGGAAGGTGAACGAGGTCCATTCCACCGAGAATTTGGACGCGTTGAACGAAAATGCTACGAGCACGAAGATCGGCAGATGCAGAAAGAAATACACGAGCGCCGTGAGGGCGATGAGCCACTTAGGCAATCGGGACCCCACGTCACCGCCCCCCGTCGGCAGCGCGATCCTTGACGCGGAGGTAGGTCACGACGGCCAGCAACACCAGCGCCATCACAATGAACGACGCGGCCGATCCGAACGGCCAATTGCGGGCCGAAGCGAACTGGTTCTGCACCAGGTTGCCGATCATCATTTCCTTCGCGCCACCCAGCAAGTCGGACGTCAGAAACGACCCGAGCGCGGGAATGAAGACCAGCAAACATCCCGCGACCAGGCCGGGGAGGGAAAGCGGAAGCGTCACCCGCCAGAACCGCGCGACAGGCCGGGCGCCAAGCACTTCCGCCGCTTCCAGGAGCGAAAGGTCGAGTTTTTCCAGGGAGGCGTAGATCGGCAGGATCATGAAGGGAAGAAAGCCGTAGACCAATCCCGTCATGACCGCGAACGGCGTATAGAGAATGGCGATCGGGTGGGAGATGAGCCCCAACTTGAGCAACACGCTATTGATGAGACCCGTATCGCGCATCAGGAAAATCATGGCGAAGGTCCGCACCAAAAAGCTGGTCCAGAACGGCAACACGACCAGAAACATGAGCAGGCTCTTCCACTTTCCGCTCCGGGCGATCACATACGCCACCGGATATCCCAACAAAAGACAGATTGTGGTGCAAAGGAGGGAGACGAAGAAAGTCCGACTCAAAATGGCGAGATAGATCTTTTCGAAAAACCGGCGGTAGTGTTCGAGCGTGAAACCGGCCTCGACCCCGCCATAGGTGCCGCGGGGCATGAGACTGTAGGCAAACATGATGAGGAGCGGCACCAGGAAGAACAGCAATAGCCAGAGGATGCCCGGACTGAGCAGGCTCCACACTTTGGCCGTGGGTCGATGATAGAGCCAGGCGAGTGCGCGCTCTCGCACCCCTGCCATTTAGGTATCCTCCAGCACTTGGCAATCCTCGGGGAGCCAGGCCACGACCCCGGCATCCCCCCGACGCCAGGGCAGCGGCTTGAGGAGTTGGCCTTCGTTCCGGACGGCGACGGTGACCTCATCCCCGCCGGCAACCCGCACCAGGACGTGGATGGTTTCGCCGAGGTAGATGACGTTCTGAACTTCGCAGTCGAGAACATTTTCCCCGGCGGGCCTGGTACCGGCGCGGAGCAGATCGAGCCATTCGGGGCGAACGGCGATTTGGACCTCCTGCCCCGCCACAATTTTGGCGTGGGAGGGGACCCGGAATCGTTCCAGCCCGCTTCGCTCCACCTCCCAGGCCCCGTCGACTTGGCGAACGGCCTTCCCTCGAAAAAAATTCGATTCCCCAATGAACTTGGCGACAAACGCAGTTCGGGGATTCTCGTAGATCTCCGCCGGACTCCCGAGCTGGGCGATACGCGCGTTGTCCATGACCGCAATGCGATCGGACATTGTGAGCGCTTCTTCTTGATCGTGGGTGACGTAGACGAAAGTGATGCCGAGGCGCTGATTGAGCGACTTGAGCTCGAGCTGCATTTCCTTGCGCAGCTTGAGGTCGATCGCGCCGAGCGGCTCGTCCAGGAGCAGAATCGATGGCTCGAGGACCAACGCGCGGGCGAGTGCCACCCGCTGTCTCTGGCCACCCGAGAGTTGCGCCGGCATGCGTCGGGCAAATGTGTCGGGGGCGAGGCGAACGAGGTCGAGGGCACCACGGACCCGGTTGCCAATTTCCTTTTTCGGTGTTTTCCGCTGTTCGAGGCCGAAGGCGACGTTGCGCTCGACCGATAGATGGGGGAAAAGGGCGTAGTTCTGAAAGACCATGGAGAGTCGCCGCTCATAGGGCCGCTTCCGGTTCACCACTTCGCCGAGGAGGCGAACCTCACCCCCATCCTCGTCCGGTTGCTCGAACCCGGCCAAGAGACGCAGGGTCGTGGTTTTGCCGCACCCCGAAGGTCCGAGAATCGAGAAGAACTCGCCGGTTCGGATCTCGAACGAGATGTTGTTGACCGCCTTCGCATCTCCGAAACTCTTGGACACGTTGATGAACTGGACCACCGGCTGGTCGGAAGAATTCACGTGGATCCCCGCTACACTTGAGTCGCGGCGGTGAGCGCCTGCTCCATAACCGCCAAGCCTTCCGCCAACACTTCATCCTCGATGGTGAGAGGCACCAAGATGCGCAACACGTTTCCGTAGGTTCCGGCGGAGAGAAGGATCAGGCCGCGCTTGAGCGCCTCGCTCTGCACCCTGCCGGTCAGAGATTTCGCCGGCTCCTTGGTTTTGCGATCGGTGACCAGCTCCATGGCGACCATGGCGCCGAGGCCCCGGACGTCGCCAATGCATGAAAATTGGTTGGCCCAGCCGCAAAACTGCTCTCGGATGAGGCCTCCGATCCGCTCGCCGCGGGCGGAGATTTTCTCCTTTTCCATCACATCGAGAACCGCCAAGGCGGCGGCGCAAGCGAGCGGATTCCCGCCGTAGGTGCCTCCCAAGCCCCCCGGATGTACCGCATCAAGCAGATCGGCGCGCCCGGTAACCGCCGCGAGCGGAAGGCCCGCAGCAAGCGATTTCGCGGTGACGAGGAGGTCGGGCACCAAGCCGTAGTGCTCCGAGGCGAACAGGTTCCCGGTCCGCCCGAATCCGGTTTGAATCTCGTCCGCGATGAGGACGATGCCGTGGGCTTTGGCAAACGCGGCGAGCGCGCGCACGTATTCGAGGGGGGCTGGCACAAAACCGCCCTCCCCAAGCTGGAGCTCGATGATGATGGCCGCCACGGAGTCAGGATCGACCAGACCGACGAAGGCTCGTTCCAAGGCGGATTCGTTGGCCAAGCAGCAGGCCCCTTTGTCCCCGGGCGCAGAGCACCGGTAGCAGTAGGGAAATGGGATTCGATACACTTCGGGCGCGAAGGGTCCGAAGCCCTTCTTGTACGGCATCACCTTGGCCGTGAGAGCCATGCCCAGATTGGTGCGTCCGTGGAACGCATGTTCGAAACACACGATCGCGGTCCGCCCCGTAGCATATCGAGCCACCTTGACGGCGTTCTCGACCGCCTCAGCACCGGTGTTGACGAAGAAGGTGCGCTTCGCATGAGTCCCCGGTGTGATCGCATTCAGGCGCTCGGCCAGCGCAACATAGGGTTCGTAGCTGGCAACCGTGAAACAAGTGTGCGTAAAATGATCGAGCTGAGCGCGCACCGCCTCGACGACCGCGGGGTGGCGGTGACCGGTGTTCACGACGCCAATCCCTCCACCGAAATCGATCAGCCGATTGCCGTCGGCATCGGTGACCAACGCGCCTTCAGCATGAATCACCGCAAGCCCGGTTGACGATGGGATTCCACGCGGCACGGCCTGCTCCTTACGTGCGGCAAGGGCCCGGCTGGCGGGGCCGGGAATGACGGTGGCGAGTTTGATGGCCGGCATCGGAACCTCAAGAACGGGGCGAACGCAGTGGGGACCGCGAAAAGATACACTCAATTCGAGTGACCGTCGATCGACTGCGTATGACCCTCACTCGGGCCGGGAGCGCCCTGATCTGGGAAAAGCATGCGGAAGCCGCGCGGGTCGATACAGCGCCTGGTCGCCGCCGTTAAACTGTTGGTGCACAACGTGATCGAACAAACAAACGCGACGATTCTCGTCTCATATTTCATTTTCTTGGATCACAAATCTGCTTTGCTCATTCACTCGGGCTGGACAAACAGGGGGGGAGGCGGGCTAGACTGGGAGTGCCTTCCCCGCCACGGCGGGGGGGGTGTTTGCATCCTCCGACAAGCGGAGGGTCCACTCTCGCGACTGACTTTCTCCTTGAGTCGCGAGCCCCCATCAGCGGCGGGGGCGAGGCCAGGTAATTCGGCCAGACCGAGTGCCGCGCCAACAATGAAAAGAGGAGTTTGTGAAAGTCCTGGTCTTGGGCGCCGGCGCGGTGGGGACCGTGTCCGCCCTCAAATTCCGTCACTCGGCCCTGCTCGAGCAGCTCGTCATCGCCGATGTGAATTCCGCCCGTGCCACTCTCCTGGCGGATCGATTGAATGACCCACGAGTACGCCCGCTCACGCTCAACGCCGGGGATGAAGCGGCAGTCGCCCGCGCGATCCGCGACACCGGCACCACGATCCTGCTCAACGCGGCTCTGCCCGCCACCAACATGCAGGTGATGCGGGCGTGCCTCGACGCCGGATCCGACTACATCGACATGGCGAGCGCGGGCACCGATGCGGATGGTCTCCCTAAAATGGACGACCAATTTGCGCTGGACGCGGCCTTCCGGTCCGCCGGCCGCATGGCCCTGCTGGGCATGGGCGCCGACCCGGGCACAACCAATATCTACGCCGCGTATGCGGCCAAGCACCTGCTGGACACCGTCACCGAGATTCGAGTGCGCGATGGTGACAACTCGATTTGCCAAGGCCACGATGGCTTCATCGCCGCGTTCAGCCCCTGGGTGTTCATCGATGAGTGCTTATGTCAGGCGGTCAGTTACCGCGATGGCGCGTATCGTCTCGAAGAACCGTTGACGGGGCGGGAAGCCTTCGATTTCCCTGAACTCGGCGTGCTCAATTGCTACTACGTCGACCATGAGGAATCCAAGACCCTCCCTCGATTTTTCCCCAACGCGCGAGTCATCGATTTCAAGCTCTGCATGGACGAGGTCACGTACCACACGTTGCGTGTCCTGAAGCAACTTGGCCTCTCCCGCACCGAGCTCATTTCCGTGAATGGGGCGAACGTCGCGCCGCGCGATGTAGTTGTTTCGCTGCTGCCGCAACCCAGCGATCTCGCCGGACGGATGCGAGGGAAGACGTGTGTCGGAACGTTGGTTCGGGGGCTCAAGAACGGATATGAGCGGGCCTACTACATCTACAACGTTGCGGATCACGAGCAGGTATACCGAACTATGGGCGTGCAAGCGACCGCCTACCAAACCGGGATCCCTCCAGTGATCGCCGCGGAATTGATTCAGGAAGGAATCTGGAATGGCTTCGGGGTCATGTCGCCTGAGCAATTCGACCCTGACCCGTTCTTAGAGCGGATGGGCCCGGCGGGCCTGGCTTGGCGGGTGCGGGAGGAAGGGGTTCCGAACCCAGTTGGTGCGGAGCAGACAGAGTTTCACGCGGTCCTGGTGGCATGATCCTAGTTATACGGACAGATTCAGGATTCGATAACGGACGACCCAGGGAACGCGACAATGACGGCACGCTGAAGCACCGACCTTGGAAAATGGAGTCCGTTGATGAGCATTCGACGAGTTGTGCCGGACATCAAGTCCCAGCATCTCGCGGAAAGCCGTGCGTTCTACGTTGACTTCCTGGGCTTGGAACTGGCGATGGACATGGGATTTGTCATGACGTTCGTATCGCCGAGCAATCCGACAGCCCAGATCAGTGTCGTGCGGGATGACCGTGGTTCAACGCTGCTGCCGGATCTGAGCGTCGAAGTGGCCGACGTCAATCAAGTGCACAAACGTGCCGTCGAACGCGGCCCCGAGATCGTCTACCCGCTCACTGACGAGCCATGGGGCGTTCGTCGCTTCTTCGCGGTCGATCCGAATGGGACTATTTTGAACATTCTCAGCCACCTGCCTGCTGAATCGAAATGAAGACCCGTTAACAGCAGTGAAACGCCGGGCGAGTGAGTGTCGGTGCGAAGCAGACGCGAACGGCCGTATGACATCCGAATAGGCAGTGCTCACGGTCCGAGGACAATGCCCAGAGTCGCCGTGTCCCCAGCCATCCTCGAAACATTGCTCAGCGAGTGCCTCTCCTCTGGTGCCGCCCCGCAGGCAGCGACCCGTCATGGCGCGCTGCGGCTGGTGAGTGACTTCATGGGCTGCTGGGCTCTTACGATGTCGGGAGAACTGGTATTCATTCCCCATGATGACCCTGACCCAATCGAGCCGGTCTCCGACCACCCCGTCGACAAGCTCGGGATACACTTCGCGCTGGCCGAGGGAAGCCGTCGCTACCCCAGCTTGGAATCAATTCGCTCCGTTCGGACGCCCGAGGCGGTCGCATGCACCATGTGCGATGGTTCCGGGCGACGCCCCGAGTGGCCGCCGAACGTCTCTTGCGCCTGCGGCGGCCTTGGCTGGTTGCCTCCCGCATGGCCTGGCTCTGGCTAGCCGACGGGTGAGATCGAGCGTGAGCGTCGTGGCGCGCCGGTACGCATTGTGCTCTGCACTACCCTCCCTGCGACTTGGTCCTTGGATCAGAAATGCCCGCAACTGAGAGTGGGCGGCCATCAGACTGGTGCCCCGGTTTCGCGCCACCGGAAATCCGACACTGGTTGCCTGGTAGCGCGGCCGGGCCATCGAACCGCGCGTGCTTGGCAACCAGCCTCGGCTGCCGTATATTTGTGTCATTCTCTATACGGCAGGCAGCATGCAGACCAAGCTCACCCTCCGCCTCGAAGATCGGCTCATCCGCCGGGCGAAAGCCTACGCCCATCGCTCTGGGAAAAGCCTGTCAGAGCTGGTCGCAGACCTGTTTGCTCGGCTCCATGCTCCCGCCCCCGAGCAGGCGGAGCCCCAATCACCAGCTGTTCGCTCGCTGGCCGGCGCGCTTGAGGGCAAGCACCTGGATCGAGAAGACTACCGAGCCCACCTGACCAACAAGCACCACTAGGGCGGGCATGCGCGTTCTCTTCGATACCAATATTGTCCTCGATGTGCTGCTTGCGCGCGAGCCGCACGCGGCTCCGGCGACCGTCCTGTTTGACTACGTCGCGCGCAAAGACCTCGACGGCCTACTTGGCGCAACCACCCTCACTACGATCTTCTATCTGGCTGCGAAGGCTAGCTCCCCGGCCCAAGCCCGTCGCCACGTCCACACCCTCCTGGACCTCTTCGAGATCGCGGCGGTTACCCGGCCCGTCCTCGCGGAAGCGCTGGAAGGCGGCTTCAAGGACTATGAGGATGCGGTCCTGCACGCGGCCGCGCGGCAAGCGGCGGCCACGGCCATTGTCACTCGTGACCCTACCGGCTTCGCGGCAAGCAAGCTGCGGATCTACGGCCCTGCCGAGTTGCTCCGGCTGGTTCGGGCGGCAGAGTAGACACCGAGCTGAGAACTTCCTGCACGCTCAGCTCCTCGGATTGTGGCATGTTCCCGTAACGCCTATTGTACGATTCCGTCGTCCGCATTCACCAACGATGGGGGTCCGTTGAGACTATTTCTGGTTGCTCTCACCCTGCTGCGGTTTGCGGCGGCGGAGGTTGTCGCCCAAAACCATGCCTTGCCGCCCTCAACCTATTCCGAGCGGCGCACCGTGGCCTTCAACCGCATCGGCTCGGACCTCCTGATCGTTCCTGCCCGAGCGTCATTTCTGCTTGACGACGAGATGGGCTATGTCCAGGCTCCGGATTTCCAATATCTCACCGGCCTGGAACATTTGGTCGGGGCAGTTTTGGTGCTGGACGGAAAGGTGCGATCGGCCACCCTCTTTGCGCCTCGGGCGAGCCGGCTCATCACGCGCTGGTTGGTCTCGCCGGGCCCGGAGTCGGCCGCCGCGCTCGGCTTGAAGGAGGTGCTTCCGATCGAGTCGCTCGACGAGTGGATCACGCGAAGGCTCAAGGAGTCCTCAGGTCGGGTATCCGTCGCATCGGTGGATGCGAGAGGACCGGTGGATACTCCGATACCGATGGCGAATTCCGTCGCGCGCTGGCGGGCCCACCTCCAGGCGCTCGGCGCCACCACGGTGGAATCGGCCACGTCGGTGCTCCGGCCACTGCGAGAGATCAAGAGCCCCGCTGAAATCGAAATCCTCCGAACCGTCGGAAAAGCGAGTGGCGCGGCGATGATCGCGGGAATCAGGGCTCTCCGCCCGGGGCGGTGGCAACGGGAGACCGAGATCGCGGTCGTCAACGGATGCGCCGAGGCCGGCGCACGGGGAGTGTCCTTCTGGCCGTGGACTATGAGCGGACCGAATGCTCAATTCAGCGAGCTATTCTCGTCGTTCGAGGACTACGACCATTTGAATCGGCAGATGAAGCGCGGCGAAGTAGTTCGGGTCGATGTCGGCTGCCAGCTGGATCACTATATGGGCGATGTGGGGCGTACCGCGCCGGTGGGAGGCAAATTCGACGCGGGGCAGCGCGAGGCCTGGGACCTCTTCATCGCGGGCTATCGCGCCGGTCTTCCCCACATCAGAGACGGCGCTTCAACTAAAGCAGTTTACGATGTGGCTCTTGCGGAGATTCGTCGCCGGCAGCCGACCTTGAAGACCGCACTCGGGAAGAAGGCGGCGGCCGTGTTGCTCGCTCCCGATGGCACCGAGCCCTGGGAAATTCATGGGGTCGGGCTAGACGACGCGGAGGGATTGCCGGACACCCTCCACACCGGGATGGTCGTCGCCTACGAATTGATGTACGCGGTGGACGGCTACGGATTCTATCTCGAAGACATGATCGCGGTCGGAAAAGACGGGCCGGATCTACTCACTCCCGGGCTCCCGTATACCGCCGCTCAGATCGAGGCCGTCATGAGACGTGGAACAACAAAGCCGACCCGCCCATAGTGTCACTTTGTGCTTGAAGGACGCTCCCGGCTGCTGAACGGCATGCGATCATGAGCTGGCTCACCATTTTTGGCCTTGTCGCTGTAACCGCGATGCTGGTGTTTTACGCGCTCGAGTCTCGGAGTCATTGGTTCATCTTGGCCCTTGCTGTGGCCTGCGTGCTCGGCTCAGTATATGGGTTCCTCCAAGGAGCGTGGCCATTCGGTGTGATCGAGGCCATCTGGTCCCTGGTCGCGATTCATCGCTGGTGGCGAGGTGTCCGCCCGATCCCGTCAAAGTGACCCGTGCGCGGGGCCTCTAGTCGGTTGACGGCCTGACACCGGACGGTATGATTATCGACCTCCCTTCAACAAGGATTGTCCCCCTGGAATCGTACCAGATGCATATCGACGGGAAGGCCGCCAAAGCGGCTTCGGGCGGGACGTTCGACGTCTACGACCCATCCACAGAGCAGGTGATCGCCACCTGCCCCGCCGCCGGTGCCGCCGACATCGATCGAGCCGTGCTCGCCGCAAAACGAGCCTTCTATGAGGGCTGGAAGACCACGGCCGCCCAAGAACGAGGCCGGATCCTTTTCCGCCTGGCCGACCGGATCCGGGCCCGCCGGGGAGAGCTCGCGGAACTCGAGACTCGCAACTCGGGAAAGCCGATCGTCGAGGCCGAATACGACATGGACGATGCGGCGACCTGCTTCGAGTACTATGGCGGACTCGCGACCAAAATCAACGGCGAAGTGCTTCCGGTGCCCGCGGACGCGATTGCCTTCGCGATGAAGGAGCCGATGGGGGTGGCCGGACAGATCATTCCATGGAACTTTCCCTTGTTGATGGCCGCTTGGAAAATCGCGCCAGCCTTGGCCGCCGGCTGCACGGTTATTCTCAAGCCGGCCGAGCAAACGCCGCTCACCATCCTGAAGCTGGCCGAAGACTTCGAAGCGGTTGGGCTTCCCGCCGGGGTGGTGAACATCGTCACCGGCGACGGCCCGGGAGCCGGAGCGGCGCTGGTCGCGCATCGCGACGTGCGCAAGATTGCGTTCACCGGTAGCGCGGAAGTCGGGCGCCTCATCATGCGCGGTGCCGCGGATCATCTCAAGCGGGTTTCCCTCGAATTGGGGGGGAAGTCACCGAACATTTTTTTCAGCGACGCCGATTTCGAGAATGCGGTCGATGGCGCACTTTTCGGCACCTTCATCAATCAGGGTGAAGTCTGTTCGGCGGGAAGCCGGGTGTTGGTGCAAAAGGACATCTACAAGAAATTCGTCGATGCGGCCGCCGCAAAGGCCAAAACGATCAAGCTCGGCCCCGGGCTCGACCGAGACACCAAAATGGGACCCCTCGTCAGCAAAGAGCAGCGGGATCGGGTGGCGGGGTACCTCAAGATCGGCGCGGGAGAAGCCAAGGTGGCAGCGGGTGGTGGCGTGCCCCGACAGTTCAGCACCGGCTGGTACGTCGAGCCGACGATTTTCTACGATGTCGACAATTCCGCCCGCATCGCACAGGAAGAGATCTTCGGGCCGGTGATGAGCATCATTCCCTTCACGGACGAAGCCGACGCGATCCGGATCGCCAACGCCACCGAGTATGGCCTGGCGGCCGCGGTCTGGACTCGCGACATCTTCAAGGCATTTCGGGTCGTTCGCTCACTCGAGGCCGGCATTGTGTGGGTCAATCACATGCAGCCGACGTTCGTCGAGGCACCGTGGGGCGGCTATAAGTCCTCGGGGTTTGGCCGCGAGCTGGGGCATTGGGGCGTCGAGGAGTACCTCGAGACCAAACAGGTGTACATCAATCTCGATGAAAAGCCGATTGGGTGGTATTGAGAGGAAAAGGGAAAAGGGACGGCAACAAAAAGACGGCAAGAGGAAGACGGCAGGACGGCAGGACGGCAGGACGGCAGGACGGCAGGAGAACATCGCAAACGTAGGGGCACGGCATGCCGTGCCTTTCTGGAGGTCGCGGTGACGAGCCAAACCGAGGTGCGGCCAGAATGAGCGGGGCACCCTCTGCAAGCCATTCCGTCTCTCACCACCTCCGTTTGGACGTGGCGGATTACGATCGGATCATCCGGACGTTCATTCCGGCGTACGACACAATGCTTGCCACGATAGCCTTCTGGGTCGGGCAGGCCGTCCCGGACACCGGGGGGGTGGTGGATTTGGGCGGTGGAACTGGTGGTCTCGCCGAGTCGCTTCTCAATCGTCTCCCCCAAATCCGGCTCGAGTTTGTGGATGGTGATCCCGAAATGCTCCGGATTGCCGAGACGCGTCTTTGGCGGTTTCGCGATCGTGTCCAGTTCCATCAGCAGCGGTTCGAAGAACCACTCCCTCCGGCCGCCGCCGTGGTTGCATCATTCGCGCTGCATCACATCCTTGAGTTGGACCAGAAACGCCACGTCTATGCCAACGTGTTTAGCGCGCTCGAGCCCGGCGGTGTGTTTCTCAACGGCGACGTTACGATGAGCCAAGATTCCTGGGTCCGCGAGCGGGAGTACGGCCTGTGGAGGGCCCACATGGCCACCCAAGGTATTGGTGAGGAGAAAGCGCGAGAGCACTTTGCGGCTTGGGCGGCCGAAGATCGGTACTTTTCTGCCGACGAGGAACTCGGTGCCCTTCGACAGGCAGGGTTCCTCCATCCCGAATGCCTCTGGAAAGATGGGCCCGCAACAGTGATCGGTGCGGTGCGTACGATGGTCCAGGGGAGTGTATCGACCGAGACCAGCTTACCTTTGTAGGCTTCACCCCGAGCAGGTAGCCCTCTTCACTCATGTCGCGGCGTGTAGCGTGCTCTCTACTCTGATTCCCGGCCGTCTCACGGCGGTTCGGACCAACCCTTTGAAGTCCTTCCGGGCGATCGATCGCCTGACCTTGTTGTACATCCTGGTCGCGACGATCGTGCTCATCGCCCACTTTGCCGGCTGGCGCGGCGCTGACCCCAGTAATTCCGAAGTGGCGTGGCTCGTGACCGCACACGTCTTGGTGGTCGCTTTGGCTGTCCTGGCCCCATTCGCTCGCGCCCAAAATCCATCGAAACACAATTTTTGGGCCGAATGGTATCCCGCGTTCATCATGACGGGACTCTATTCCAGCGTCGGCCTGTTGAACGGCGGCGAGGAGTGGGGTGGTGTCGTCGTGTTCGATCGTCTTGTTCAGCGGTGGGATGTCGCGGTGTTCGGCCATGACATCGCCAAGGATACGATTCGCAATTACCCCAGCGCCTGGATTTCATGGATCTTGAATCTCTCTTATCTCGCCTACTACGTCCTTATAATCTGTAGTCCCGCGGTGCTGTGGGCCAAGGGTAAGCGAGGCGCGGCGCGACAGGCGTTGTTTGCCATCTGCCTCATTTTTTTCATCTGCTATATCGTGTTCTTGTTCTTCCCTGTGGCCGGCCCGCAGTATTTTTGGTCGATCCCGAGCAACGCCTATACGCGTACCGGGGCGGCGCGACTCGTCTATTGGATCATGGAACGGGGTGACGCGTGGGGGTCGGCCTTCCCTTCGAGCCACGTTGCCGCAGCAGTCGTGGCCACGGTCTTCGCGTTTCGCGGGTGGAAGCCGCTTGGCTGGGTGCTGCTCCTGCCGACATTGGGGATTTGCCTCGCCGTGGTATTCACCCAGGTGCACTACGGCGTGGATGCGTTGGCTGGCCTCCTTCTCGCGGCGCTCATCTGCCCCCTAATTCCATTGCTCTGTCCGGTGGAAGAAGCTCCCAATTGCGGAGCAGTGGCGGCGGAAGCGGCTGTGGCGGCCTAATCCGGAGTGGCCCCTCTGCCGCGCCGAGAAAAATGCTGCTTAGTTCTTCTTCCCACCTCCACCCTGTTCGATCACAGCGCCAACCACCCGGTCAATTGCCACTCTAACAGGCAAGCTGGGACCGTCGAGGACGTTCCACCCGGTGAATACGATGACCAGATCGTACTCGGGTATCGCGATCGGCCGCTGCCCGCCGAAGCCCGAGCCCGCGAACGCCAGCTTCGTACCGTCCTTACCATAGGGATAGAGCCACCATTTGAGGCCGTACTTGATGCCGCCGGAAACACTGATGCTGGGTGTGATCGATGCCTTTACCCAATCCGGCTCCACGACCGCCTTACCGTCCCAAACGCCGTTCTTGAGGAAGAGATAGGCGATCTTCGCGAGATCGTGTACCTCCAAATAGAGACCTCCCTCGGTATCCACTGCTCCCGTCGGCGTCCGCTTCCAGAAGTAGTGGTCGATGCCGAGCGGGGCAAAAAGATACTGCTGGGCATACTCCTCGACGTCCTTGCCCGTGGCGACCCTAAAGATCTGCGACAGCAATTCAGTCGCGCCGCTATTGTAGTTGAAGACGGTGCCCGGCTCAGTCTCCATTGGCCGGTCGATCGTGTATTGAATCCAATCGGGGCTCGCCTCCATGCCGCTCCCGGTGTTGTTCGGGTCGGTATAGGGCAAGCCCTCATTCCACGAGAGTCCGGCCGTCATCGTCAGCAAATGACGGATGGTGAGGCGCCGCTTTCGGTCGTCGATATTGGCGACCTTGGTCGTATCGAAAAACGTGAGGATCGGCGTATCAAGCGAAGGAAAAGCTTTGCGCGCGGTCGCGACCCCGATCACGACCGACGTGACCGTCTTGGTGACGGACTGCAATGAGTGGAGGTCGCCCCGGTGATAGAACGGATGCCACCACGGGTTGAGATAGTTGTACGGACCGGATGGATCGTGAGCGTTGAGGGCTCCGGGTTTGCCGGCGTCCGGGCCGTTGATGCGGTCATAGTCGCGCTTATAGGAGCGGTCGTACGCGACCTTGCCGTGGCGGATGACCAACATCGCGTCCACGTTGCCGTATTTCCCGGAGGCGATCTCGGCGTCGAGAGCGGCGAGCGCCTTGGCGTCCAGCCCGACGGCGGCCGGCAACGCAGTGGGCCATCGTTTGGTGGGCCACTGCGTCTGAGCCATGACGCCGGGAGCCAAGAGGACTGCCAAGAAGAACGCACAAACTGGATGTCTGACGCGCATCACGCCTCCGTGGAAGGGTCATCCCGAACCGGGCGGGCTGGGCGATTGATCGAGACGCCACTAGTCATCGGGCGCCGCGGGCTCCGGCTGTATCGGGCCAGCGTTCTCGGCCCGAATGTCGGCGAAGATGAAGTTCTCCGATGCTACGGGCGCGCCGGCCAACGGGCCCTGAAGAAATTGTTCGTCGCTGATGCGAGCATGAAGCGCGTTATCGGCGAAGTCGTCTCGTAACGCCTCCACCGTAGTATGGAACCGCACGATCTCCTCGGCCATGGTCGCCAGCCGAGGAGGCGCAAATTCGCCTCCGCGGAGCATCGTACGCGCGTAACCGACGACGCTCGTCATGTGCCAAAGGACCTCGTGGGGCGTACGCACATGGGAGCCCGCCTGAAAATCAGCGAAGTGCTCGGGCGCCCCACGAAGCGCCTTTTGCGTACGATACGCGAGCGCGGCGGCAAAATGTTGAAGCAAACGGCGAGAGTCGGTCATGAGGCGATCAGATGAATGTAACGATCGGTACCCATCCGGGCACCGGTTTTCGAACCCGCTCTCAATTGGGCCACCGTGGACTTGCCGGACCCACTACGGCCATCGATCGCAACGAGGAGCCGTTGAGAATGGCTTCGCGCACGCCGGCGAACCTCGGCGAGGACGACTTGGACGGCCAGCTCAGTCTCGGGGGTTACGCTATTCACCGGAGGCCTTGCACACTAGCGAGCGGCGTAAAGCATTGCTACGAGCGCAATGAGGAAGAGCGGCATGGCCGCCAGGGCCATCCCGACGACCAGGCGAGCATCAACCATCCGCCCCAGCCGGCGTCGCCTGATGGCAAAGGCGACTCCAACGAGAATCATCATGCCGCTCAGGGCCGCGCCGGCCACCGTGAGGCGATTGCTCCCTGGACTCCGACCGAGCGAGGCGGCTTGGGCCATCCCGATGATCGTGGGGAGCACCAGGGCAACGAACACCGGAAGTGGTGTCAGGAGGAGGTATACGCGCTCGCCGGGAGAGATGTCTCCGGTCGAAGCCCGCGACAAAACCACACCGAGCAACACCGCGATCCCAAAGGTGATCAAGGCAATCATGGCATGACATCGATCGCGAGGTCCACGCTGACAGGAAGGGGCTGCCACCCATGTCTGAATGTCGCCTATAGCGCTCGACACCCGTCGTTACAAGGCCCACCCAAAATATGAGCCGCAGCGCCGGGCGCCAAATCAGCCCTCCTCGCGGACGATCACGTCGCGTCGCGTGTAGGCCGATGATGAGGCTGAGGGAAGACGAGAATGGCCCGAACGGAGGACAGCGAAACGAATCAGAAAAATGGTGGAGTCCCCTCGGAGTGAATGATTCAGTCGGCCCAGATCAGCTGGACGCGCGTTCGGCGGCCCAACGCCGCTCGGCTTTCCGGCGAATCGCAGGCAGCAGAAGGAGGCGAATGCTGACGATCCCAAACCGGGCCCAGCGCCAGTACCTACGGAAGTTGCTCCGGGCCTGGGCATCCGTCGCGGCCGCGCGCGTCTCGTGGGTGAAGCGCGTGACGGCAGGACCGAGCAGATCGGTTTCGAGCGTCCAGGCGATCTTTACCTCGTTTGGCTCCGCGTAGGCTACGAATTGTTCGGCCGGCAACGGTGTGAAGCCGGCGTCGGCCTGCCAAGGCTGACAGACCGCTCCACAAACAATCAAGCGGCCCGGCTGTTCGACCAATACCACCCAACCCATACGCTTCATCTCCGCCAGCAGACCCTGTGGCTCTCGCGGCGCGGACGGTGCGGAACGCATAAGCACCTCCCGAAGTCGGAATATGGCACGCACGAGAGCCGGCGACTGGAGATCGAAATTGGCCGCGACCTCCATGACGAGAGGGGCGGGGGCCTTGATGGTGGTGTAAAAGCGCTCCCGCACATCCGGCCTAGGGATAAACGGATCAAGCGGCGATGACATTTGATGACGAATGGGAGACTCACCCGCCTCCAATTGAGGTGCATCGATTGTTGGCTGCCCGGCGGCGCGGCGCGGGATCCGCAGGGGCTACGGAGAATTCGATTGGGAAATGTTGCCGCTGGTGACTACGCCCATTTCTTTCCGATAGCATCGAGGTTCGACCGGCCCAGGTCTTCAGGGGTCATTGCAATTCGAAATTCGACCTCTGCATTGAACGTGAGGAACCACGGTTCGGCCAGAGCTGGAACATCTGAGGAGTCCTTCACGTTGACCACGAGGGTGCCACCACGCCGACCGTGGTGTTCCGAAAAGTAGGCGGCTTCCGGCTTGATGCTTTCAAGGATTCGTTGAATCTTCTCTCCGACGGTTCCATTGCGAACGGCGGAATTAAAGGGCTCGAGCGGGAATTGGACGTGCATTAACATGCGCATTGGTGGCCTCCAAGACAGGCTGGGTGGGGTTTGCGAACGAGCAGTGGCAATCAATATAGAGCGCGGCCGCGGCGGCGGTTAGTGTAGGTACGGCCGTGAATCATGGCGGCAGTTGGGTCCACATCTGGCGGATGATCCGCCACTTTCCGCTCGAGTCAGGAGCCACCAGCACAAGGTCAGTCGACCGGCTGGTTTGAGCGGTTTCCTTCCCGTCTTTCTGATACACCCATCCCAGTGTGGCTGTTCCCCGAAAGAAGGCTAGATCGAGCGTCCCGTCGATCTCGGTGATCTCACGAGTAAAACCGGTGATGCGCGTATGGGACCCGTCCGGCGGCCACCAGTAGGCCCGAATTGCTGAGAGCCCTTCCACCGGGGTCGCGCCGGGTGGGAGAAGAATCGCTCGGGGATGGAACAACCGGAGGACCGCCGCGGTGTCATCACGAAGCCACGCCTGCACGAACGCCGTGTCGAGGGCACCAATGGCAGCTCGATTGGTCTCGGACAAGGTCCGTGAAACGGCTGGTCGCTCGGGCCCGCACGTGGCAAGACTCAGCGAGAAAATCACCAGTGTGAGAAGGAGGGGGGCACCATTCCGCTGCATGGCGCGGGACCCGGTTAAATCGCGGACCTTCATTGTGGGGTCTCCTTTGCGTAGGGGCAAGAGTTCTCGTGTCCCGAGGTCGTCCAATGCTGACGCGCCTGCGTCAGCGAGAGCCTTTCAACATTACACCTAGTCGGAGAGGGGCAAGATCCGGTTCCACCCAATTGGCACGAGCTTGCTCGGTGAACAAAGTATCCCTGGTGTAGAATTGCTGAAGAACGTCTTTGCCGGCGAGCGGGCTTGCCACCAGCCTCACGATCCGTGCCTCTAACGTCAGGTGTGCGGGGCAAGTGTCGAGAAACTCGGACAAGAGGTGGACATACGCGCGCGTAATCGTTTCATGGTAGCCCTGCGTCGCAGAGTTTGGCGTTCCATGCGTTTGGTTCAACCGGCGAATGCCATTCCGCAGGCGTGTCAGGGCTTCCGCCGAACCGTACCGAGCAACATGCCATATGCCGACCGATAAGTGTGCGGAGTGCGTCCATTCGTCCCGACGCAGAGTGCATCGAGCGAAACGATCGACGAAATCATCGAGATCCCCGAAGAACGCGGGCATTGTCCTCCAACGATTCACGGCCCGCAAGCCGGCGACGGCTTGACGGATACGAGAACGGGAGAGGCCACCGCTTGGACCAGCGGCAACAGGTGAAACAAGGTCGGCATCAGTGATTCCGTGGGGTTGGTCTCAAGAGTGTGGGAGAACGCTGGCGTCAGCTGCACGCATCATTAGACGGCGGATTCCGACAAACCCCGGTTGGAACCGAGCGGTCTCGGCGGTTGATCGGGGTGCCATCCGAAATCTGGTGCCCCGGACTCCGGCAATACCGGGCCCGCGTTCTAGGCCCCTGGCCTGGGTCGAGCCCGGCTAGGCGGACTTCACCAAGCGGATGAGGTAGAGGAGCAACAGTGCGCCGACCACGGCGGTGACCAAGCTACCCACGACCCCATAGGTAGCGATGCCCAAGAGACCGAACACCCAGCCGCCGAGGAAGGCGCCGACCACGCCGACGACAAGATCGCCGAGCACACCGAAGCCGCCTCCCTTCATGATCTTACCAGCCAGCCAGCCGGCGAGAATGCCGATACATAGAAAGAGAATGATGCTCTGTGTGGCCATCGGAGGCTCGCTGGATTGGAGGAAGAGAGAGATCTCACCGGCCGGTACGAGCCGGGTTCCGATCTAGATGTACGGGGATTTTCCAGGAGACGCAAGGGGTCTCCCAAGGCCGCTGTACGCCATTCTAGGCGGCCCCGAGCCCGCGCCACGGCTCCATTTGATTCCCACCACCATCCAGTCCGGCTCGACCTCGCCTCAAGGTATCTAGGCGCCGAGCCGGCCGGCCAAATCATTGAAGTCTGTCGCCGAAATGTCAACCGACGAATCGGCCCTCAAGTCAGGCGTTCCAGTCGGCCCATACTCCAATGGCCGGGCGACGAACGCCGTCTTCAGCCCCGCGCCTTTCGCGGCGCGCAGATCGCCGGAGTGGGCCGCTACCATCATAACGTTCGCCGGCTTGAGGTCAAGAATGTCCGCGGCGGACTGATAGACTTCGCGATCGGGCTTGTAGTGACGAACGAGCTCGGCGCCCAGAACGCAATCCCAGGGCAACCCCGCGTGTTTCGCCATGTCCGTGATCAGCGAGATGTTGCCGTTCGAGAGGGGCGCGATGATGAATTTCTGCTTCAACCGGGTGAGTCCACCAACCGCGTCGGGCCATGGTCGCAACCGATGCCAGACGTGATTGAGCGCCTCGATTTCGGCCTCTGAAAGCCCGGCGATGCCAAAGTCGACCAACATCTTGTCGAGGGTCATCCGATGGAGGGCATCGAGCTTGGTCCACGGCAGCTCACCACTTCGGACGCGGTTCATGCTCGGGCCGTACCCGGCGCGCCAGGCATCGGCGAACTTCGCCCCGTCCACCTTCAGGCCCTTCCGTTTCGCTAACGCCTCCACTTCCAGCGTCACCGATGTGCGCCAGTCGACGACGGTGCCGAAGACGTCAAAAACGAGCGCCTTAACCGATGGTAGTTGAGGTTTCGACCGCTCGCCGCTCGGTGCGCTGCCGGACCTCATCGCGCGGCCGCCGCGAAACTCCGAGCCGACCGCCGCGAGGGCGCTGGCCTGCAGAAGCGCTCGGCGTGAAACTGTTGCGAACCCACGGGTCATGATTCCTCCGGTTCACCCGACTCCCGAACCGTGCGGCTCGGTCGGCGATCGAATGGTGCGTCACGCGTGCGGCGCCTCGCCACCCTTCACGCGAGAAGCGGGAAATAGCGGTCCTGTAGCAAGCGCACATGATGCAGCTCATGACCGGCAATGTGAAACGCCAACCCGCGGGCCGTTGCCCGGTAGCCGTTCACTTCGCCGGACCGAGTCCACTGCGCCGGCGAAAACCCGCGGAAGAGCGCCACGGATGCTGCGCGGACTGCCCTGTAGTCACAGAGAATCTCCCGCCAAGGACGCATTTCCGCCTCGGCGTTTGTCGCATAGAGCTTCTCGTCAAAACCCGGCAGTGACTGAGCCTCACCTCGCGCAAGACACAGAGCCCGGTAGGCAAAGATCCGCTCATCGTCGACCACGTGCCCGATAACGTCTTTCAGCGTCCACTTGGATGGGGCGTACCGGATGCCCTCCAGCCGCGCCTCCGGCAGAGCCTGCAAGAGTGTCAGCGTTTGGTCGGCGAGGGCCTCGAACACAGACACCGCATCAACCCCCTGCACCTGTTCGATATCGGCCTGAGCGTAGTCCGCATACTCACCAGGTAGGGGACGACCCGAGGGGTGGTTCAGCGCGTGGGCCAATGGATACCTCGGACTCGCCAAAGGGTGAGCTTGCCCCCAACCGGAGACAATTATAAGCAGAAGGTGTGCACCTCCTGCCTCCGTTGTTCCGTGACCAGCGCAGGGCATTACCGCGCCGTCCCCGGCCGTTCCGATGATCGCGTTCGCCGAACCGTTGTCGGTCCGTCGCCTCACACCGGCCTCACGATGGCTGGGCAGGATCCATGACCCCTTACGACACGGTGAACTCGAGGACCATCCCGTGTTCGTAGTGGCGGCGGCCATCGCTGGCGGCAGGGACCTGGCAGAGAATGAAGTAACGCCCAGGTTTCAGGTCGACGGCCAGCCACAGTTCCCGCCCCGGCGCGAGGTCTCCCACGCCACCGACGGGATCAACCGGTGGCCGACCGACCTCACCGCCTTTAAGCCACGCGAGATAGTCCTGAATCGTGGTCGTGTCGGTGAGGCGGAAGATGTCCGCCTCGTGGGGCTCGGCCCCGTCGTTCCGGATGTGGAGGATCTGAGGACCGGCAAGCAGCGGGGCCGCAAGGCGGAAGCTATAGTCCCGGAGGGAAAGGTCCGCCGTTGCAGCTGGCGGTAGCGCGCTCGGCCCCGTCGCGGCCGTCACTTCGAGGTCATGGGCCATCCCCAGTCGCAGGTGGTCCCCTTTCCAACAGACCACGGCATACCGTCCTAGGCTCAAGGCGAGCCAGACCGTCGTCGAGCGGCCGGCCGGAGTCAGGCCCGGGCCGCCCTGGTCCGTGGCGAAGGAAGGAAAGTCCACCTGGGCCCGCACGCTGTCGACGTAGGAGCCTGCACTCCCGCGAGGGTCAGCGAAGCGGACGAGCAGAGCCTCATGGACGTCGCGCCCCTGGTTCCGGAGCTCCAGGCGGACCAGGCCGGCCGGCACGGATGCGGGCATCTCGTACCCATACTCGTGGGCGACCAGCGTAATGTTCGACGGGGAAGGGGGAGTCGGCCGACAGGCTAGGATGGCCCCCGCGAGGGCCAGGCCCCTGGCACCCCGGAACACGCGAGTCATAAGCGGTCCATTGGATTCAGGGCTCAGAGAGAAAATTGAGAATTTCACGCACCAGGCGCTCGCCTTGCGCCGTAGCGAAGATAAACTGTGCCTGCGCGGCGCCCGGCAAGATCGATCGCGATCACACGAAACCCCGCGTGAACCAACACGTAAGCTTGGTCGCCCCAACTCGCCTTATCGAAGCGACCACCATGGGCCGACACGACGCCACGCGGCCCCGTTCCATACTGATCCGCCGAAACGACACCCCCACCGGCGGTTGGGATCGACACCCTTTGCTGAGCGTGCAACGGGGGACGTCGACAATCGGGGCCGCGCCAAGCACAGCGACGATTCCCAAGCTGGTCGCGATATACCGCACGCTCAGAGTTCCTTGACCTCCACGCGGTCGGCGATGCGCGCGCGCGGATTCTGCATGATTGCTTTAGCCGGGCCATCCCAGATCCGCTGCATTGTGCGCAGGAAATCCTCCGCCGGACCAATGCCCTCGAACTCCAGGTCGATCATGACGTAGTTGGGGTCGTCCTGGAGACGAAGGACCTGGTAGCGCCGCACCCCGGAACCCTTTCGGTCGGCCGGATCATTGTCGAACGCCTGTTTCCATTTCTCGAAATTCGGAACGGAGTGTTCGATCCTGACGACAATCATCCCAATCCCTTTCGGCTCAGCCGTCCGCTCTCAGGTTACGCTACCCACATATCATGCGCCGCGAAGGCCAAAGGCATCAGTCACCGAGGGCACCGCACTACTTGCGCGTTTCGGAGCCGCGGACTTCGCTCGTCTTCGGGCTGAAGTACGCTTCCAAGGCGGCGGTCGGTAGCAACCCACAGATCTTCGGCGGCGGAGTCGCCTGGGCGTATGTGGGGTTTCCCATCCCTGCAAGCGGAGACCGAGTGCGACAATTGTGACGATGGAGAGCGCTCTCATTGGGGGATTCTCCTTCGGTCGAGCGCTCCGGTCAGGTGCACGACTCAGGTGATTGCGAGGCCCCGAAGGGCTCCGACTTATGTGATGGGCCCGGTTTGCTTCGTCGGTCCTTCGGGCTTTCTCCCAAGGACAGAAGGGCGACCCCGTAGGGTCTGATTAGGGAGCGCCCTTCCGTTGAGCAAGCCATCCGTCGACGCTGAGCGGACCGGCTCCCCATGCCGCAAAAACCAGCCAAATGAAGGAGTAGAGCATCACTATCTCGCCATGATTCTGCCACCACCAGATCCCGCCGCCCGCCACGTGGACCCAAAAGTAGGCCACGGCCATCTCGCCGGACGCAATGAACGCCATCAGTTGGGTAGCCAAGCCAAGAATCAGGCAGGCGCCGACGACCACTTCGATGACACCCGCGGCGCCAAAGCGGCTCATGAGATCGACCGTCCCGCCGTTCGGCCCCATGCCGCCGAACCAACCGAAGAGCTTCGCGCCGCCGTGCGAGAAGTAGGTCAGGCCGGCGACAATACGGAGGGCGGCTTGGGTCGCCGGCAGGTTGCGGCTGTTCAAGGGAGCAATCAAGGTCTCCACCTCATTGGAAGTTTGGGGAAGAGAGATTGTAGCTCAGCAGGGGTGGTTGGCAAGTGCCAGCCGGCCGGTATGAGCTCTCCGAACGTGAGTCGATATCCATCCGGCGTGCGGATGGGCGATGCGGCGACGATCCCTTAAGGGCGGCGGCGGCGACGCGCTGGTGCGGCTGGTTCAGGGACGAACTGAATATTGATCGCCAGAAGGTCGCGCTCGAACCAGGCGACCAATCGACCGGTGAACTTTTCGGCCAGATAGAACAGGTCGTTCGGGGTCTTCGGCTGCACATGAGCAACCAAGACGCCGGCGGCGTTGGCGATCGTGATGTGGCCTCCCTTGGGCCGTTGCACATGCTTGAGACGGGTCCGGGCCTTGTTGCCCCATTCCCAGGTACTGGCATCGCGAATGCGCGCGCGGAGGAGCCGATACGCATCGCGGCCAGGAGCGGGGACGGCTTGGAGCACGAGCATGGGCTACCTCTCGGTTCGAGGATCGATTGTCGGCCGACACTGCGCTTAACCTGCGGCCTCCGGCAGCGGCAGGCAAGAAGAGCTAATCCCGTGAACCGCCGGTTAGCCAGGCCCGACGCCCACCGGTTGCCTCCTAAGGAAGGAGAGAAGACCTCGGATCCAGCGATACAGGAACCAGATCCCTCCGAGAGCCCAGAGGGCGATGGCCGCGATCGCGAAGCCTTCGCGCTGCAGCCAGGAACCAAGGAACAAGCAGGTGACGCCGGCCACAGCCGCCAAGAGGAGGCCGAGGAAGGATCGGATCAGCCAGAGGAACTGGGACCCGATCCAGATTTCGTCATGCGTGGCACGCGAGAACAGGAAGCCGAGGAATAGACCGAAGGGAAGGAGCCAGCCGTACCGGAGGAAGGACCGTGGGTTGAGGGGCCCGAGGGTGGGGAGGCCGACAGCCTGCCCGATCCAGAGGAGCATCACGAGGATGCCACAGAGATAGGTGGCGGAGATCACGAGAATGGCAAGGCGAGAAGATGAGTTCGGTCGTGAACGCTCGTCAGACATGCTTGGAATCTCGGACCGACGCATTTTCGGGGCGTACCACCCCTATATGCTTCAAGATGAGCCTAGCCGTCGGTTCTGCCTCCCACTCGCCAGTATTCAGTTTCAAGAGGCTTGGCATGCGATCACGGACCAAGGCTTGGGCCGCTCCTTCAGGCGACCATGCGACGGGGCCAACGAGCCACGCCGATGACGACGACGAGCGCGAGGTGCACGGCGGCGGCGAACCACCCCCCCGCGCCGGGGTGTTTCAGTTGCGTGACGACGGCGCCGACCATGATGATGGCGAGGCCGCCGGCGGCGTAGGAGGCCAGGCGCGGGAACAGGAGTAGGATGGCGCCCACGACTTCGGCCGCGCCGACCAGGTACGAGAGGGCCACCGGGTAGCCCCACTCTACGAATAGACTCTGCCAGTGACTCCCGACGAATTTCCCGCCGCCCGCGGCGCCCATGGCGAGCGCCTCGAAGATGATGACCAGCCAGAGGGCGGTAGTCGCGATGCGGCGTCCGGCGCTGCTCATGCGGGAATCTCCTGCGTTGCCGCCAGGTCATACCGGCGGTAGATTTACCTAAGGTCTACTGACATAACCCTACATTACTTCATATAAGGCGTCAATGGCACTTCCCCGCCTCACGCACCTCCAGTTCCTTGCGGTCGCCCACCTCCTCAAAGGCCCGGCCCGCGGGCGGGCGCTCCGTGATGCCCTGCGAGACGGTGGTGTCCGCCAGAGTGGCCCCGCGTTCTACCAGTTCATGGCGGGGCTCGAGGACGCCGCGTTCGTCGAGGGCTGGTATGAGCAGCAGGTGGTCGAGGGCCAGATCATCAGGGAGCGGCACTATCGCATCGTCGCCGGTGGACGGAGGGCATGGCAGGAGTCGCGCGCCTTCTATACCGCGGCCTTTGCCGGGGTACCCCGTGGACTCGCGCGCGGCGGCGCCCGTGGCGCGTAACAGTTCCCTGCTCGACCTCGTCGCGCGCCTGCTTCCGCGAGAGTTCCGCGAGCGGGTCTTCGAACCCGCGGTGGCGGACTTCCGGCTCGACCTCGCCGCGCGGCCGGCGCCCGGCCGGCGGCTCGCACTCGAACTCTGGATCGTCGCCGAATGCCTGCGGCTGGGGCTCCCGCAGTTCGCCTGGCGGCGAGGGCGACCCACGCGCCTCGCACACGGCGTGATGGTGATGGCGCTCGTGCTCGCCGTGGTGTGGTTCGCGGTGATGCGCGCGAGCTACGCGCAGGGAATGCGGCGACCGTAACCGCTCAGTCGAGGAAGCGCTCCAAATAAAATTGAATACTCACCGTGCAAAGTGGCGAACCTCGACCTTCTCTCCAATTTCGATCGTCAGCAGGTCTTCTGGCCCTTGAAGCGGACCCGCATATGTTTTCCGCGTCTGGGTCATCACGGCTTCGGAGTTGGGAGCATGTGAGTAGACCGCCAGTCGAGGCTTGACACGGCTGAACACTTCACCGGCCTGCTCCGGCGTGGTGTGATGCGCGATGATGGATTCCATCCTTTCACGGTTGGCCGGGTAGGTCGGGCGAGCCCGAATCGCCACTGCATCTACGACTTCGTGAACGAGCACATCGACGCCCTGCGCAAATCGGATCAAGTTCTCCGAGACTCGCGTATCTCCAGACAATACGACCGAATGGCCTCGATAATCGACTCGATAGCCAAACGCGGGTTGTACCGGACCATGATCGACAAGAAACGCGGTCACCTTCACACCGTGTTCGTCGAAGACGATGCCTTGCTTGATGTCGTGGCTTACCACCGTGATACCTTCACCCGGGAGTTTTTCGTCTACATCGCGGCGCACGTGAATGTCAAAAGCAAACGCCTGCTGGATGTGATCCATCATGTCGCGAGTGCCATCTGGCCCCCAGACCTCCAGCGGAATCGTTCGCCCGCCTCCGGCCCAACCAGTCAAAACGAGGTCCGGAATCTGGATTACATGGTCGGAATGCAGATGGGTCAGGAACAATCGACTGATCGAACCGATCGGGACTCCAGCCTGGGTCAGGCGTTGGGTAGTGCCACGGCCGCAATCAAAAAGAAACCGTTCGCTTCCGGCCTCGACCAGTATGCTTGCCCCGAATTGCTGCAGGTTGACCGGTGGTCCCCCACCCGTGCCAAGCAGGACGACCTTGAAGCTGTCTGCTGGCGCAGATTGAACGACGGCGCCGCCCCGCATGGACCCGGATCCGGCATCCGTCCACCTGACGCCTGCCTGGCTGGACCACTCAAGAGGGAGCGCGAGACACGCAACCGACACCGCGAAGAACAAGCCTTTGATCATATATTTGGCTCCCGCAGCCGCTCAGGGCCGCTACCGTATGGGTGGTGTGATTCTTCCGGTTGGCCGAACGAAGAAAGCTTAACTGTGCCGCCCGTGTTAACCCGACGGCTCAGCTCACGATGCAATCTCCTGAATACCTAACCACTGCCAGCGGCACAATGGGATGGCAATCGCCGAACTGCCGGGTCTGGCCTCTCCCAGGCAAGCCAAAGCGTTGCGTTTGGAGCCACCTTCGGCTCACACTGTCCCCGTCGGCGCCTCGCTTTCCAGTCCGTCTTTCGGGCGACAAACACCAGTTCACCGGGGTAGGTCGATCCGTTCTCGCGCCTGTCGTCACCGGCACAGAGGTGCTCACAAGATCGACGCGAACCAGCAGGTGCTCCCTACTTCACGGCCGCCGCACCGGCTCGGGCGACCTGGCCGTCTTGTTCGACACTACCACCCGATACCCCAATGGCGCCGACAACCTTTCCATCCACGATGATGGGGATTCCGCCCTCGTTGGGTATCGTCCCCGTGAGACGCAGGACGCGAAGCCCGTCACCACCGGCCGCCACGGCATCCTGAAAGACCTTGGTTGGGCGGCGAAACAGGGCGGACGTACGTGCCTTCTCGATTGCGAGGTCGACGCTGCCGGTTTGGGTGTCCTGCATCTTCTCAAAGTAGACGAGGTAGCCACCGGGATCGACGATCGAGATCGCCATCGTCCATCCATGTTTTTGCGCCTCGGCGATTGCCGCCGCGGCCGCCATCTTTGCACTTTCCGTCGGGATGGGCAAGCCATAGGGGATGTGCGGCGGTGCGGCGAGAGGCCCTTGCGCGAACCCCGGCTGGGAAGCCACGATGATAAAAAGGACGGCAAGAAATGAGCATCTGAGAAGACTTCGCGACATGAGACCTCCAAAAGCCGACATTCGTCCCGAGCGGCGCATCGGGACTGGGGGCGGGAGCACAAGGAGCCCCGAGCGACCCCGTGGGCAAACGCCGGCTATCCCGCTCCGCGCTCCCACGCCTGGACTGCGCCGGGCACGATTCGAAAGAGCGGATGCGGCACCGGCCGCTGCACGGCCAACAAATCCCGATAGCGCTCCGGCTGCCGCCGCCGGAGCTTCCGCTGCAAGTGGGCCCACTCAAAGGCCAGTTGTCCCGTTGTCGCGGCGATCCTAGGCACCGGGCGCCGGCGGCCGAGCTTACGTCGATCGAACGCGTACCCGCGCGCTTGAGCTTCCTCATACACCAGCGCAAGGTAGCGATTCAGACACCCAACTGGCTGGCGCTGCGCCCGAAACCGAGTCAGTTGGGGGTGATGCCGGTACCCCTGAGTGCGGCCGCGAAGCACAGCACGAGCGAGCAACGCTTCACGCCAGAGGGCGACGAGGCCGATCCGGTCCAGATATTTCGGATGCACGGTCCATAACCGCATGCGCTCACATCTTCGGTCGGCCTACCAGGCCCGCGGTGAGCGGCAGCGCTGTTCAACTGTCCGCTCCAACCACATGGAAGGATGCCGGATCAAAGGCCGGGGACTCGAGGACCTCACAGGTAGCTCAGCCACACATCGCTCCGTCGCTGCTTGAGCGCCGCGAACCACCGGCAGAGCGGATACATCGCGACCACGACGGCTACCCACGCCAGGTAGACGACGGGCAGCGAGTATCCCCACCCGGGTGGCGCCGTGAAGGGATAGTGCGCGAGGTCGGGGGACTCGAACATCCAATGCGCCGATCCATAGCGCACGTAGCAGGTGGCGACGGCCAACAGGTGGATCAGCGGAAAGTGCAACAGATAATAGAACAAAGGCACCTTGCCGATCACGAGCGCAGGCCGGAGCATTCGTGGCGTTCCGCGATCCACCGCCCAGAGAAAGACCACCGCCGGGCCGAGCGTCATCAGCAGGAACAGCAGTGACGGTGGGTATTTGATCGTGTTGAGGAACGAGAGCACGGTGAACAGCGGCGTCCCTTGATGCGTCCAGGGCGACGGGTCGCCGTAAATATTGATGCCCCGAATCACGACAAACGCCAGAGTCAGGGAGAGTCCCAGGCGCAGTAGAAAGGTCCGGCGGCGATCGGTGTCCCAGCGGTAGACCTGTCCGAGGCCGAATCCCACGGCGGTGACGCCGATCCAGGGAATGAGCGGATAGGCCACAAACACCACATGCTGCGGGCTGTTCAACACGAAACCCGGTGAATGGAGAATGGACCAGATCGGGTTCGCCGACTGCACCGAGTCGAGGAGGTTGTGGCCCGCGATCAGAACGACGCCGAGTGCGGTGACCACTGCCGCCGGCAGGCGAACGAGCGCCGAGAGCGTGATCATCGCCCAGCCGAGCGCCCAGATGACGAGCAGCATCGTCACCCGATAGTCGACGTTGAATTGGTAGGAGAAGCAGCGAAGCACCCCAAGTTCCAGAAAAATCAGCCAGAGGCCTCGCGTGAGCAGAAATCGGGAGAGTTCCGCCGGGGACTTCCGCGAGAGCGAGAGGAACGCGCCCGTGCCGGTGAGTAAGAAGAACACCGGCGCGCAGAAGAAGGTGATCCAACGCGTGAGGAACAAGCCGGCGCTGGCGGTGGCCAGATTTGTGGGACTCTGCCCGGGGATGCCGAAAAAGTCCCGGGTATGATCGAGCGCCATGATGATCATGATCATACCGCGCACGACGTCGATGGATTCGAGGCGCTTCCCGTTCTCCGCCATTGTCCCTCCTGTGATAGCCTCCAGGCTTAGCGCGCGACGTTCACCACCTGAATCGTCGTGTATTCCTTGAGGCCGTCCACGTTGAACTCGACCCCGATTCCGGAGGATTTCACTCCTCCGAACGGTGCCATCGGGTGGAGGCCGCCATGCTGGTTGACCCACGCCGTACCGCACTCCAGCCGAGACGCGAGGTTCGCGGCTTCCGCTGAATCATTGCCCCACACGGAGCCCCCGAGCCCCACGTCGAGCGAGTTCGCGCGGGTGAGCGCCTCTTCGACGGTCCGATACTTGAGGATCGGGATCGCCGGCCCGAACTGCTCCTCCTTCACCAGGAGCATGTCGTCGGTCGCGTCGGCCACCACCGTGAGTGGGTAGAAGAAGCCCGGGCCTGCGGGACGAACGCCGCCGGTCACGACCCGCGCGCCTTTCGCCCGGGCCTCGTCGACGTATGAGCCCACCTTGTCGCGCTGCATTTCGTTCGTCAGCGGACCGACGAGGTTCTTGGGATCCATGCCATCTCCCACCGGGATCTTCGACACGAACTCGGCGAACTTGGCGACAACGTCTTCGTACTGGCTCTCGTGAACGTACAACCGCTTGAGCGCGGCACAGGTCTGGCCGCCGTTGATGAAACAGCCCCAGAAGAGCTTCTCGAGGAGCGGCTCGATGGCGGTGCCCGGTAGCACGATCCCGGCGTCGTTGCCGCCGAGTTCGAGGGTGAGGCGCTTCAAGGTATCGGAGGCGCCGGCCATCACCGACTTGCCGGTCTTCACCGACCCCGTGAACACGATCTTGTTGATGTCGGGGTGGGTGACCATCCGGGTCCCGACCTCCGCATCACCAGTGACCACGTTCACGACCCCGGGCGGCAGAACCGTGTTCATGAGCTCGACCAGCCGGAGGGTTGAGAGCGGGGTGTACGGCGAGGGCTTGATCACGATAGTGCATCCGACCCGCACAGCGGGCATGATGTGCCAGGTCGCGATCATGAGCGGCCAGTTCCAGGGCGTGATCGATCCGACGACGCCGACCGGCTTTCGACGGACAACGATGCTCCCCTTCGCGTCGTCCTGAATGGTCTCTTCGGGAAGGGCCAAGCTCGCGGTGACTCGGGTCCACGCAACGCAACCGCCGGCCTCGAGGTTGGCTCCCGGCCCACTCTGGGCCTTCCCTTGTTCGCGCGTGACCAGCGTCGCCAATTCGCCGGCATGTTGCTGGAGGACGGTGGCGACCTCGTTGAGTTTGGCAACCCGTGCGGCGTCGGGGAGCGCAGACCACGCCGGGAACGCTCGCCGTGCCGCCTTGACAGCTTGATCGAGGAGTTCCACGCTGCCCTGGGGACAAGAGGCGACCAAGGTCCCGTCGGCGGGGTTTCGAATCTCGAAGGTCTGGTCGGGCGAGACGGCCTTGCCGTCAATCGTAAGGGAATACGTTTGCATTCGTCATGGCTCCGATTGGAACAGTTGAGTACTGGTCATGCGTTGGTGAAGGTTGGTGGTCCCCTCGTCGCCCCGAGGGGCGCCCAGGTCGGCCCTCAAAAAGGGACCCCTCTTCCTGGAGGAAGGCCCGGCCCAGACAGAGCAAAGTCACCCGCGAGGGTAACGGGAGCGAGTTGGAGCACGAGCGCGACGGAGTCAGCGTGCCGGCAACACCAGCAGTCGGATTTGGTTGACCCACAAGCGGACCTCATGGTCTAGGAAAAGCCTTCCGAGTTCCGCGGATGAATACGTGGGGTCACCGTCGACGCCCGTGGTCTCCCACACACCACCTGGGGCGATCTTGTCCTTCCGCACCCACCGCGCCTCTCGATCGAGAAACAGGAGCTTCGATGTATCCGGAATGTGCGCGTGTTGACCGACGGGCATGCCGTGGGCTTTCAGATACCGATTGACCTCTTCGTCATATGGGCCACCGTCGGCGAAGTAGACGTGGATGCCCTTGGGTGCCCACGATGCCTCCAAGGACGCGGCCACGTTCTTGAGGGCGGTCCAACCGCCACCGTGTTCGCCCATCAGGATCACGTTGCGGAAGCCTGCCGCAATGGCGCTCAGGGCAACCTCACGAGCGACCGCGCCGAAGGTCTCGTCGGTGACGCTGATCGAGCCCGGGAACGCCATGAGGTCGTCTTTGAGGACGGGATCACCGGTCGGGGCAAACGGCATCGTGGGATAAACCAGGGCGTCACCAAGCTCCTCGGCGATACGAAGGGCGACGTAGCGGGCAAGGATGTTGTGCTTGCCGAGCACCATATGGGGCCCGCCTTCTTCGACGCTTCCTGCGAGATATAGCGCGGTTGTATGGCCGGCCGCGATGGCGTCGCGCACTTCGATCCAGGTGAGGTCTTCAATAAAGACCGATGGGGACTGGGCTCGGGTGACCGACCCGAAAGCAAGGCTGAGCAAAGTGCAAGCGAACATTTTCATGGCCTTCTCTCCTCCGCGACCGAGCTGCCGGGTACCTCTAGTTGGGCCTTGAGCTCCACGCTGATGACATGCAGTGGCGTCGGCCCGACGTTCTCGAGTGAGTGCGGCGCTAACGGCTCACCCCAGAGCACGGGCGGCGGGCTCTGGAGGCTGCCTGAGGCGCGGGTGTCCACAAGGACCGTTCCCTCGGCGTCGCGCCGCACAAACGCACTCCAACTGATGATGTAGTGCACGGCGGGCCACCGATGCGTGTGAACGGGCGTGCATCCCCCAGGAGCGATTTGCGTATCCAGCACCCGCACCCGGGCATTTTCGAGCAACAGGCGGTGCTGCTCAGGCGCCGCCACAAGGGCGTCGAGATCCGGGGTCCACCGTGAGGCAGATGACGTGCTCTCTTTGGGCGTCATGTGTAGGTGAACGTGTGAGTTTAGCGGCATCCGGAGGCTGTCCCCGCGGGAACGACGGGTCGGGTACCGCATTCAAGACCTTCCGAACCTCTCGTCAAGATAATCGAGCAATTCCCCGGGGAGCCATTCATGAAACTCCTCGCGATCAAAACCCTCGGGATCCGTTGACGGAAGGAAGTTCGCAAGTCTCATGTGGAGCGGGAACGGACTCAAGAACGAAAAATGACCGGCGTTCGCAATAACTCTGCAGGTGACCTGACCCCTATCAGGAACACCGTTCAGCACAAGGTCCGCGTGCCATCGAGGAGTAAACGCGTCGTGCTCGGCGATCAGCATGAGAATCGGAACGGTCACATTGCCTAACGAACCTTCGGGCAGGTACCAGGCGGTAGCCGGCGCGAGTAGAACAAGGGTCCGAACGCGTGGATCCGGCACCACTTCCACTCTTTGCCGACTTTCCGACCAAGGTGTGCCGCCCGCCACTGCCAGAGCCGTGTAGCCCCCCATTGAATGTCCGATGATTGCGACATTATTTGACCGCACGCAAGCGCTGAACTGGGCGTCGGAGGCAACCGCATCAATCGCGAGCCGGACATGCCTCGGGCGGTTCTCCAGGTTTTCGTGAGCGTTTGCCAATTCGTTGTTGTTGCGGTTGTTCCCAGGGTGTTCGAGCAAGGCAACCACGTAGCCGCTCTTCGCCAGATGCGTACCGATGGTTCGATAGAGAAGATGCGAACCGCCGCTTCCATGGGAAACCACTACGAGAGGGAATCGGCCGTCAGCAACAGGGGCGTCCGGGCTGACGTCGATGGTATATGCCCCAAACGCAGTGGGGGTCGGTGGTAGGCGTGTCGGGTACAGGACGAGGGCGGGAAACGAAACGTCCTTTGTGTCATCTTTCACCTGCATTTGACGGCTCCCAACGAACATGCGCATGCGCGTACTCCACGTTTAATACCTAACCCCAAAATGGTATCAACTGTGCTCGCCTACCGAAGCGCGCGCGCCAGTGCCGCCGGTCCCACACCGCGGAAGATCGTGTCGTGCGCGAGATCTGGGCGGGGCGCGTACACCCACGCGAGCCCCCGCAGCGGCAGGGTGCGCAGCAGCGCCGCGAGGCGTGCCGTCCCGGTCGTGATGTCCGCGACATTCGAGCTGGCCAGATAGAGCGTGCGCGGCGCAGAGTCGAGGGCGGTTAGGCGCGCCGGAGCCGAATCTACGAGTGCGCCGCCGTTCCACCACACACTCGGGTCGAGAGCGATGTAGTGGTCGAAGAGCCGCGGCTCCGCGAGGAACGTCTCCAGAACGAACAGGCCGGCGAGCGACTCGCCCACGATCGCTCGCTCCTCGGTCGTGCGGTAGCGAGCTCGGACCGCCGGGATGAGTTCGTCGCGGAGAAAGAGTCGGAAGGCGGCCGAGCCGCCCACCCGCTTCGCGATCGCGCTGTCGGCTGCGACGCGCGTGGGCCCGGTGAGATCGCGGCGGCGCTCCGTATTCGGTATCCCGACGACAATCACCGGCCGGATCGCGCCCAGAGCGATCAGGGAGTCGACCGTGTGCACCACGTGCGGAAAGTCCTCGTCGATGCCACCATCTGGCATGTAGAGCACCGGCAAGTGGGCTACAGATGGCGCGTGATAGCCCGGGGGCATATGCACGTTGACCGACCTGGCCTCGCCGAGCGCTCGGGAAACGATCGTGAATGTGTCGTGCGCAGGTACCGGATCCTCGCCCGGCGGCGTGCCCTGCGCGCCGAGGGGGCCCGCCAGAAGGGCGAGGGCCACCAGACGTCCGAGCGATGGCCAGATCTGGAAGCGGCTCGGCGTTATCGTCATCGATAGTGTGGTCGGCGAAGATGCGTGGCAGCGGCTCTCAGCCGCCGTGCCCAATAAGTCGCAGTCAGCTGCAACGAAGGTCATCGCTGCCTCCTCGCACCTGAGCTGCTGCCGTTCGAAGCGAGGCCATCGATCACGAGGTTCCTTGCTCGGCGGACCACGTCGCGATCTGAGCGTGGTGCCCCGACCACGCTTCCCACACCGACTCCGCCCAGGCTCGCGCCGCCGGCGCAATCGAATCGTCCGACCCGGACAACGGTATGTCGACGACCGTGCGAGTCGACCTGAAGGATGGCGGGTGAAGCCAGTGAAAGTCCCTCTTGCGACCAAGAAGACGCGGGACGCCTACCGGCCGCAGTCGCACGAGATAGTCGTGAAGGTTGAGAAGGTGAACGGCCACCGACCGGATTGCCTGCGGATTCGGCCGGCCCGGATGGGTCACCGCGTAGGCGTCCACGCACATTTGGCGCGCGGCCTGAAGCCTCGGCTCGATTGAGAGGATTCCGAGGAGCTCCCCATACCGCGCCCAGCATCCGGGAGCGGAGGTCATGTAACGGTGGATGGGCCCGTCAATCTTGGCGATCTTGGCGCCACATCCAATGCACGGTTCTGACATGTCGTCCCCAGGATCCCTGGGCTAGGCAACTGTTGGCTACACGTCCGCCACGCTGAGTGGACGCGGCTGACGACCATCGACGTCGGTGAAACCGTACTCCTCAGCCAACGCCGCCGCAACCAGGACGGCGCCGGTCCGGCGCGAAACGTGGGGGTCACTGGCCAATGCCGCCACGGCTCGGCCGATGAACTCTGGACTTTCGGAGTGGCTCAAGTCGAACACCCCGGCAGCCAGCACCGCCTCGGTGCGGACGAGGCCGGGATACAGCGACACGACGGTCACACCGTGGGATTTCAGCTCGTGCGCCATATCCGTCGTCATCTTATCGGTCGCCGCTTTCGCCACACCGTATAGCGTATTGGCGATGTGCTTCTGGGCGGCCCAAGAAGAAATCTGCACAAACAGGCCGCGGCGCGCCTCGACCATCGTACGTGCTGCGTGCTGACTCGCAACGAACGCCGCGCGCACGCCCGCGGTAACCATCGCGTCCCAGCGCCATGTCGGTTGCTTCCAGAACGGTGCAATGAACGTGAACTGGCCATCTTCAACCATTCGTTCGTAACCGCCCCACGCGACGTTGACGAGAATATCGAGTCGGCCGGTCGTGTCTCCGATTTGTCGGAAGGCCTTCGCGACGTCTAGATCGTTGGTGTGGTCGCATGCGATGGCCGTGATGTCGGAACCGAGTTCTGCGTGGGTGACACTTCGACCGGTTGCGAAGACTTTCGCACCGGCATGGGCAAGGCCAAGCGCAACTCCGCGCCCGACCCCACGACTCGCGCCCGTGACCAGAGCGACTTGTCCCTGAAGTGTCGTCATGCTCGATTGTCTCCGATGCTGCTTCGGCTGTCTAACGAGTGGCATTCTGCTGTAAGGGCAGTAGGCCGGCGGGGCGGCCCACTGTTACACCAATGATATCGCACGGCCCCACCGACCGTAAAGCCGCCTTTGGCAGCAGAATGCTTTGTTCGCTGGCACCAGTCCGATGTTCCCTGCAGACGCTCGGCGTGGACACGGCGCGTTACTGGGCGTGACGTTGGGCGCTCGCACCTGCCGCTACGGATTTGGACCGGCAATGGTATGGATCGATGGCGTGCTTGGATCTGCGCATGGTCCGCAGCGGACATAGGCGTCACCGGTTGTCCCTCCAACACCGAGTTGTCGCGCATGAGTTCCTCAAACCCCGGCTTCGAGAAGCAGGCACGATGAATGGAATGCGAGTGGCCGGTATGAAAGCGGACTATTCTCGGTGGCGCGCTTGCTAGAAATAGGACACTGATGCATCATTAGCCTCCTCGTCCCATTAGCGCACCAGGAGACATACCATGATCAAAGTCAGCGTGATGTATCCCAACAATGCTGGCGCTCGATTTGACCATGCGTACTACCGCGACAAGCACATGCCTCTGGTGAAGGCCCGAATGGGCGACAGCTGCAAGTTCTACACGGTCGATAAGGGACTGGCAGGTGGAACTCCCGGCGCTCCAGCGACCTATGTCGGCATGTGCCATATCTTTTGTGATTCTGTGGAGTCGTTTCAGACTGGATTCGGTCCGCATATGCAAGAGATCATGAGCGACATTCCGAAATACACCGATCTGTCGCCGGTGATTCAGATCAGCGAGGTCGTTGTGGGGTGAGCCACTGCGCCGGGGAACGAATTAGGGATAAAACTTCTCTCCCCGCAGCGCCATGTTCCGCAACAGCTTCGGTGGGGCAAACCGATCCCCATACTTCTTCCCCAACGCCTTGCACTCCGCCGCGAACTCCGCCACACCCACCGTATCGACGAGCGACAAAGGCCCTCCGGTATACGGCGCGAAGCCCAAACCGAAAATGGCACCGATATCCCCCTCGGCGGCATTCGTCAGCACCTTGTCTTCCATGGCGCGAATCGTCTCGAGCGCGTGCACGTACAGGAGCCGCTTCTTGAGCACCTCGACCGAGGGCTGCTCTTTGGCCACGGGAAACCGCTCGACCAGACCGGGCCAGAGGTGCTTCTTTCCGTTCTCCGGATAGTCGTAATAGCCCTTCTTGGCCTTCCGCCCGAACCGGCCAAGTTCCACCATGACGTCGAGTACATGGTCGCCGCTAGCAGGCTTGAATTTGTCGCCAAGATCCTTCTTGGTCTGCTCCCGGATATGATAGCTCAAGTCGATCGCGACTTCGTCATGGAGCGCGAGAGGCCCCACGGGCATTCCGGCCATCCTCCCCGCGTTCTCAATGAGGGCGGGCGCGACGCCTTCGAGCAGCATCGACATGCCTTCATTGATATAGGCGCCACACACGCGGCTCAGCAAGAAGCCCCGTCCGTCGTTGACCACGATTGGAGTCTTCCGAATTTGGCGCACATAGTCGAGAGCCCGGGCCAAGGCTTCGGAGCCGGTCTTTTTGCCGACGATCACCTCCACCAACGGCATCTTGTCGACAGGCGAGAAAAAGTGGATCCCGACGAACTGCTTCGGGCGACTGCTCGCCTCAGCTAGGCCCGTGATCGGAAGTGTCGAAGTGTTGCTGGCGAAGATCGAGCCCTTCGGCATCACCACTTCGGCCTTTGCCGTCGCATCGGCTTTGACCACCCGATCTTCGAATACCGCCTCGATGACGAGGTCCACGCCGGCGAGATCGGCGAAATCCGTCGTCGGCCGGATTCGGCCGAGCAAGGCCTCTCCCTCCGCCGCGCTCATCTTTCCCCGACTGACCGCCTTCTCGACCAGGCCGCGGGAGTAGCCCTTCCCTTTTTCCGCTGCGGGCAAATCGCGATCCAACAAGACGACCTCGATGCCCGCCGCGGCCGAGACGTACGCGATACCAGATCCCATCATCCCCGCACCGAGCAAGCCCAACTTCCCGACCTTGGAGGGTGGGACGTCAACCGGACGACGACTGAGCTTGTCGGCGGCGCCCTTATTGATGAATAAGGTGCGGATCATGTTCCGCGCCTCGGGCGACCTGATGAGAGTCGTGAAGTACTTGGACTCGATTCGGAGTCCGACGTCGATCGGCACCTGGCATCCCTCGTAGACGCACGAGAGAATCGCCTTGGGCGCGGGATAGTTGTAGTAGGTCTTCTGCTGCACCATCGCGCTCGCGCCCATCAACACCTGCGAGGCCGATGCGCCCAACAGTCCCGTTTGGATCGGCGCCTTGAAACCCTTCTTGTCCCACGGCGCGACCGGGTCGCCGGCCGTCAGCAGCCAAGCCTTCGCGGCCGAGAGAAGTTGCTCCGCCGGCACCACCTGGTTCACGAGGCCCAATTTCAACGCCTCCCGGGGCGAGATTCCGTTGCCTTCAACCAGGAGCATGAGCGCGGGTTGAAGTCCGATCAGGCGCGGGAGCCGTTGCGTGCCACCGGCACCGGGCAAGAGCCCGATTTTTACTTCAGGGAGGCCGAGTTGAATGCGCGGGTCGTCGGCCACTACGCGGTAGTGGCAGGCCAACGCGGTTTCGAGCCCGCCTCCCATGGCGGTTCCGTTGAGCGCCGCGACCACCGGTTTCCCGCAGGTTTCGAGGCGCCGGAGCAATCGGTTGGCGCCGGCGCATCGCTCGTACATGGCCGCCACGTCCTGACCCATCTGTCTCATCATCTGATCGAGCATCTTGATGTCGGCCCCAGCCAAAAAGACCGGCTTGCCCGACGTAATGATCACGCCCTTGAGGGTAGTACTTCCGGCGGCTTCGGTGATCAGTACGTCGAGCCGGGCGAAAAACTCGGGTGTGAAGACGTTCATGGACCGATCAGGTATATCGATCGTCCAAGTCGCGATGTGGTCGGAGTCGATGGAAGTACGAATCGTTTCGGTCATGAGTAGTCAGCTTCCGGTTGAGAATCGATAACAATGAGCGGCAGCCTGATTCGGCGTTCCGCCTTAGACGCGCTCGATGATCGTCGCGATGCCCATCCCCCCGCCAATGCACAACGTGGCAAGGCCGGTGGCCAAGTTGCGGCGTTCGAGCTCGTCGACCAGGATGCCCAAAATGATGGCACCCGTCGCCCCGATCGGGTGGCCCATCGCGATGGCGCCGCCGTTGACGTTGACCTTGTCGTGCGGGACCGACAACACCTCCATGTACCGGAGCACGACGACGGCAAATGCCTCGTTGAGTTCGAAGAGATCGATGTCCGCGACGTTCATCCTTGCGCGCTTGAGCGCTTTCTGGGATGCATAACTCGGCCCGGTCAGCATAATGGTCGGATCGGTACCGTAGGTCGCGAACGCCACGATCCGGGCGCGGGGTTTGAGATTTAGTTTCTTCGCGATGCGTTGGTTACCGACCAGCACCGCGCCCGCCCCGTCGACAATTCCACTCGAGTTCCCGGCATGGTGGACGTGGTTGATTCGCTCCACCTGGGGATACCGTTGCATCGCCACACTGTCAAAACCAAACTTCTCGCCCATTTCCACAAACGAGGGCTCGAGCGCGGCGAGGCTCTCCAGCGTAGTATCCGGCCGGAGGAACTCATCCCGTTCGAGCACCGGGAGGCCGATCACATCCTTCACCGGCACGACGGAACGGGCAAAATGGCCGTTCGCCCAAGCAAAGGCGGCGCGGCGTTGGCTTTCGACCGCGTAGCGGTCCACATCGGTCCGAGAATGTCCGTACAACGTTGCCATCAGGTCGGCCGAAATACCCTGCGGGATGAAATGCGTGTGGAAGGCCAGTTGTGGATCGGTGAACCAAGCTCCCCCGGCGCCTCCCAGCGGCACCCGCGACATGGCCTCCACACCACCACCAATCGTCAACTCGGCCTGACCGGCCATGACTTGAGCCGCAGCGGTATTCACCGCCTCCAGGCCGGACCCACAGAAACGATCGAGCTGTTTACCCGTCACGGTTTCGGCGTAACCCGCTTCGAGAACGGCGAATCGTGCGATGTCGCTCCCCTGTTCCCCGACCGGCGCGCCACAGCCCAGGACCACGTCGTCCACGAAGCTGGTGTCCAGCTCATTGCGATCGCGCAACGCCACCAGCACTTGGGTAATGAGCTGAACGGGCGTGATCTCGTGGAGGCTGCCGTTGGACTTGCCGCGCCCTCGCGGGGTGCGCACATGATCGAAAATGAATGCATCAGGCACGATGAACTCCCGAAGATGAATGGCCAATGGAACGTGTGGGCATCAAGCCCACACGACTTCGTGTCGAATCGCGTATGGCCCCAAAACCTCCGCGACCGTGGCGGCGAGCGCCTCTCGCCGGTCCGGCTTGGCTCCCGACATGGTGACGGTGGCCAACGTACCATGAAGCGAGTGCGGTTTGACCGCGACCGATACGTCGAGCCCAGGCGTTCGCAATGTTGCTAGAGCTTCCCGGTACACCCGTTCCACGATATCCTCGCGAAGAGGGGGTTTGAAGATCTTGCCCACGGCCGTCATGGGCATTCGGTCCAAGATGAACACATCGGCGGGAGCCGCCGGGCGTTCGGCGACCTCCGCACGGGCGAACTCCCGCAACTCATCCGCCGTCGCGGCCGCCCCCGGCCGCAGTGTCACATACGCCACAGGCACCTCTCCCGCCCGCGCATCCGGCTTCCCGACCGCGGCGGCCAAAGCCACCGCCGGGTGTCGATGCAGCGCCTCCTCCACTATTGCGGGGTCGATATTGTGTCCGCCTCGGATGATGAGGTCCTTTGCGCGCCCGGTCAGCCAAAAATAGCCTTGCGCATCCACCCGTCCCAGGTCGCCCGTGTTAAACCAGCCATTCCCGGCCCACGCCTTTTCATTGTGCCGCTCGTGAAAATACCCCGGGGTGACGTGCGGTCCCTTGAGGAGAACAACGCCAATCTCACCCACAACGCAATCCCGTACCTGTTTCCCGTCGGGATCCAGCACCGCCACTTTCATCTCGGTGTACGGAGCGCGAAACCCGATGGATCCGATCCGTCGCTCCCCATCATGCGGGTTGGCGGAACTGAGGCACGTCCCCTCGGTCATGCCATACCCTTCGATGATCTTGATTCCAGTGCGTTCTTCGAATGCCTGAAACAGCGCCACCGGCATCGGCGCGGCGCCGCAGCCACCAAATTCGAGGGAGCTCACGTCGGCGCCATTCAGCGGCACCTGCAACAGGGCGGCGTAGAGCGTGGGTACCCCGGAGAATCGGGCGACCTTGAACCGCTCGATCAATTTCCAGAAGTCGCCCACAGTTTCCGGATTGCGGAAGCCCAGCGGGCCCGCGATGATCGTGTGGCTCGCGGTCGAGAACGGCCCCAGGCCCGAGACAATGATCGCGTTGACGTGAAACAGCGGAAGTCCGACGAGCGTGCCCTTGCCCGGCTCCATGCGGCTGTATTCACCGAGCAGCCACGACTCGAATACTTCCATTGCGTGCGTGTGACGAACCAACTTCGGCAGGCCGGTGGTTCCCCCGGTGTGGAAGAACGCGGCGACGTCGTCCGGCGCAATCATTCGGCCGCTGATGAGGTGGTCATCGGACTGGGCATTGATCAGGTCATAGAAATCGAGGGCGCCCAAGGGCAAGACGCCACCATGGCGCAGGACCACGACCTGCTCGATTTCCGGAACGAGAGCACGCACGGCTTGCGCCTTTTCCCAGAGATCGAAGCCCAGTGTCGGCCCCAGGGTGACCAATACCCGGCTCCCGGCGGAGCGAACAATCTCGGCCATTTGCTCGGCGCCGAGAAAGTAGTTCACCGCGTTGACCACACCGGCGGCTTGACCACCCCAGATCGTGTAGTGCGTCTCGGGGAAATTGGGCAGGAAGTAGGTCACCGGTGCGTCGAGCCGGACGCCCAGAGAATGAAATGCGTTCGCAGTTTGGGTGACCCGGCGGAACAGCTCGCGATACGTGATCTGGATCGGGGTGTCGGTGACCCGTCCGGTGGGTAGAAATGTGATCGCGAGCGCGTTCGGATGTTGTCCGGCGACATTCCGCAGCAACTCGTAGGTCGACCGCGCGGGTTGGCGCTCGTTGAATGGTGTTTTTTCGATCGCGTGGATATCGTCTAACGTCGCGATCCGGGGGTGGCTCATCAGGCGACTTCAAACAGGCCGGCCGCACCCATCCCACCACCGACGCACATGGTGACGACGACGTACTTGACGCCACGTCGCTTGCCTTCGATCAGGGCGTGGCCCACCAAACGCGCGCCGCTCATGCCATACGGATGCCCGATGGAAATCGCGCCGCCGTCGACGTTGAGGAGTTCATTCGGGATGCCGAGCCGGTCGCGACAATAGAGCACCTGAACCGCGAAGGCCTCGTTCAATTCCCAGAGCCCGATGTCGCCCATCCGAAGACCGTTGCGCTGGAGCAGCTTTGGAACGGCGAACACGGGCCCGATGCCCATCTCATCGGGCTCGCACCCCGCGACGACCAGCCCGCGGTAGACGCCGAGGGGGGTAAGGCCACGCTGCTCGGCAAGTTTGCGGTCCATCACCACACACGCCGACGCTCCATCCGAGAGTTGACTCGCGTTACCTGCGGTGATCGTCAACTCCGGCGCGATGACCGGCTTGAGCTTCGACAGCCCCTCGAGCGTGGTGTCGGGTCGATTCCCCTCGTCCTTGGTGAGGGTCACCGCCCTCGGGGAGATCGCCTTGGTCTCCTTGTCTTCCACCATCATTGTGGTGGGCATCGGCGCGATCTCCTGGTCGAAGCGTCCAGCCGCTTGCGCCGTGGCGGTACGTTGCTGACTCTGGAAGGCGAACGCATCCTGGCCTTCGCGACCGATTCCATAGCGCTTCGCGACGACCTCGGCGGTCTGCAACATGGCAAAATAGATTTCCGGCTTATGCTCGGTGAGCCACGCGTCCTGGTACCGATGTCGATTGGCATGCTCGTTTTGGACCAGGGAGATCGACTCGAGCCCACCGGCCACCATGATGGGCACGTTGTCGACGAGTACCCGTTGGGCCGCGAATGCGATCGCTTGCATTCCCGAGGAGCAGAATCGGTTGAGGGTGATGCCGCCAACGGTCACCGGGAGCCCAGCCCGGATCACGGCTTGGCGGGCGATGTTTCCGCCGGTTGCGCCTTCCGGCAGCCCGCAACCGAGAATGACGTCCTCGACTTCGCCGGGATCGATCCGCGCCCGTTCGACGGCGTGTTGAATCACGTGCGCGCCGAGCGCGGCGCCGTGAGTGTCGTTGAACGCACCACGGTACGCCCTCCCGATGGGTGTTCGGGCGGTGGAGACGATGACGGCTTCTTTCATGGGATCGGCGTTCCTGAAAAGGATTTTGTGTACAGTAACCCACGCCGCAACGTTCCGCGAGTGCCACCGCGCCACCGCCCAGGACGGCGAGCCCACGCCACGGGATTCAAGGAGCCGGTCGCGGCGCAGAACCCCAAGTTGTGGCGAGCCCGAACGATCCGTATCTTCCATCAACGTCCGGCCACCGGCCGAATGGCGTGAAGCACCTCCACCGCACGGGTCAGGACACTCCTTGCTCCCCAAGCCGCCGTTTGCATGGGATTTGAGCCTCGCCGACGAACTGGTCGCTTTCGAGCGCCTGAAACCTCGATTGGTCGACGTGTGGGATCGATTGATGTCCCACGGCGAGGAGGCCTACAGTTCGGTGGTGGTGCCGTCCCTCACCCTGGACCAGGAGGAGCTGCGGAAGCTCGATGGCGCGAGCTTTTATGAAGAACGCTTGCTGTTTCTTCTTATCCGTTTGCGCAACCCGCGCGCTCAGATGGTCTATGTCACGTCACAGCCGGTCCATCCACTCATTCTCGAGTACTACCTTCAGCTGCTGGTCGGCGTCCCGGCGAGTCACGCCCGAACGCGGCTGACGATGCTGTGCGCCTACGACGCTTCGCCGCGCTCCCTGACGGAGAAAATTCTCGAACGGCCCCGTTTGGTCGAGCGAATTCGGTGGGCCATCCGGGATCCGAGCTCAGCGTACCTCACGGTATTCAACGCCACTCCCCTCGAACGAAAGCTCGCGGTGTTGCTGGGCATTCCGCTGAATGGAGCCGACCCGGCGCTCAGTCATCTCGGCACGAAAACCGGGAGTCGGCGCATTTTCCGGGAAGCTGGGGTCGATTTTCCCGCGGGATTCGAAGATCTCCGCGATGAACAGGATACAGTGGATGGGATCCTCCGTCTCAAGTCCGAGCGGCCGTCCCTCCGGTGCGCCGTAGTGAAGCTCAACGAGAGTTTCTCGGGGGAAGGCAACGCCCTCGTGCGGATGCCTGAGGAGGTGAACCGCGCGGCGGTGGGGAAGGCCCTCGAGGGGATGGAGTTCGTTGCCGCGACCGAGAACCGGGAAACGTTCTTTGCCAAATTCGAACGTATGGGTGGTATCGTCGAGGAATTCATTGAGGCAAAGGAAAAGCTATCTCCGAGCGCTCAGCTGCGGACCGACCCGCACGGCGGCGTCCTACCCATTTCCACCCATGACCAGATCCTCGGCGGTGAGTCGGGACAGGTGTTTCTGGGTTGCCGCTTTCCGGCGAGCGAAGACTACCGGATGCAGATCCAGGACGCGGGCATGAAAGTGGGCGAAGTCTTGGCGAGGAACGGAGTGATCAGCCGTTTCGGCGTCGATTTTCTGACGTGGCGCAACGGTCCCAACGAGCCGTGGCGGGTGACGGCGATCGAAATCAATCTCCGGATGGGCGGAACGACTCACCCCTTCCTGGCCCTCAGGTTCCTCACCGGCGGGCAACTCGATTCGGGCACAGGACAGTTTTTGAACGTGAGCGGGCGGCCCAAATTCTATCGCGCTACCGACAATCTTCGCTCGCAGCGATACAAGGGCCTCCTCCCGGAAGACCTCATCGATATTCTGACCTACAACAAGCTGCACTACAGCGATAGGACCGAATCGGGAGTCCTCTTTCACCTCATCGGAGCGATTTCCGAATTCGGCAAATTGGGCCTGACGGCGATTGCAAACAGCCCCGAGGAGAGTGAATCGTTGTACAACAAGGTGCTCGAGGTCTTGGATACGGAGACGGACTACAGAAAGGGAGGCAGCAACGGGTAAGGAGGGAGGAGGGCTATTCCGCGTTTTCCCGTCGCTGCTTTTCTCGCGACGCGCCTCTCAACGACCAGGCCGAGCTTTTGCTGCGACAGCAGGTCGCTCTCTTTGGCGCGCTCGGTAGAAGAGGAACGCCAGTCCGAAACAAAAACAAGTGAAGAAGAACCAGAGAAAAACAATCACCACCTGGACTCCGCCCGGAGTGTTGGTGGCGACATCGAGGGGCTCCGCTCGGTTCACAAAGATGGTCATGCGCCCCACTCGCGCCGCGTTGGCCGCGCGCCGAGCCTCAGCATAGTAGTCGATTGTGGACCAGGACTGGGCCAGCGGGGAATGGAAGGTGGTGTCGTTGAACGCGTATGAAAGCCAGTACCGAGGGCTGTACGTGGTGGAGTTTTTGGTCGACGCGCGCACGACATCCGCGCTATCCACCTTGGCCTCGAGCTTGCGCCATGCGCTTTGCTGATGGGACCGCGAGTAGAAAGCGTAGGATCCGACGCAAAGGAACACTACGCCGAGGCTCGCACCAATCCAAATGCCAAGCGTGGGAGGGAGTGGAAAAGATGCGGCGGCGGATTGATCCATTCCGAGGCGACGGCCAAACCAATAGAACAAGGCCGAGAACGCGAGAAAGACCAGGCTGATCCCGCCGAGGATGAGCGGCACCAGAAAAAACCTGCCATTCCACCCAGCATCAAATTTGAGATCGTCCGGATTTTGCGGGTTGACCAGAGCGGAGATGACACCGCTTCGCCGCGTGGACTGCAACGCACGCCACCGAGATCGGTAGTCGCCCCGGAGGATCGACGGGGTCGTCACCAGCGTGTGCTCGATGCCGTGCCAGGGGAACCGCAACCAATAGCGGATGGTGTAGACATCCTCCCTGATCCGCTGCGGCGTGACGATCATGCCGCTGTCCACCTGCGCCGTCACAATGGGCCACGAGCGCAACTGCTCCCGCTTCTTCGCTGTTTGCTTCCCGGCCCAGACCGCGAGCCCAAGACCGATCAGGCCCATCGCCAGCGCGGCCTGCCCCCAGTTGGGTTGGAAATGCCCGCGCCAGCCGAAGGTCCTCAAGCCGCCCGATTTTCTATCCCGAGGGTTTCGCGATCTCATCACCACCTCGTCATGAGGAGTGCTTGAGTGGCTCCGGGGTCCTCCCGGGTCGCTCGGCGCACGACTTCGCGCCGCACGGGATCGTCACTTCGATGCGCTCACCGAACGGCCGCGTTCCGGGGATAGTGGGTGGAAGCTTTCCGCTGATCGGCCCTACCCAATCGCGCGCTTCTCAAAACTCCGCATGCCGAGCGTGAGAAACAGCGTTGTAAGGAGTGCCAACGCTCCAGTCACATAACGGAGCGGCATATGCGGGAGATCCGGAGTGAGCGCGCCCCTCATTCCCTCCGCCACATACACCAACGGATTGATCAGCACCGCGTATTTCATGACCGGGACGGCATCCAGTCCCCGCCAGGGATAATACGCGCACCCGAAGAAGATCATCGGGGCGATGATCACCCCGAACATCAGCCCGATCTGTTGCGGGCTAATCATGGTGCCGAGCAGGAGCCCCAGGGCAGAAAATGAGGCGGAGCCCAGCACGATTACCAGGAAGACCGTGCCAAAATGCTGGATCGACAAGGACTCGATCGGTCCCATGATAAGACGCGCGATCGGCAGCACGAAAAGCGCGGCGATAAACCCTTGCAACACCCCTGCGACCACTTTCTCAATGGCAATGAGGTACACCGGGACCGGCGCGAGGAGTCGATCTTCGATTTCGCGGGTCCACCCAAAATCCGTCACCATTGGCAGCGCCACGGACTGGATGCTGGACAGCGCGAGACTAATACCAAGGATACCGGGCAACAGCGCCGACGTGTAGCCTTTTTGCACGAAGCCCATGCGGGGCAGGAGGTAGCCAAACACCACCACGAACAGAATCGGCTGCAAGGTAGTGCGGACCAGGAAGGCCGCGAGTTCTCTCCGCGCGACGTGAATGTCTCGACGCAGGAGCGCCAAGAACACCCGGCCTGGGGCAACCACGTCCGGGGACGCCGCGGTCATTCGAGCTTTCTCCCCGTGAGTGAAATGAAGAGCGTTTCGAGACTGGGTGGAGCTAGGTGGATGTTGGTCACGGTTCGCCCCGCCTGGTCGACGATTTTGATCAGCTGCGCGATGACTTCTTCGCCTCGGCGGGCAAAGACCCGCAGCAGCTCTCGGCTGGTTTCGACCCGCAGCACGCCGGGAAGGTGACCCGCCGGTCCGGCACAGCCACCTGCATCACCATCGAGCGTGAGTTCCAGGAGAGTTCCACCGGGGGCTCTGGCTTTCAAATTGGCCGGCGTGTCGATGGCGAGGAGCCGGCCGTGATCCACGATCGCCAACCGGTCGCACAGACGATCGGCCTCCTCCATATAGTGGGTCGTCATGACGATGGTCCGGCCTTCGGCATGTAGCTTCCGAAGAATCTCCCAGAGTGCCAAGCGGGCCTGGGGGTCGAGCCCCACGGTCGGCTCATCCAGGAACAGGACGCTGGGTTGATGAATCAGCGCCCGCGCGATCATGAGTCGCTGCTGTTGGCCGCCGGACAACTCCGGCACGCGTGCCGTTTCGCGGGTGGCGATCCCCAGCATCGCGAGGAGTTCCCGGGCCCGGGTGAGCGCCACGGATTTTGAGATCCCGAAGTACGCGGCGTGGAACAGCAGGTTCTCGATCGCGGTCAGACTCCGGTCCGGATTGGGGCGTTGCGGCACCACCCCGATCCGTTGTTTGACCCGCACCGACTCGCGAACCACATCGGCCCCATCGATGAGGGCGGTCCCCGAGGTCGGGCGGGTTCGGGTGGTGAGGATATCGAGGGTAGTGGTCTTCCCCGCCCCGTTGGGTCCGAGCAGGCCGAAGAATTCACCGGCGGCAACTTCGAGGTCGAGACCTTCCAGCGCCACCACATCGGTGGGGGAACGGGGCGTCATGCCGGGCGCACCCGGCAGGGCCAATCCTCCGCCAAACAAGGACCGGCCTGGTTTCGATCCAGGGTAGATTTTTCGGAGCGCGCGCGTCGCGATGATTGGAGCCAAAATCATGAACCTGACGATAATCTAGCGGCAGACCGGCCGCCATCCGTGTTACGGTTGTCGCCACCGGCATCCGAGGGCGTGGATCCATTCATCGGCGACGCTGGGCCCCCAGGTTCCGGCGGCATAGTTCGGGAAGTGATCCGGGGCCTTGTGACCCCAGAACTCGATCATCGGGTCGACCACGGACCATGCGGCTTCGACCTCGTCGCTTCGAGTGAAGAGCGTCGCATCACCGAGCATGCAGTCGAGGATGAGGGTCTCGTAGGCTTCGTGTCCGTTGTCGCCGAACGCCTCGACGTAGTTGAAGTCCATTTCCACCGAGGCCATCCGGACGTCGACCCCCGGCGTCTTCACCTCGAATCGAAGGGAGATGCCCTCGTTGGGTTGGACCCGAATCGCGAGCACGTTCGGTTCGAACGCCTCCCCATCCCGGAGCGGAAACATCAGATGGGGCGGCTGGCGGAACTGAATCGCAATCTCGGTGGCGCGGCGGGGCATCCGTTTCGCGGAACGGAGATAGAAGGGCACTCCCTGCCACCGCCAATTGTCGATCATGAAGCGCACGGCGGCATACGTAGCCGTGCCGGAGTCCGGCGAGACATCGGGCTCGGTTCGATAGCCCCGCACCGCGGACCCGTCGATCGTGCCGGGCCCATACTGGCCTCGCACCGAGTACTCGTGCATCGTTGCCGGGGTGATCGGGCGGATGGCATGCAGCACCTTCGCTTTCTCATCTCGAACCGCATCGGCGCTGAAAGTAACCGGAGGCTCCATCGCGGTGAGCGTGAGGAGTTGCAAGAGGTGATTTTGGAACATGTCGCGGACGACTCCGGCTTCCTCGTAGTATCGTCCGCGCCGCTCCACGCCGACCGTCTCCACGGCGGTTATCTGCACGTGGTGTATGTGTTGCCGGTTCCACAGCGGCTCGAAAATGGAGTTGGCAAACCGGCACACCAACAGGTTCTGAACCGTTTCTTTCCCTAGATAGTGATCGATGCGGTAGATCTGATGCTCGGAGAACGCTCGACGCACCACCCCATTCAGCGCTTGGGCGCTTTCGAGGCTCGATCCGAACGGTTTTTCAATGATGACACGAACCCACGGTCGGTCGGACTGCGCATAGAGGCGACGCGCTACGCCGCTTTGCGCAAGATGGTCAATCGCCGTGGCGTAGACGCTGGGCGGAATGGCCAAATAGAAGAGCCGGCCTCCGTCCGCGGGACGGCCGGTTTCGAGCACGGTGAGGCGTTCTTGGACCGCCGCGTAGGTCGCCGCTTCGGCGAAATCTCCCGCGACGTAGTGCAGGCGCGGCACGAATTTGTCGAGCGCCTCTTTGGTCGCTTCCTCGGGCGGAAGAAATTGTTCGAGGGCGGTGCGGATCGCCGCGCGGAAGAGATCGTCGTCCATGGCCTCGCGCGCGACACCGAGCACGGTGAAATCGTCCGCCAACATGCCTGCGCCTGCGAGCCGGAACAAGGCGGGCATCAGCTTCCGGCGCGTCAGATCGCCACCGGCCCCGAAAATGATCATCGTGCAGGAACCAGCCCGCTTCAAGGAAACGCTCGGCGACTGATGCGGCAACTGCACCCGGAGCGGCGCCGATAGCGGTGGGGGATGGGTCACGTTTTTTTCACCGCGTGGCCACCGAATTCATTTCGGAGCGCCGCGATGACCTTGGCCGAATACGACTCCGCCTGCCGGGACCGGAAACGCGTCAGGAGCGACAGGGTGATCACGGGCGCCGGAACGTCGACGTCGATCGCCTCTTGCACGGTCCAGCGGCCTTCTCCGGAATCCTCCACGTATCCTTTGAGATCCGCGAGAGTGGGGTCTTTGGCGAAGGCCCGCTCCGCCAGTTCATTGATCCAGGAACGCACCACGCTCCCCTGATTCCAGACCGCGGCAATCTGGTGGAGATCGAGCTTGAAGGTCTTGGATGCATTCAAGATCTCATAGCCCTCCGCGTACGCTTGCAGCATTCCGTATTCGATCCCGTTGTGAATCATTTTCACGTAGTGACCGGCGCCAGGCGGCCCGACGTGGGCGCATCCGTTCGGTGGCGCCAGGGTGGTAAAGATGGGTTTGCAGAGTTCGAACGCGGCCGGAGTCGCGCCGATCATCAGGCAGTATCCGTTCTTGAGTCCCCAAATGCCGCCGCTGGTGCCTGAGTCCACAAAGGCAACGCCCTGGGCCGCCAAACGCTCGGCCCGGCGGATCGTGTCGTGAAAATTGGAATTCCCGCCGTCGATGATCACGTCACCGCGGCTGAGATGCGGCAGCAGGCTGTCGATGGTGTCCTCGACCGGTTTTCCGGACGGCACCATGATCCATACGATGCGCGGCGCGGCGAGTTGCCGGCAGGCGTGCGCGAGGTCCGTCGCCGCTTTGGCGCCGAGGGCCACATGCGCCTTCACCGCCTCCGGGCTGCGATCGTAGGCGACCACCGAATGGCCTCCTTCCAGAAGTCGCTGGACCATGTTGCCACCCATGCGTCCCAATCCGATCATCGCCAGCTGCATACGATCCATCCTCCTCCGACAAGTGAGCATTCTGTGAATTCAGAGTCCTTGCACCACGGTGTGGTTCAGGCGAGACGATGCGCGACCGCGGCCGCACCCATCAGGCCCACCTTCGCGTTGGTGATGATATGCACCGGCACCCGGCTGAGAAAGTCCACGAATCGTCCCTTGTCCCGAAAGGCGGAGATGAAGCCGCCCTGGGAAAGTTTGGACACGATCCGCGGAGCGATACCTCCCGCCAGATAGATCCCGCCGGTGGACACGACCATCAACGCGAGGTCGCCCGCCTGGGCTCCGTACATCGACGCGAAGAGGTCGAGGGCCCGGCCGGAGAGCCCGTCGGTGCCCGCCAGCCCGAAGCGCGAAATGACCGCCGCCGGATCCTCCGTTTTCATCGCATCGTGGACCGCGGGCTGTTCCGTCGAAGGCTCGAGGGACACGAGGTACCGGTAGATCTGGACCAGGCCGGACCCGGACAGGACTCGTTCCGACGAGACGTGGCCGAATTGTGCGTGGAGGAATTTCGAGAGCCCCCACTCGAGGTCGTCTCGGGCAGCGAACGTCTGATGCCCGCCTTCGGAGGAATTCACCTGATAGTGTTGTCCCTGCCAGGTGAGAAACCCTTCGCCCAGCCCGGTACCCGCGCCGATCAACCCGATCGGTCCGGTGGAGACTCGATCACCTTCCTGGAGCGTCACGACGTCCCCAACCTGAAGCCGCTCGATACCATGACCCACCGCGGCAAAATCGTTGATCAGGGTGGTCCCAGGCACCTGGATTGCGGCGCCAAGTGCCGCCGCATTAATCGTCCACGGAAGGTTCGAGGCGCGGCACTCATCGTTGACGATCGGTCCGGCGATTCCGAAACACGCATGGAGCGGGTGTTCCTCGACCCCTTGGAGAAAGTGTTGCACGATGGGCGCAAGCCCGGGGTAGTCGCGACTCGGATACCGTTCCTCCCGCAGAAAGCTCAGGCTCGCCCCATCGATGCTGACTACTGCGAGTCGAGCATTGGTTCCGCCGACGTCACCGGCCAAGACAATCATCGTGAGACCCTTTCGAGCTTGCCGGCGGCCGCCGGGTCGAGAAACCAGGTGCCTCCCACCCGGGCGGCGAGTGTGGCCGGAATCTCCAGCGGCGAATGCTGCCCGTCCAATGCCGCCTGGACCGCCGACGCTTTCTCCGCACCCGTCACCGTCAGAAGCACGGCAGCGGCATGGTCGATGACCGGCGGCGTGATGGTGATTCGGTCAAAGGGAGGCTTGGGCCCGGTGACCAGGACGACGCGTCGCGTCGCTTCAAGCAACGCCGATGAGCCCGGGAAAAGGGACGCCGTGTGGCCGTCGGCGCCCATGCCGAGGTGCAACAAGTCGAGCGCCGCCGGAAGAAGGCAGGCATAGGATCGAACCATCTCGTCGCGATCGGAGGATTCGGTCGGGACCCGATGAACCCGGGCGGGCGCAATGGCGAGGGGAGCGAACAGCGTCTCGTGGGCCAAGCGAAAGTTGCTGTCCGGGTCATTCATTGGCACCAGACGCTCATCGCCGAAGTAGAAGGAAACCAGAGCCCACTGACTGGCGCTGACGGTCGTGACCTTCGCGAGTGCGCTGTAAATCGCCCGCGGGGTGGTGCCGCCAGCCAGACCAACGGAGCACGACCCCTTAGCAACGATCGTCCGCTCGATGACCCGCGCCATCCAATCGGCCACCGCGGGAGCGAACCCAACCAGGTCAATGATTTTGAGCTCGGCCGTAGGGAGCCCCTTCGCTGTGGTCCGTCCCGAGAGCGCACGCGGATCGTGGATGGCTACCGGGTTTTCACGAATCCGGGCGGCACCAACATAAGGCAAGAGGACCACCACGACTCACCCGACGCAGAAGAATAGGCTGGTCAGTGAAGCAACGGAAATGCTTTTCCGTCAATGAGTTTCAAATCACCCTTCGGCGAACGTTTCGATTTGTCCCCGGGAGGGCCGCCCTCCCCAGCGACGACGGCAAGCCGCCCTAGCGCACCCGCCCGCCGGACCGGTACTTTCGGGGAGACATCAACGGAGAGATCGAGTGACCGGAGGCAATTCAACACGCGCAGAGAGCTCACCGCTTCTCGGGATTCTACTTTGGCTCGCCCTCGCCATTATCGCCGGCACTCGGCATTTCCCTCCAGAAAGCCCTCCCCTGTTCCTACCCGGAACGGTCTGGGGCTTGGTAGCGATCTTCTTCCTCGCGTACCGTTTTGCGCGACCGTTCCATGATTGGCTTCTCACGGTGGACCTCAGAGTGCTCCTGGCGTTTCACCTGACCCGGTACGTGGGGATCTACTTCCTAGTGCTCTACCGAGCCCAGCAGCTGCCTTACGAATTCGCGGTGTTGGGTGGGTGGGGTGACATCATTGCCGCAGACGGCGTGGCTCTCCTGATCCTCTTTGCGCCTCGCCGGGGCCGCGCGAGCTGGCTCGCCCACGTCATTTGGAATGCCTTCGGCCTAGCCGACATTTTGTTCGTCGCGCTCACCGCCGCGCGCCTCAATCTCGAGCACCCGGGCTCGATGCAGGAGATTTTCCACTTGCCACTCTCCTTGCTGCCGACGTTCGTCGTTCCCATCATCATAGCGACCCACTTGATCATTCTGGTCCGGCTCCTCGCCGCCCGGCTCCGGAACTACGAACGGTTCTAGAATGACCACGACCCAAGCTTGGAAGATCCGCCCGGCCGGCGCGGCCGACGCATCCACCCTGGCGGCATTGGGCGCCGATATGTTCCGGCTCACGTATGGACACGCGACACCCGCCGAAGAAATCGACGCGCATATCGCCACCCACTATGGGACGGCCATCCAAGAACGAGAGATCCGCCGCCCAGGGACGACGGTGCTGATCGTCGAGGCGGAGAAACCGATCGGCTATGCTATCGTGGTTAGTGGGACCGCTCCGCCAAACTTCGCGGGGCCGCCTGGATTGGAAATTGCCCGCTTCTATATCGATAGGCCCTGGCAGGGAACCGGCGTCGCAAAGACACTCATGGAGGAATGCCTCCAGCTGGCGGCGAAGCGGTCTCACTCGATTGTATGGCTCCTCGTGTGGGAGCACAATCCGCGAGCCCTGGCGTTTTATGAGAAATTCGGCTTTGTCGTCGCCGGAGAAACGCCGTTCCCGGTGGGCCAGGAGATCCAACGCGATTGGATCATGATTCGCCGGTTGGATCACTAAAATCTATGCCGACCTCACCCAACGCCCTGCCAGCCCGGCCTTCTCTCGCAACCATTGGCGAAATCCTCGAACGCCAGTACGGGAAACAGCCGCCGCTCGCGCTTCGGGATCCGCTCTCCCTAATTCTCTTCGAAAACCTCGGCTACCTGGTGGATGATGAGAAACGGACCCAGGCCTTTCAGGCGCTGGAGAAGAAGGTGGGACTCACCCCCAAGCGAATCTTGGCCGCATCACTCGGCACGCTCCAAGACATCTGCCATATCGGGGGAATTCATCCGGAGATCCGGGCGAAACGATTGCATGAAATCGCAACTCTGGCCCTCGAAGAGTTCGGAGGAGACCTTACGCCCATTCTGAAATGGCCTCTCCCAAAGGCGCGCCGAGCTCTGTCGAAGTTCCCGGCCATCGGAACGCCGGGGGCGGAGAAGATTCTCATGATCTGCGGGGCCCAGTCGGTTCTCGCGTTGGAGTCGAACGGGCTCCGAGTCCTTACCCGAGTTGGAGTCGCCGAGGAGCTCAGGAGTTATTCCGCCACGTATAGTGCGGTTCAAACCGCCATTCGCGACGAGGTGCCGGCGGAAACCGGAACCTTGGTCGCGCTCCACCAGTTGTTGCGCGTACACGGCCAAACTCTCTGCAAACGCAACTCTCCAAGGTGCGTCGAGTGCCCGCTTGGCAAAGTTTGCCGGTTCAAGCGCGGCCGCTCGCTGTGAAGCGACGCTCGGAATGACACCGGGGGGCGCGCACAACGGTTCGCCCCGATCCAATCTCGGGGTTACGTTCTCTCGTCATGATCATCCCGTCGTAACCGAAATATCCTAGTCCCGTTTCGGAGGTTGGCTGTGATTACCCGACCGGCTCGTCCGTGGCCCCTCTTCGCATTGTCCCTCGCCACTCTGGTGTCACTCGCCCTCCCGACCCCTATCCCGGCTCAACAGTCTGACACTGGGCTCTTTCAGGAAATGCGTTGGCGAATGATCGGCCCCTTTCGGGGCGGGCGCACCGTGGGGGCCGCCGGAGTACCCACCCAGCCGAACGTGTTCTATATCGGTGTGAACAACGGCGGCGTGTGGAAGACCACGGACTTCGGACGGACGTGGGCACCCATCTTCGACGATCAGCCCACCGGCTCAATTGGCGACGTGGCGGTAGCCCCCTCGGATCCGAACGTGGTCTATGTCGGGACCGGGGAAGGCATTCAACGGCCTGATCTCGCGACCGGTATGGGGATGTTTCGTTCGTCGGATGCGGGTAAGACCTGGAAATACTTGGGCCTGAGCGACGCCCAGCAGATCGGCTCCGTCGCGGTCGATCCCATCAACCCCAATCGAGTGTTTGTGGCAGTGCTGGGGCACCCCTATGGGCCGAACGCGGAACGCGGGGTGTTTCGCAGTCTGAATGGTGGGGAGACGTGGGAGAAGGTCTTGTACCACGATGAAAACACCGGAGCGATTCAGGTCGTCATCGACCCCTCGAACCCGCAAGTGATCTACGCCGACCTCTGGGCCGGACGCTATGCCCCCTGGGAGGCCGGCCCCTTCAATGGGCCGGGCAGTGGTCTCTACAAATCGACCGATGGCGGAACGACCTGGCACCCACTGACCAAGGGCTTGCCCACCATCGCGGAAGGGCTCGGCCGCATCGGAGTATCGATCGCGCGCTCGGAGCCCAATCGGCTGTATGCCAACGTCGACGCGGAGACGGCCCATGGCGGGACGTACCGCTCTGATGATGGGGGAGAGAGTTGGTCTCGAGTGAACTCGGAAGGGCGCGTCTGGGGACGGGGAATGGACTTCGCCGAGGTGGAGGTCGATCCAAAGAATGCCGATATCATCTACGTGGCGAATACATCGACCTACAAATCCATCGATGGCGGCAAGACCTTTCACGCCATCAAGGGTGCGCCCGGCGGCGACGACTATCATCGGATTTGGATCAACCCGAACAATCCTGAGATCATTCTCATCGCGAGCGACCAGGGTGCCACGATCAGCGTGAACGCCGGGCAAACCTGGAGTTCCTGGTATAATCAGCCCACGGCGCAGTTCTACCATGTCGTCACCGACAACCAGTTCCCCTATTGGGTGTGCGGCGGGCAGCAGGAAAGCGGATCGGCGTGCGTGCGAAGCCGGGGCGACCACGGCGCTATTTCATTCCGGGATTGGTATCCCGTCGGCGTTGAGGAGTACGGTTACGTGGCACCCGATCCGCTCCACCCCAACTTGATCTATGGTGGCAAGGCGACCGTCTTCGACCGGAACACCTTTCAGACGCAGAATGTCGGCCCCGAAGCGGTGCGAAGCGGCAAGTACCGCTTCGTTCGCACCATGCCGATCATTTTCTCGCCGGTGGACCAGCGGACCCTGTACCTCGCCTCCAACGTGCTCTTCAAGACGACGAACGGTGGGCACAGTTGGGAGGTCATCAGCCCGGACCTTACGCGGGAGAGCCCCGAGGTCCCGAAGAATTTGGGAGCGTTCACTGGGCTCGATCCCGAGAAAGGCAAGCATCGCGGGGTGATTTACAGCATTGCCCCATCGTTCCAGACCGTACGGACGATTTGGGCGGGGACCGAGGATGGATTGATTCACCTCACCCGCGATGGGGGAAAATCCTGGAAGAACGTCACGCCAAGCCAACTGGTTCCGTGGGCGAAGGTGGCGCAGCTCGAAGCCTCACATTTCGACACGCTGAGCGCGTACGCGGCGATCAATACCTTCCGGCTCGATGACCTCAACCCACACGTCTACCGAACGCACGATGGAGGGAAGACGTGGCAGGAAATTGCCACCGGCCTTCCCAAGGGAGCGATCATCAACACCGTGCGTGAGGACCCCGTGCGCAAAGGATTGCTGTTCGCCGGCAGCGAGAACGCGGTGTACGTCTCGTTCAACGACGGCGACCGGTGGTACCCGCTGCGGGTCAACATGCCGGCCACCTCCATTCGCGATCTGGTCATCCATGAGAATGACGTCGTCGTCGGCACGCACGGCCGAGGGTTCTGGATCCTGGATGACATCACCCCGCTCCGGCAGCTGACGCCGGAGGCTGTAGGCCGTGAACCGCGATTGTTCAAGCCGGCCACCGGAATCCAAGTACGCCGGAACAACAACCCAGACACTCCACTCCCGCCGGAAGAGCCGGTGGGGCAGAATCCACCGGATGGCGTACTGATCCACTATTTCCTTCCGACCGACGCCATGGGCACCGTTACCCTCGAAATTCTCGACGGCAACGGACGCGTGGTCCGTCGTTTTGCGAGTGACGATCAGGCCGACCCGATCGATGAGAAATCACTCGCCATCCCACTGTATTGGATCCGGCCCGCCCGCGTCCTGCCGGGGTCGGCTGGGCTTCACCGATTCGTGTGGGACCTGCACGGACCGGCGCCGAAGGTCGGCAACTTCGACTACCCGATCGCGGCCAACTACGGCGACACTCCGAGGCATCCGTTGGGCGTGGCGATGCCGGCCGGTCAATACACCGTACGGATGACCTTGAACGGGAAGAGCCAGACCGAACCACTCATCATCAAAATGGATCCACGGGTCAAGACCCCAGCCGCCGGTCTCGCCCGAAAGTTCAGTATCGAATCGGGTGTGGTGGAAATGCTGGAACGGCAACACGCCGCGCTCGATGAAGTCCGCGCGGCCCGAAAGCGCGCTCAACAGGCCCGCGAAGCCACCGGTTCCGACACCCAGAGCCAGTTGGAGAAAGAGCTTGCGGACTTTGAAGGAACGTCGCGGAGATTCGGCCCGCGATCGTCGGCACCCAGTCTGGGCCAGATCGGCGGGGACCTCGCCGGACTGCTCGACGCGGTTTCCGGTGCGGACGCCACCCCGACGACCCAAGCGGAGGCGGCATTTGCCAATCTCAAACGGGCGCTGGCCGAGCAACTCAAGCAGTGGACGCAGTTGAAGGCGAAGGTTCTGAAATCCGGCGCCCCACGCACATGCAGCGACGAATCGTAGACCCGGCCGGCGGGGTAAACCGATGCGGCTGACCAGCGTGATCCAAGCAGTAGATGCGCACGCGTGCGGAGAGCCCGGGCGGGTCATCGTGGGCGGCGTCCTCGATGTGCCGGGGAAGACGATGTTTGAGAAGATGAAACATCTGGAGCAGCACGGCGATGCGCTACGCAAACGCATGTTGCGCGAGCCTCGGGGCTATCCCGCGTTGTGCTGCAATGTGATCCTGCCGCCGACCCACCCCGACGCCGACGCGGGTTTCGTCATCATGGAACAGATGGAATACCCTGGAATGTCGGGCAGCAATACGATCTGTGTCGCCACGGTGTTGCTGGAAACGGGAATGATTCCAATGCGCGAGCCGGTGACCGATCTCATTTTGGAGGCTCCAGCAGGACTCATTCGGATCCGCGCGGAATGCGCGAACAGCAAGGTGCAAAGTGTCACGTTCCAGAACGTGCCAGCGTTTGCGACCCACCTCGATGCCGTCGTCGAGGTGCCTCAGCTCGGTACCGTCACCGTGGATGTGGCATACGGGGGCATGTTCTTCGTCATCGCGGATGCGCCAACGCTCGGCTTCCGACTCACACCGGATGAGGGTCGAGACATCGTGCGGGTGAGCGAAATGATCAAGGCAGCGGCCCGAGAGCAGTTGCCGGTGGTTCATCCGCTCCATCCGGCCTTCGAAGGCGTCACCATCGCACAGCTGTCCGGCCCACCCGCTGCTCTTGGCGCCCGCCTCAAAAATGTGGTGACGGTGTCGACCGGTACTTTCGATTGGAACCGGCGATCGACGTGGACGGGGGTCATCGATCGCTCGCCCTGCGGCACCGGAACCTGCGCCCGAATGGCCACCTTGTACGCGCGCGGCCAGTTGGCCTTGAATCAGGATTTCCGGCACGAGGGGATTTTGGGCACCGTGTTCACGGGACGACTCCTCGAAGAGACCACGGTGGGCAAGTACAGGGCTGTCGTGCCGACGATTACCGGCCAGGCGTGGATCACGGGGATGGCGAGCTACTCCCTCGATGCCGACGACCCGTTTCCGGAAGGGTTTACAGTGGGAGACATCTGGTAGACCATCCAATCCATGCCTAACCGACCCATTGGGTTTCTTGATTCGCTCCTGCGTGACCTTTGTGCGGCGCTCCGATCAGTGCGTCGGCGTCCCGGAGTATCGATCGTGCTGCTCCTGACTCTGACCCTGGGGATTGGGCTGCACACCGCCATAATTACCGCCGTTGACGCGATCCTGCTCCGCCCACCTCCCCTTCCGAACGCCGCTCGACTCTTCGAATTGTGGGTCCGTGGCGGCGCGATCCAAAGAATTTGGTGTCCGGATGGCCATCGGTGCCTCTACCCATTCCATCGCTATGCTTGTTTTCAAACGTGGAACGGTGCTCTTCTGCGCTGGGATTGTAATCGGGACCGCCCTGGGCTGGAGCGTCCTTCATCTGATCAGAGGACTTCTATTCGGGATCAAGGGGCTCGATCTCGTTGCGTTCGTCGCGATACCCCTCTTCCTCGCCGCCGCCGCGGCCGTGTCGGTATGGATGCCAGCGCGTCGCGCAGCAAAGACCGATCCGATGGTGGTTCTGCGGTCAGAATAGAGGAATGGACCTCCATGCCGACTATTTACCCGGCGCCGACCTCGCCCACCACCTCGTCCAGCGCCGCCAGAAATCGATCGCAGTCTCCTTCATTGAACACCATCGGCGGCTTGATCTTGATCACATTGTAGAGCGGTCCGTCGATACTCAAGAGAATGCCACGCTGCTTCATCCCCTCGATCACTTTTTTCGTTTCGACGCGCGCCGGTGTCAGCATCTCTCGGCTTGTCACCAGCTCAATTCCGACAAAAAGGCCCAACCCCCGGACGTCACCGATGAGCGCGTGCTTGGCCTGGAGCACCCGGAGGCCATGCAGCATGCGAGTGCCCACGAGCAGCGCCCGCTGCCGGAGCCGTTCGTCCCGCATGACATCCAGCACCGCGAGGCCGATCGCCATCGACACCGGGTTCCCGCCGAAGGTGTTGAAATACTCCATGCCGTTCGCGAATTTGGCCGCGATCTCCGGTGTGGTGACCACCGCGCCGAGTGGGTGTCCATTGCCGATGGGCTTGCCCATCGTGACGATATCGGGCACCACACCCTGAGTTTCGAACGCCCACATGTGGGTCCCGACCCGGCCGAAGCCGACCTGCACTTCATCCGCGACACAAACGCCGCCGGCGGCGCGGACGCTGTCGTATGCTGCCCGCAGATACCCATCCGGCAGGACGATCTGCCCGCCGCAGCTCAGGATCGATTCGGCGAAGAACGCTCCGACGCGGCGGCCCTCGCGAGTCACGCACTCGATTTGGCGCGCCACATCCTCCGCATAGCGGTGCCCGCAGGCCGGGTCTGAGGTCTTCCACCGACCCCGGTAACCGTCCGGCATTTCGCATACCCATGTCCGCGGCGGTCGTCCGGCGCCGCCCGGTCCGTTGAACTTGTAGGGTGAGAGGTCGATCAGCGACGTGAGGTTGCCGTGGTACGCCGCATCCACGACCAAGGTATCGGTTCCACCGGTAGCCGCCCGGGAGAGACGCAGGGCGAGATCGTTTGCTTCGCTGCCGGAGTTCACGAAGAAACACACGCTGAGCGGCTCGGGCAGCGTGGCCGTGAGCCGGCGGGCATATTCCACCGCTGCGTCGTGCAGGTACCTGGTGTTGGTGTTGAGTTCGGCCATCTGCGCTTGGCCGGCCCCCACTACACGGGGGTGACAGTGGCCGACATGACACACGTTGTTCACCATGTCGAGCCAGGCCCCGCCCGATTCGTCGTACAAGAATTGACCGGCTCCCCGAACAATTTTGAGTGGTTCGGCATACGACAAACTCAAAGACGGACTCAAGTGACGGCGCCGCTCGCGGGCAAGCGCCCCACGGTCGCGTTCCAGGGGCGCGGAAACGGCATCCCGAATTCCCAGCAGGATGTTGGGGTCCGGGCTGATGCTCTCCCACACACTGGTCTGACTCGGCTTGACGACGCCCTCAATGTCGGCGCCGCGTCCGATCAAATCCGTGAAGAGTTGGAGATGCAGGTGCGGTACCCAGTCGCCGTTGACCGGATGATCTCCGATCCAACCAATCACATCACCGCGGCGCACGAAGTCGCCCACGCGGTGTCGCTCGAGCGACGCCAGGCTCAGGTGGCCGTACAGGGTCCAGAAGGAGAGCCCCGTATCGGTCCGATGCTCCAGGATGACGACCGGACCGTAATCACCTGACGCCGAGTTATTGGCCGTCAGGTGCACTCGGCCATCAAGTGGTGCGCGAACCTCCTCCCCCGCACCCAGAAACACATCGACCCCCATGTGCACCGACCGGCGCTCCCCCGAATGATCCGCCCGGAACAGGTCCGACGTGTAGACTCCGCGATGTTCTCGATAGCGCCCGATGCCAACGTCGTGACGGTCTCGCCGCATCCGATCGAAGACCGCTCGGGTCTTCCCGGCGGTATCCGGAATCGTGTTGATCTCGGCTAGCTCGTCGCTCCCTTCGCTCCAGTCGAAGATAGTCACCGGTGTTGCTCCTAGATCGAACCGGCACACCGAACCGATCTGCTCTCCCGCACGTATCAACCAATCGACGATCCGGCCGGCATTGGGGTTGGGAGGCCGGCCGCAGGCGTCCCGAAATTGAAAGTGCGCGAAACGAGAGTTGATGGCCTGGAGCTGTTGGAGCAGCGTCCAAGCGTCGCGTTGGCTGATCAGCAGATACTCGTTTGCGGGGTCGCGGGCGTATTGCGAAGCCGCCATGCACATGCTCTGCGCCAGACGGGTACGGATGAGGTCAAGCAAAATCCCGAGTTCCGGATCCGTCAACGGATTCGCGTCGTGAAAACCCGCGATGAGAGGCAGTACCGCTGTGAGCGGGTCGACTTGCCCCATCATGCCGTAGGCGCAGGCGACGGCAAGCTCCGACACGACGTGGTCTTCGACCATGTCGCCGAAATCAATCACGCCGACGACCTTGCCGTCGTCCCGCACCAAAACGTTGTAGTCGTTCGCGTCGTGATGGACCACCTGACGGCGCGTGGCTTCGAGGATGGGCTCTACGACCCCGACAAAATGCTCGAGAATGGCTCGCGCAAGTTCCCGTCGCTCCGGATCCGCAATGTGCGCCAGGAGGTCGCGATGTTCCGGTGCGCGCCGCATGGCCCAGAGGAGATGGCGCTGCATGGCGGGGTGGCTGACTTGGGCAAGGGCGCGATCGAGTCGGCCGAGGTAGTGACCCAGCCCGTATAACAGGCGAGGACTGTAGGGCCGATGTTCGGCCATCACGCCACCTGGCAACCAGGTCAACAGCCGGACCCAGCGCGTCGTCCCATCCGGTAGAGTCAATTTCGATGTTTCGTGTCCGTGGCGGTCGCGAACGACCGACATGGCTGTGAGCCCCTGGCCATGTTGAGCGACGTGGGCGAGGGCGTGGTTCTGGAAGTCGAGGACCTCGGTGTTGGCGCCGACATGGTACACCTTGAGAACGTACCGAGGCCCACCTTCATCAGAGACGAGGAAATTCCGGTCCAATTCACCGGGAAGCTCCTCGGCCCGACCTTGGACACCGTACAGAGTCTCAAGGGCGCGCTCCGCCTGGTCCGGAGTGATCGTCGGCTTGATGGGCCCCACGGTGGTGGGCATGGTCATCATAATCCTCTATCGAGTTGATCCGGCGCTTGAAGGGAATTTAGCCGCTTGCCCATCGCCCGGCCCGGGAGTAGCTTCGCGCCGATCCGACCGCCGTTGTCGAGCCTCCTCCGACGGGAAAACGCCATGCACATCCGGCCGCCATTCCTGGCAATCCTCTGCCTCACCGCCGGACTCGGCGCACAACAGCGACCACGCGCCCTCAGCGCGTGTCCCGAAGGCGAGAAACCGATTCCGCGCACGTCCGCGGACGCGGCCGTTCTCGAGTTCGATTTTCCCGGCATGTTGATCGGCACCGCCGAATACGAGGGGGGCCCAACCGGCGCGACTGTTTTTCATTTTCCCAACCGGGTCATGGCCGCGGTCGATGTGCGCGGCGGAGCACCCGGAACCGTCGAGACCGACGCGCTTCGTACGGGCTCGGAGGTAGCCTTCGTGGACGCCATCACGTTTGCCGGAGGTTCAGCTTACGGTCTCGCGGCGGCGGCCGGAGTATCCGCCGAACTCCATATGCGAGGGCGGCAATCCGGACGGTGGCAGGACATCGCTGTCGTGCCCGGCGCGATCATTTTCGATCTGGGTGGACGGCGTCTCAATGGAGTCATCCCGGACGAGGAGTTGGGTCGGGCGGCGCTCCGGGCCGAGCGCCCCGGCCGATTTCCCATTGGGGCGGAAGGGGCGGGGCGGTTCGCCATGCAAGGCTGGTATTTCGACGACCCTCAGTATTCCGGCCAAGGCGGTGCCTTCCGACAAATCGGGCCGACGAAAATCGCGGTGTTCACCGTGGTGAACGCGCTCGGTAGCATCGTGGGTCGCGATGGACGCGTGGTGCGATGCACATTGGAGGAGGGTGCCAGCAGCTGTCCACTCGCGTCGGAGCGCTTTGCTCGACGATTGGAAACGCCGGGCGGAGGAACCTCGGGAAGTGGTGCGGCCGGGGGGTTCACGACCAACACCACCATCACGCTTGTCGTCACCAACCAAAAGCTCTCGGTCTACGATCTCCAGCGGCTCGCCATCCAGGTCCACTCCTCCATGGCGCGTGCCATTCAGCCATTCAGCACCGCCTTTGACGGGGATGCCCTCTTTGCGGTAACCACCGGGGAGGTCGACAATCCGAACCTCCCCGCTATGACGTTGGGTGTCGCAGCAGGTGAAGTCGCATGGGACGCCATCCTTCGAAGCGTTCCCAAGCTCGACCCCAAACCGGCCGAGAACGGCACCACCCCGGATCGTGCCGCGCTTCAGGCGATGACCGGCCGCTACGCGTTCTCCGCGCTAGCGTCGTGGACGGTTGCATTGGACGGAACCCGACTGCTGGTAAAACCGGAAGGAAACCAGGACAGCTACTTGTTGGCGGCGGGTAAGGCGATCGAGGCGACCCCACTCTCCGGCTCGACCTTCGTGCTTCGGAATCTGGGTCGAGCACGCCTCGAGTTCCCGAAGGACGCACAAGGAAGAATCATTGGGTTGACCGTGAACCCGGGCCATTGGGCGCTCCATGCGTGCAAAGCTCCGTAAGGATGGGCATCACTTTCAGTGGAAGGACAGAAAATAACTCGTCACACTTCGCGTGCCGGCGACCGTCGGCCCAAAACGAACGGTCGTGCGACCGCCGCCACTGAGGGCAACGTCGAACACTGGAGGACCCGGTGGCCCGATGAATGGATTATTGTGATAGGCCTGGAGATTGCCGTCGAGAGTGAAGTGGGTGGTGCGATGCACCGGCAGTCCCGAGTCTGCCGGGACGACGATCGGAAGGGCATGAAACTGCAGGACCCCTGTGAAAAACAGTTGAGGATACACCTGACCGCCTACATCCGCGACACCGACATTCAGCGTTTGATCTCCAGCGAGAAGGGCGGAAAGGTTGATCGTATCGCCGGCGCTCACCATGAGCGCAATCGGGAAGCTGCCGATATCGCCGAGTCGAAACTGAATCGCGAAGTCATGGGTTTCGAGGCCAAAACCGGCGGCATTCCCGCCGAAGATGAACAACGATCCACCGGTGATGTGCTGAACGCCTTGCATGAGGTCTCCGAATCGAGGTTGGGGCGATGTCTCACCGATATCACATCTGACGGCAAGCCGCCTCGTATTCGAACCTAGGCATTGGAATGGGCCCCGACAACTTAGGAAAAACCCTGGTCCTTTCATCCCTTCCGCTGGTTCTGGACGGCGGCCTGGCTACCGAGCTGGAGCGCCGGGGCCACGATCTTCGCGACGCGCTCTGGTCGGCCCGTCTGCTCCGTGATGACCCCGCGGCGATCGAGGAAGTCCATCTCGACTACCTCAGGGCCGGGGCCCGGTGCCTGACGACGGCCAGCTATCAGGCGAGCCTTGAAGGATTCGCCGCCCAGGGCGAGAGCTCTGAGGGCGCCGAGCGTTTGCTGCGCCGCTCTGTCATCCTGGCCGAGCGAGCGCGAGCGCGGTTCCGGGAGGAAACCGGACCTGCCAGGGGGGGAGGGGACGTCCTGGTCGCGGCGTCAGTCGGACCGTACGGCGCGACCCGGCACGATGGATCGGAGTACCACGGAAACTACGGATTGAGTCACGAAGACATGGTGGCGTTCCATACTCCCCGGTTGCGGATCCTTTGGGACGCCGGACCCGACCTCCTCGCCTGTGAAACCATTCCTTCCCTGGAGGAGGCTCGAGCGCTCCTCGCCGTGTTGCGACTGGTTCCGGGCACCAAGGGTTGGATGAGCTTCTCCTGCCGGGATGAACGGCACACCGTGCATGGGGAAGCGATCAGGGAATGCGCGCGTCTGCTCGACCGCGCCAGCCAAATCGTCGCGATCGGCGTCAACTGCACGCCGCCGGGCTTGATCGCATCGCTCATCCGCGAGATTCGCCTGGAGACCACAAAGCCCATCGTGGTGTACCCCAACTCCGGCGAGCGGTGGGATGCGGAAGCGCAGTGTTGGCGCGGGGCGCCGGACGGAAGGAAGCTCGAGGATTATGTCGACGAGTGGGTGGCCAACGGGGCCTCGCTGATCGGCGGTTGTTGTCGCATTGGGCCGGCGGATATCCGCGGGATCTCCGCACGGTTAACCGGCAAACGTTGATGACCATTCACTGCGCCCGTGGCGCCGATCGAGTCTTCGCCATTTCCTGTAGTTGTCCTTTTACCGCGAAAGCGCAAAGACCGCAAAGGACTCGTAACCCTTGGCGCACTTGGCGTCTTTGCGGTTACTGCCTTTTTGATGTTCACTGCCAAAAGAAAGCACGCAACGGCGCCTTCGGGATCTTGGGCGCCTCGGAAGATGGCCGACTTGTG
>JANYKV010000071.1 GCA_025358055.1 Gemmatimonadota bacterium
CTGGGCTTTCTGGGATTCCTGTTTTCTCGCACGGGGTTATCCGCATCATGAAAATGCTCGTCCTGGGGGCCGGTCTCCAAGGATCTGCCTGCGCCTACAATTTGCTGCAAAATCCGCTGGTGTCGCAGGTGACCCTTGCCGATCAGAATCCCAATCGGCTGCCAAAATTCCTCGCCGCCCACACGGGACCGCGCCTTCGTCCGATGCCGGTCGACGCGAAAGATCGGACCGCCATCTTGGCCCTCATGCGGCAGCATGACGCGGTGATGTGCGCCCTGCCCTACTATTTCAACGAACCGATGACCCGGCTGGCCATCGAGGCCGGTTGCCATTTCGCAGATCTGGGTGGAAACACCGAAATCGTGTTCCAGCAACAAAAGCTCAATGAGGCGGCGGCCGCGCGCGGTGTATCCGTCATTCCTGATTGCGGCCTAGCGCCCGGCATGGTGAATATTCTCGCCGCCGAGGGCATCCGTCGTCTCGAGAAGACAACCACCGTCAAGATTTACGTCGGCGGCCTGCCCCAGCATCCCGAACCCCCGCTCAACTACCAAATCGTGTACTCGCTCGAAGGCGCGTTGGACTATTACAGCACGCCCTCGTGGGTGCTGCGAGCCGGGAAGCCGGTACAAGTGGACGCGCTGAGCGAACTCGAGACGCTCTCCTTTGCGGCCCCCGTGAACGAACTGGAGGCTTTCCACACCGGCGGCGGAATCAGCACGATGCCGTTCGCCTACGCGGGCGAAATCGACGCAATGGAATACAAGACGCTCCGATACCCAGGCCATGTGGCCATCATGCGCCCCATTCGGGATCTCGGATTGATCTCCAACACGGCACTTGAGGTCAAGGGCCAACAGGTGGTTCCGCGTGATCTCTTCATCGCCGCCGTGCAGCCGATGTTGTACAAGCCCGAGGGCAGAGACCTAGTCGCGCTTCGGGTCGTAGTGAGCGGCACCAAAGGAGGCAATCCGGCGCGAACGACGTTCGAGCTTCTCGACTACTACGACGTGGAGCGCAAGATCAGCGCCATGATGCGCACCACCGGTTACTCACTCTCGCTGACCGGGCAACTGCAGGTGGACGGCACGGTCACCCGGAAGGGAGTGCACACGCCTGATGTCGCGGTTCCGTTCCAACCCTATGTCGAACGATTGGCCAAATTCGGCGTTCGAATCACGGATTCTTCACACTAACCTCAGAACCAAATCAGCCGGGATAGTGTTATATACGCAGGGGCGCCACGACGGCGCCCCTGCGCGCGTCCGAGGAGGGCTGTATGGAAGACTTTAGAATTTTGTGGAATCAAGGTCTCGACTTCGATCAGTTCCTGGCCGGGGCGAGCGAACAGAAAGCACTGTGGGAGGGTGTCTATCAGCACGCGACAATTCCGAACTGGGCAATGCCCCTCGTCGCCCACGGTGCCATACGCAAACTGCTGGTCCTCGCCGAGGACTGGTGTGGGGACGCGGCCAACACGGTCCCAATCATGGCAGCGCTGGCCCGCCAAGCGGAGAGTGTGGAACTCAGGATTATCAAGCGCGACGAACATCCGGAGGTGATGGATCAGTACCTCACCAACGGGTCTCGATCAATTCCGATTGTGATCGCGCTTGATGAGAACTTCAATGAGTTGGGTCATTGGGGCCCGCGTCCCTCGGAACTACAGGAGAGGGTGATTTCGAACCAGCGCGCCGGTACGCCCGTTCCCTACGCGGATATTCGGCGGTGGTATGCCAAGGACAAGGGGGAGACGACTTTGCGAGAGGTCCTCGCTCTGTCGGCGCCGGCTAAAACGCCCATCCCGTTCCCATCGAGAAAATGAAACCGTCCTTTCCGCCGGCAAAATTCAAAGTCACTATCCCGGAGCGGAGAATCCGAAGGGCGATTCCCCCACCTCCACCGATCGTAAGTCTTCCAGCTCCATCATCGCTGGCGCTGCCCGCGTCCGTAAAGCCGACGAGCGTGATGGCACCAAGATCGCCCAGCGGCAGCAGGTCATGCCGGATCTCGAACGACCCAAGAAGCACCGTTCGGCCGGCAAACCGTCCTCGAATAAAACTCCGATGTGACTCCGCCCCGCCGAGCACCGTTGATTCATTTTCCCAGCCGGGCAGAGTGTATCGTGCATCGAACGGCGCGGAGGTACTAAGCGTGCGGCCACCGATCCTCGCCGCGAAAACGGTTCCCTCTCTTGGAGAAGCGAAGGCACGGACCTGCCCGAACACGCCTTCATAGCTCGTTTTTGGTGAGACAGCGTCGGTGATGGCTTGGCTGCCGCCGGTGCCGACGTAGGCACCACCCTCGATGAACACGCCCCGGGTGGGCACAAACTCGTTGTCACGGGTATCCACCACCAAGGTCGCCCGAAGCGTCGCATCCCAATCACTGAGCTCGAGCCCGTGTTCGTCCCGAAACCGCGAGGCTCCGGGCAGCGGCGAATAGCGCGACTGGGTGATCCCGCCGGCGAGAGCAAAGTAGGCGGGGCCCGCCAGGTGACGCGACACCTCTACGTTTGCACCATATCGTGAGCGATGCACGCGGTTGAAATACAGACTGTCGCCGGTCTCTCCTCCAGACGGTACAGCGGGCGTCGCGCTGAACACCCCATAGTATCCGAAGCGGGCCTCGCGCTGTGCTCTCAGACCCGCGACAATGCGCCAGCCCGGGATCAAACCGGGCGCGCGAAATCGCACCGCTCCAAATCGGCTGCCCTGGGCGCTGGCTCCACCCTCGACCGTGAGGATCCCGTCGTAGTCGATGCGATTGGGCGCCCCGGTATCCGATACCAAATACGGAGCCTGGCGGGCATACTGAAAGTGTCCAACGAGCATCGTGCCACTCGTTGGGTCGCCAAGGACGTAGGGGAAATAGCTGCTCTTCCATGGGGCCTGACCGGCGAGCGGAGCGGCTCCGAACATCAACGTCAGGGCGATGTACACCCAACCCATCTTCGTCATTTGGGGAACAGCACCGCGGAATCGCGAATCTTGGCTTCGGTTCCGTCGTGCACAGCATAGGTGCCGGCATAAATAGCGGCGGAGCCGTATTCCCCCAGCTTGTTGATCGCATAGAACGTCAGTTGGAACTTTGGTTTCCCCTGCGGATCGAGGAGGCGAGGAGGCGTGAGGGCGACCACCCGCTTGAGGGTCGCGAGACATGCATCGGTCGGCCTCATCCCTTGTCGCATGTGCTCAACCGTGAGAAACCCGCCGCACACCATGATGTTGGCCTCTCCTAGCCCAGTCGATCCGGCGGCGCCGATTGCGTTGTCGGTATATTGCCCGGCGCCAACAATCGGGGAATCACCCGCGCGACCCGGAATCTTGAATGCCAGTCCACTCGTGGTAGTGATAGAGGAGATCTCACCTTTGTCATTGATGGTGTTCAGGTTGATCGTCCCGGTCGGGCGAACCACCATCTGTTCCGTGTCCAGCACATCGACCCAATCATCTTCATGGCCACGATTGGCCCGCCATCGAAGCCAGATCTCCCGCGATTGAGGGGTGAGCAGATCTTCGTCTTTGAAACCGTACGACATAGCAAACCGTTTTGCACCGAGGCCGACCAACAAGATGTGGTTAGTGTATTTGAGCACCAGCCGAGCTACCTCACTCGGAGTTTTGATACCTTCCAACGCCGCGACGGCGCCGGCTCGCTTCGTGGGTCCGTGCATGCAGGACGCGTCCAGCTGCACCACACCTTCCTCGTTGGGCAGCCCACCATACCCCACCGAATTGTCGTTCGGGTCGAGCTCCTGAATCTTGACGCCCTCGACGCCGGCATCCAGGGTATCGCTGCCCTTCTGCATCAACTCGACCGCCCGTTGAACACCTCGGATACCGTTGGCCGAAGAAATCGCGGTGAATCGCGCGGCGCGACGACGGAACACTCCCGGGGCTTCGATCGCAGCTCCGAGGGCATCGGCGGGTAAGGCCGTTGTCGCCGCGGCCGCCGCGGCGGCGCCCAAAAACGTCCTTCGGGAAAGGGATTCGGACACAGCGATCTCCAAGCCTAGGGGAGAGGAACGGGTCCCGGGATTTAGACCGGTACGACGTTCCTGTCAACTTGCACCCGCCCCGGGGGGCTCATACCTTGTGGCGTGCGTTGGAGTCAGGCGCGAACCCAGCGCCCCGGTCCACCCACCCGATCCGAAGAAGGGCGCCGAGGGCGCGTTGGCCCTCGAAGCCATACGACGCGAACAGGTTCCACTCAGTGAAAGTGACGACGTGCTCCTCGGGATGGCCCGCGCCCAACTCCACGACCATATCCTCGGCGATCGCGATCGGGCCGCTCGAGGGCTCCTCCGATTGATAAACACGTACCCCAAGACCGCGCGCCTGTCTCAACTCAAAGCCCAACTCACCGCGACGGGGGTGGTCCATTCCTCGACGACCCCGGCGAAAGCGAGCTAACGCCTTCATGACCCGTCGCCCTCGGTTGGATCCTTCGATCTTCAATCTGCCGGTGGAAAAAATGCGGGCGGGATACTATTCGGACAAATACTTTCTCCGGGCCCGGGAAATCCTTCTCGCCGACCAGTATCGGCCGAGGGTCACCATGCAGGTGTTCGGCAAGCAACACGCTTTTCTAGGCGGGATCGACGAGGCGATCGCCATTCTCAAATTGTGCTCGATTGAGTGGAGGGAATTGGAGGTCTCGGCGCTCCAGGAAGGCGACGAAGTGGAACCTTGGGAGACCGTCATGCTGATCGAGGGTCCGTACGATGCCTTCGCTCACCTTGAGACGCTTTATCTGGGGGTCGTGTCGCGCCGAACCAGAGTGGGTACCAACACTCGCCGAGTGGTCGAAGCAGCGGCGCCAAAAGAAATCATGTTCTTCCCGGCCCGTCATGACCACTGGTTGGTCCAGACCGGCGACGGATACGCGGCGCATATCGCGGGCGCAATCGGCGTCTCAACCGACGCGCAGGCCTCCTGGTGGGGGAGTGCGGGTATCGGCACCGTCCCGCATGCGCTGATTGCCGCCTACGGGGGAGACACCGTCAAAGCAAGTTGCCGTTTCGCCGAACGGATCCCGTTCGAGGTCCGATTAGTCACCTTAGTAGATTTCGACAACGATTGCGTCGGCACCTCCATTGCGGTCGCCAAGGCGCTCGGCGACCGGCTCTACGGCGTACGGCTGGACACCAGCGAAATGCTGGTCGACACGTCTGTGGTGAGCCAAATGGGTCGTTTCCGGCCCACGGGGGTCTGCCCGCAGTTGGTGTGGAATGTCCGAGAGGCGCTCGACCAGCATGGGTACGGCCATGTGAAAATCATCGTGTCGGGCGGCTTTACCGTGGACAAGATCAAGGAGTTCGAACAGCAACGGGTCCCGGTCGATGCGTATGGTGTGGGGTCATCTCTGTTCCAAGGCCGATTCGATTTCACTGCCGACGTGGTCCTTCACGAGGGCAAACCATGTGGCAAGGTGGGGCGCGGGTATCGATCGAATCCTAGACTCGAACGAGTGCTGTGAGACATGCGGCGAATCCTCCGCAACGAGCCCGACCAACGGGGTGTTCATGGCTACCACGATTTTCTGGGACGTCGACACGCAGGTCGATTTCATGCGAGCCGAGGGGCGGCTCTACGTTCCGGGAAGCGAGGAGATCATCCCGATCCTCGAAGCGTTGACTGCTTATGCGCACCAAAAGGGCATTCGGATCGTGGCGAGTGCCGACGATCATGTACCGGGTCATCGGGAACTGAGCGACGTGCCGGACTGGGCCACTACCTTTCCCGACCATTGCATGCGCGGCACGCCGGGACAAGCAAAAATTCCGGAAACGGCGCTCCGCGATCCGTTGCTGATCGAACCGACAGAGCAGAATCCAGGAACCCTGGCGAAGCGGGTCCGGGCCCATATGGGAGATATCCTGTTTCACAAACACTCGTTCGACGTCTTCACCAACCCGAATGTGCTTCCTGTGGTGGACGCGATCGGGACCTCCCACGTCGTCTTCTACGGAGTCGCGCTCGATGTGTGTGACAAATACGCTATCGAAGGGTTCCTCGAGCGCCGCCCGGATATTGAATTGACCCTGGTCACGGATGCCACGCGGGCAATCAATCCCGACCAGGCGGACGCGCTCCTGGCCGACTGGTCCCACCGCGGAGTAGCGATGACCACCTCTGCCGAAGTCCTCGCCTCATGACTTCTTTCGGACACAATTTTCTTCCCGGTCCGACCGATGTTCATCCCGAGGTTCTTCAGGCCATGCTTGAGCCCATGTACAGTCATAGGGGTCCGAGATTCAAACTTCTCCTGCGGGAAATACAGCCGCACCTTCAATCCTTATTTCGAACGAAGCAACCCGTGTTCATCACTACTTCGTCCGCGACCGGCCTGATGGAAGCGGCCATTCGAAGCGGCGTGGAATACCGTGTCCTCGTGGTGGTCGGCGGTTATTTCGGCGAGATGTGGGCCCGTATCGCGGAGTCGTGCGGCAAGGAGGTCGTGCGATTGGTGGTTCCTCCCGGCGAGACCGTGGAGCCCGAACAACTCGAGCACTTCCTCGACGGACCCGACATTGACGCCGTCGCGCTCACGCATTCCGAGTCCGGGACCGGTGCCCTGGCGCCGCTTGAAGGGCTAGCGATGGTGGTCCACCGTAAGCCTGGTGTCCTGCTGCTCGTGGATGGAGTGACCTCGGTGGGTGGAACCCCCGTCGAGACCGATGCCTGGGGACTCGATTTCGTACTGACGGGCTCCCAGAAGGCTCTCGCCATCCCGCCCGGGTTGGCCCTCGGCGTTGCGAGTCAGCGCTTCGTGGAGCGAAGCCGCTCGATCGATGACCGAGGGTGGTATTTCAACATTCCGGACCAGGTCAGGATGGCAGAGCAGTTTACCCCGGAGCATACCGTGGCGATCTCCCTGTATCACGCCCTGGCGTGCCAGCTTCGCCGAATCGAGGCGGCCGGTGGCCTCGAAGCGCGGTGGCGCCGCCACGAGGCAATGCGACAAGTGATCAGCTCATGGGTAGAACATCATCCTCAGGTGCGATTTTTGGCCCGCGAGGGCCGCCGATCGCCCACGATCTCTGCCTTGCGGCTCAACGCCACCAGTTCGGCAATCGAAATCGCCGAGGAGATGGAACAACGCGGGTGGCTTATCAGCACGTGCATGGGATCGTTGGCCAAAGAATACATCCGCATCGGACATCTCGGCGATCTGGAACCTGAGCATTTGAGCAGTCTCTTGAGCGAATTGGAACGGTTTACCAACGCATGAAGAATTTCGCGCGCTATTTTCTCCGTGGGCTAGTCATAACGGCTCCCGTAGCCTTCACCGTATACATCTGTTGGGTCATCATTTCCAAGCTCGACGGCTTGATTGGCATCAATATTCCTGGCGTCGGCGCCGTCGTCGCGATCGCAGGCATTACTTTGGTAGGGGCGCTGGCGTCCAACTATATCACGCGCACCGCCCTCGCTGGGTTGGAGAATTTGCTCGAGCGCCTTCCCTTCGTTCGGCTCCTCTATACCTCAACGAAGGATCTCCTCAATGCGTTCGTCGGTGAGCAGCGCCGGTTCAATAAGCCCGTCCGTGTGCGCCTTTTCGCACAGGGCGAGAGTTACTTACTCGGCTTCGTCACCGCGGATTCCTTGGATCACCTTGGGCTCGCCGGCCATGTGGCGGTTTACCTTCCCACGGCGTACAACTATTCCGGCAACCTGATTGTGGTGGCCTCACACCTGGTAGACGCTCTACCCGTCGACAGTGCAGATTTAATGGCCTTCATCGTCTCCGGAGGTGTGTCTCGGTCGGTCGATGGCGGCCGCCAGCGTTGATCAGGTTCCGTACCACCCCCAACTGAGTTGTTCGTTCTCGACTTGCGTTCCGCCAAGGGGTAGCGCGGATGGCTGAACCGACCACGAGAAGTTCTTTTCCACTCTAGCGATCCTCTACCTCATTGGGCTATGCCACCCATTACGACCCTGCATTTCGACAACACATACGCCCGGCTTCCCGACGTGTTCTTCGAGCGGGTCACGCCGGCGCCGCTGTCCAATCCGCATCTCGTGGCGTTTAACCCCGAGGCGGCCCGTCTCATTGGACTCGAGGCGGAAGATCCGACGGACCCGGAAGTCGTGGCGTCCCTGAGCGGCAATCGCCCCATGCCCGGCTCCGAGCCCATCGCCATGGCGTACGCGGGGCATCAGTTCGGTACTTTCGTCCCTCAACTGGGCGATGGCCGCGCAATCCTCCTTGGGGAGGTCCGATACGGCTCGGAGAAATGGGATTTACACCTCAAGGGGGGTGGGAAGACGAAGTTCTCACGTTTTGGTGACGGGCGCGCGGTGCTGCGGTCCACCATTCGGGAATATCTCTGTTCCGAGGCGATGCACGGGCTTGGCATCCCAACGACGCGAGCTCTCTCGATCGTCGGCAGCGACGTCCCGGTCCGGCGCGAGTTAGTCGAGCGCGCCGCCACCCTCGTGCGAATGGCGCCATCGCACGTCCGATTTGGATCCTTCGAGCTCTTGGCCGCCCGGGGCTTCGCGAAGGAAATCGGCGTGCTGGCCGACTACATGATCCGGGAACATTTCCCCCATCTGGCGCAGGAGCCGGATCAGTATGCGAAATTCTTGAGCGAGGTGGTCGCGCGAACCGCAACACTGATAGCGCACTGGATGGCGGCCGGATTCTCCCACGGGGTGATGAACACGGACAACATGTCGATTCTCGGAATCACGTTGGACTACGGTCCGTTCGGATTCCTCGAGGCGACCGATCTTGGGTACATCTGCAACCACTCCGACCATGAAGGTCGCTATGCATTCGACCAACAACCAGCCGTCGCGCTCTGGAACCTGTCCCGATTTGCCGAATCGCTCTTGAGCCTCATCTCGCGTGAGGAAGCCCTGGCGGCCCTCGAGCAGTATCAAGGCATCTTCGAACAGTCATACGCAGGACGAATGCGCGATAAGCTCGGGTTGCGGGAGAAGGGGGACGATGATGGCGAATTGGTGGGGGAGTTATTGACGTTGCTACAGCGAACCCATGCCGACTATTCCATGTTTTTTCGAGCGCTCGGCGATTTCGACCCGGGGCAACCCGTCCAGAGCGACACTCTTCTCGCCCTGATCGAGGAGGACCCGACGTGGGAGGATTGGACCAAGCGCTACGCCGGGCGGTTGGCGCGCGAAGGAAGCGTCGTTCGGGAGCGCAACAAAGCAATGCATGGTGTGAACCCGAAATACATCCTGCGGAACTATCTGGCCCAGGAAGCTATCGCGAAAGCGGAGCAGGAGGATGACTACTCAGAAATCGAGCGGCTTCGACTCGCGCTCTCTGACCCCTATTCGTCCCGGCCGGAATTTGATCGATACGCCGCCTCGCCTCCTTCCTGGAGCAGGGAGCTCGTCGTCAGCTGTTCTTCATGAATGCGACGACGCGGTCAGCGACCGCCTCACCTTGATCCTCTTGGAGGAAGTGACCCGCGGTTGGAATGACCGCATGGGGTTGGCCCGCGGCTCCCGGGATCCTTCGCTGCAGATACCGCTCTCCGCCCCGGGTTACCGGATCGCCATCCCCGAACAAGGTCAAGAATGGCTTCTCCCATCGACGTAGTTCCTCCCATGCCGCACGATTTGCCGGGCTGGCCGGATCGTTCGGCGTCGCGGGCACCAGCATGGGAAACGCCCGGGCCCCGGCTTTGTAGGTCTCGTCCGGGAACGGCGCGTCGCACGCCGCGATCACGTCCGGAGGGAGAGTCTGAACGCACCCACCTCGTACGACCCCGCCGCAGTGAAGCTCAGGTACCTTCTGGGAATATTCCCGCCACCGAATAAAGCCCTCCGTCAGGGGCAGATCGCCGGTTGGCAAGAAAGTATTAGCCGCAACGACCCGGGCGAACCGGCCAGGAACCTCCCCCACCACACGAAGACCAAGGAGCCCGCCCCAGTCCTGGCAGAACAGGCTGATGTTGGAGAGCGCCGTCGTGTTGAGAAGGTGGTGGAGCGAGTCGACATGGAACTGGTAGGAATAGTCACTCCGGGCCGCGGGCTTGTCGGAGCGTCCAAATCCGAAAAGGTCAGGGGCAACCACTCGACAACCCGCGCGGAGAAACACCGGGATCATTTTTCGGTAGAGATAGCTCCACGTCGGCTCGCCGTGGAGGAGAAGAACCACCGGCCCGTCGCGCGAACCTTCGTCCACGTAATGCATGCGAAGGTCGCCGTGGAAGAGGTAGCGCGGTTCGTAGGGAAACCCTGAAAGGTTATCAAAGCGTGCGTCCGGGGTGCGAAGAGCCTGCATGCGGTGGCCTGCCGCGGATCAGGGCGCGATGCTCGTGCGGAACGAAGCCGTCTCAATCTTTCCTCCGCGCCGAACCTGAACCCAGATGCGATAGGTTCCGGGCCCCGGAAAGGCGTACGGGAAGTGGAGCATCCCATCGGCGAAGTGGGTCGGCATCCCCACCATCGCCGACCGATCCAATTGAGCCAATCGCTTGGCCAGGGCGCCAGCGACGGAGTCGCCGGGCTGTCGAAGCCCGAGCGCTTGTTGGGCCGCCATGGAAATGGTGCCCGCCGGATGAAGGTGAACAAATACCTTGCCATCCTCACGCGCAACGACCGCGTGTCCCGCCATCCCCAGGTAAGGTTCGATCGTGGCACGGGCTCCTTTGGGGTCCGTGATGGCAAAGTTGAGCCCGGCGTCGATTGTCGCTCGCTTCCCGAGGCGACCTCCCTGCCACACAAGATGCGATCCGTCGGAGAGTGTGGCGGAATCGCCTGGGGCCACACCGTCGTACCAGGCATCGTCGGAATCGGCCGGCACCTGGGGAAGGTTGGAAGGAGCCGGCAATTCGATTTCGCCGATCATCGTTTGCGCCCAGCCCGACTCATGCACCACATCTGCAAAGAACCGGTACCTACCCGCCGGTAGTGAGGGCACGACGGTTCGAAACGACGTATTGAAACTGTCGGAAACGATTGGATGTAAATGCGCGAAGCTCTCCGGCCGGTCGATTCCCAGGACAAAGAGGTGCATCATCTTGCCATGATCAGGAAGCAGGGGAGACCAACCGCCCAGCCGGGCACCGCGCCGCCGTCGCGGGACTGGTGTCGCAGAGAAGAGCGTGTCAGGCAGTTTCAATTCCAGGACCCGAGTGCCGTTCTCGACCGAAATGGCGCTCGGAATCACGAACGGCGTTTCGAGGTAACGGCGGATACCTTGTTCCGTGGAATCCCACCAGGCCTTGCCGCCCCACAGGCCCATGCAGAGCAGCAGGGTCCCAGCCGCCATCACCACGCGCCCCATAGTCCGGCGCCGAGGAGTAGGCTCCTCGCCGGGGGCCATCACGCCTTCCCGGGCCGCCGCGCCGAACAGCGTGAGCGCGCCGACGAACAAAAAGAGACCCATGATCGCCAGGGTGATGCCGAGTGGACGTTGCATCGTAAGAAGCTGGGTAACTTGGGCCACGACCGGCACGACGACGGTCCCTCTGCCCTCTCGGCCGGTGACGGCGACAGTGAGATTGTACGACCCCGGAAGGATCAGCCATACGTCGGCGGCGTACGTGCCGGCTTGACCCGGAACGGGTTGGGCCACATCGGGCGCCGGCTGGGACTTGGGATCGGTGTTCCAAAAGATCGGACTGACTTCAACGGTGGTCACGCCGCCTTGGGTGACCTTCACGGTTACCTGGGCCTGCCCCGGAAGCACCGTCGGATTCCGGACCACGACCTGCACCGGATAGGGGCCGGCTGTGCCTTCGAACCAGGTGTCCGGACTGCCGATGTGCCCCGAAAGCAACAGAATCAAACCGGTTGCGAAGGTGATTGCGGCCGCGCGACGGCCGATCAAATGCGCCATCGCTAGCGTCTCACCTTGACCATCCAGTTGCCGAACCAGAGGCCAAACCGCGCTGAAATGAATGCATAGAGCGTCGCGATGCCGAGCCCGGCGGCGTACGCGCTGAACACCAGATTCCCCGTGGCGTCGCGCGGTTGGTTCCAAAATTGATGCACGAACGGACCCAGCCGGACGTTGTAATCAAACTGCGAAGGCCCGAAGAACACCGGATTTTCAGCCGCGGAAGAGAGCAAGAAGGCCGAGGCCGTCCAGTGCGCGGCAATCCAGGACACCATGAAGACCACCGCTGCGGCCAATGAGAAGCGCCAGCCGCGCGTAGTGCCAAATCGCTTGACGAGCAAATCGAGGGCAAAGCCACTCACCACCATCAGGAGCGGAAACGGGGCCGCGACAAAATGGGTGATCGGGTTGTAGACCGGTCCGAGGCGTGGCGTCGCGGGCGCGAATTGGAGGATGAAGCTCATGCCCCAACTCAGGAGCATCATGAAGGCTCCCGCCTGCGTTGCCGGCCATTTCGTCTTGCCGGTCCGCGCCATCATCACGAGGACGACGGGGTAGGCCATCGCGGAGACCTTGTAGAAGTCCACCGACCGCCAACCATTCGGAAGCGCGGTCTGGCTTAGCAGCGCGGTAGCCACCATGAGAAGCAGGCAACCGCCGGCATAGGCGTACAACGTGGAGAAATCACCCGAAGATTCGTCGCTCGCCCGATTTTGGGCGGCGAGCACCATCATCATCGCCCCGATGACAATAGTGGTCATGCCAAGGAGCAGGAGCGTGTGCGGCGGAGTGAGGATTTCAATGTCGAGTCCGTAGGCGGCGTGCCACCAATTGTCGAAGGGTGCCGAGACCAACATGGAGAGCGCGCCCCAAGTGCAGACCCATGCCCCAAGGGGCGCCCGAAACCCCCAGAACTGGACCGACACGGCGCGTTCGTCCGTCGTGCCCCACCAGGTGGTCTTAAATGCAAGGTATCCGCAGCTGATGCCGGTGACGACCGCCGCGATGTACTCTGTGATGTGGGCCGGATTGAGGAACTTGTCCCGGCCGATGCTCCGGTGCCATGAGATGTCCCAGATCAGGCCGCACACGATGGCGGTCGCCGCGAACGTTACTGCGTAGATGGTCCAGGGAATGATGCCGGCCCTAGCCCGGTCAACGGGCTGCGGACCGGCCCGGGAGTGAAGTCGCTCAGGGAATGGAATCGCCATTGCTCACTCAGGACGAGGGAACTAGCAACCTAGCCCACTCCTTGCTGACCATCAAGTAAGTGCTACGTTGGGCGATATGCTCGCCCCCGTGCGACGTCAATTCCGCGCGCTCGCGCTCGCCTTCGTACCTGAGACCGGATCGCTTCCGCCCGAAGGCTGGATGGCGTTGGAGCAGGTCGTCGAGGATGCCCTTCGCGCGCGCCCCCGCTCCCTTCGTCGACAAGCCCTGCTGCTCATCCATTTGATCGACTGGTGCGCCATCCTCCGTTTCGGCCGGGGCGTCGGCCGATTGGAGGCGAACCACACGAGTCGGCTGTTGCGCACCCTGGAATCCGCTCCAGTGCTGCTCCTGCGTCGGGGCATCTGGGGCCTTCGGACCCTCATCCAAATGGGTTATTACACCCAACCCTCGATTCAGCGCGCCATCGGATATCGAGGGCACTCGGCCGGATGGGAGGCCCGCCGGTGAAGACCCGGCGATACGACGTGGTGGTCGTTGGCTCCGGCGCCGGTGGTGGAACGGTGGCCGCTCGGATGGGACCCCTTGTCGCCGCGGGAAGACAGGTGTTGATCGTCGAACGAGGACCGCGGTTTCTGCCGGAAGACTTTTCCGGGAACGAACTGGATATGGCCGGCGCGCTTTACGCCGATGGGGGTGGTTTCCTCACGGATGACGGAACCATGACCCTGGCTTTTGCTCAGGGGTATGGCGGATCGACGCTGGTGTACACCGGAACATCGCTGATCGCGCCCGAGCGGGTGATTCGGTCCTGGGGAGTGCCTGGACTCGATCATGCCGATATCGAACAACGGTCCCGGCGATACATGCAGGAAAACAATGTGCATCTCCTGCCACCCGGGGCCATCAACGAGAACAATCAGCGGTTCGTGGAAGGCGCCACACGAGCGGGGTTTCACCCGGAACAGTTTCCGCTCAACCTGAACGGGTGTCGAGGATCGAGCCTCTGCAACCTCGGCTGTCCTAACCTCGCGAAACAGGGCACGCATCGGGTACAACTCCCGAAAGCGGAACGCGAAGGTGTGGAGGTCATTACTCGTGCCGAGGTAGTTCTTCTCGAGGAGCGTTCACTTCGGGTTCGGATTCATCCCAAGGAACCCGGAGGCAAGGGTGCGCCCCCGGAGTGGGAACCGGGGGAGTACCAAGTCGAAGCGGCGATGGTCATCCTCGCCGGAGGCAGCATTGGCTCCCCGGCCCTTCTCCTGGGCTCCCGACTCCAGGGTCTCCCCGCAGGACTCGGCGAGCGATTCACCTGTCATCCCGCTCACATTCTGGTCGGTGAGCACCCGCAACCGATCACCAACGACGTTGGCCATCCCAAGAGCTTTTTCGTGGATCGCGGATCGGACGAGGGTTACGTTCTCGAGACGTGCATGTATTTCCCGTTCACCACCGCGAAGAATCTCACGGGATTCGGGCCTGCGCACAGCCAATTCATTCGTGCCTTTTCACGCCTACAGATGATCCTCGTGCTTGCCTGTGATGAGGCGACGCCGGGCAATCGAGTCTATCTCAAGAAGGATGGCCGGGTCGCGGTGACGTATCGCTTTACGCCAAGGGTGATCGACTCCCTGGTGCGCGCGACGCGAGCGTCAACAAGAATATTCTTTGCAGCTGGTGCCGTTCGTGTCCATGCCCCGACGGCGGATCCGCCTTCAATAGAGGCCGCGGACGCAGCCCGGAGCGACGCCTTGATTCAGGCGAAGCACTTCCTGCCTGGTCGCATTTCGATCTCGGCAGCCCACTTGATGGGTGGGTGCGGCATGGGGCACGGACCTCGAGATTCAGTCACCGACGCATGGGGAGTCGTGCACGGACGGCCGTGGTTGCGGGTGGCGGATGCCAGCCTGTTCCCCAACGCTTTGCAAATCAACCCCTACCTTACCGTGATGGCCTTAGCGGATCGCGTGGCGGACGGCGCGCTTCGCGATGCCGCACGAATTCTCGGTGGCTGAGAAGGAAACCGATCAGTGAAAATGACCGGCGCCGATCTCGTCGTGCGCGCATTGACCGATGAGGGAATTCGATTCGCGTTCGGGATTCCGGGTACGCATAACATCGAGCTCTATGACGCGCTGGCCGAAACAACCGCCATTCGTACCATCCTGGTGACCGATGAACAGAGTGCGGGGTTCATGGCGGATGGTGTTTGGCGCGCTTCGGGCGAAATGGCCTGTGTGAACCTCGTACCCGGCGCCGGCCTCACCCACGCGCTTTCCGGCATTGCCGAGGCGTACATGGACGGCATTCCGATACTCGTCCTCGCGTGCGGGATCCGTCGCGGTAAGAACCAACGAGCCTTCCAGCTGCACGACATCGATCAGGCCGCGATTGTCACACCCGTCACCAAAGGCGTGTTCCGGCCGGAGACCGGAGCCGAGATTTACGCCGCGATCCGCAACGCCTGTGGTTTGGCGCGGGCGGGGACACCGGGACCGGTCATGGTCGAGGTGGGCGTGGATCTGTACCTCTCGCGGCACGAGGTAGCGCCGACGGACCTCGCTCCGCCCGTGCTCCTGCCGATCCCGGAACCGGGCCCTGCTGATTTCGCCGCCGCTCTGAAATTGCTCCGCGCCCCGGGAGCGCGCCCACTCATATACGTGGGCGCGGGCGCCGCGACAGCGGAGTCGGCATTGGTGCAGCTCGCGGAACTCCTCGACGCCCCGGTTGCCACCACCATCCAAGGGAAAGGCGTGTTCCCCGAGAGCCATCCACTCTTTCTGTGGAACGGATTCGGCCGGGCAGCCCCAGCCTTCGCTCAGCGCGTTGCCCGTCGGTGCACCGTGACACTTGCGGTCGGGTGCCGGTTCAGCGAAGTCGGCTCGGGAAGCTACGGGCTGACACCCCCCGGCCCCCTCATCCACGTGGATATCAATCCGGAAGTCTTCAATCGGAATTTCCCCACCGATCTCGCCATCATGTCGGACGGGCCTAGTTTTCTCCGGGCCCTCGCGGAACGCTGTCGTGGTGACGAGTCCGGCCGGGAGCCGTCGAACGAGCTCCGCGAGACCATTCGCGCTGGGCATGACCAGGTCCGATCCGAATGGGCTCGACATCGGAGCCCGGACGGGGTGACACCTTCAGTGCTGCTCGACGCCATCCAACGCGTGCTAGGACCCGAGACGGTCTACACGACGGATAGCGGCAACGGAACTTTCTTGGCAATGGAGGGCCTGCGACTCGACCACCCGCGCCAATTCTTGGCGCCGGTGGATTACTCGTGCATGGGGTATTCGATTCCCGCGGCGATTGGTGCCAAGCTGGCTCGTCCCGAGGCACCGGTCGTTGCGTTGGCCGGTGACGGCGCGTTTCTGATGACTGGACTCGAGCTCCTCACCGCGGCACATGAGAAACTTCCCCTCGTGGTCTTCGTCCTTCGGGACCGAGAGCTCGCCCAGATTGCGCAGTTCCAAACTACGGCGATGAACCGCAAGACGGCCAGCGTGTTGCCGGATTACGATCTCGCCTCCATCGTCGAGGGCGTCGGCGTTCGCTGTCTCCATCTCGCGCGCGACGCCGACATCGCCGCGACCCTCCGCGAGATCCAGACAGCGATGCGAATCGGTACGCCGATCGTCGTGGACACGGCCATCGACTATTCGAGTCCGAGTTTCTTCACACAAGGGGTGGTAAAAACAAACCTGGGGAGACTGCCATGGGTCGATCGCCTGCGGCTCATCGCTCGGGCGCTGATGCGCCGTGTTCCGGGCCGCGGATGAGCCAATGGCGGAGCGAGGCTACTTCAGCTTGAAGTTCCCGACCGCGCTCGTGAGGCGGACCGATGCCTCGGCGAGCTGACCCGCGGAGGAAGAGATTTCTTCGGTCGACGCATTGAGCTCCTGCGCGGCCGCGGCAATCTCTTGGGCCGCGGCGGCGTAGTCCTCGGTTGCGGCGGATATTTCCTTGGTACGGGCAGCGATACTCTCAATCAATTCGCGCACATCAGTCGCCGAGCGAGAGATGCCCTGCGTCCATTGGTCGTTCGCCTCCGCTTCATCCGCCAGCGTCTTGAGGCCCTCGGAGGCTCCCTGGGCGGCCTCCCGCGCGGCGTGCCCGCCGTGCCCCAGTCGCAGCAACCGTTCCCGCGCATTGTGGACCTGCGCCACGATATTCTGTACCGTTTCACTGGTCGACATAGCGGCGTGCGCGGCCTGACTCGCCAGCTTTCGCACTTCGTCGGCCACCACCGTGAAGCCGCGACCCTCTTCCCCGGCGCGGGCGGCTTCGATCGCGGCATTGAGTGCCAGCATGTGGGTTTGTTTGGCGATTGCCTTCGATTGCACCGCGAATTTCTGAATTTCGTCCGAGGCATTGGTCAGTGCATCAGCCTCGGCCTCGCCTCGAGTAATCTCCTCACCAAACTTGTCGAGCTCCACCGTGCTCACCGCGAGCCGCTCCCGATGCCCCCGCGCGATGCGAGCCAGAGCGGCATTGCGTTCCGCCGCTTCCGTCGCCCCCGCCGCGAGATCTTGTGCGATAGCCATGATCCGAGAAGCATCGACGGCCACTTGCCGCACCAATGCGGCCTGTTTCGTGGCCCGTTCGGTCAGGTCGGCGGTGGTGCCGGCCACCTCTTGAGTGGAGGCCGTCATCTGTTCTGTGGCGGCGGAGATCTCCTCAGCCAGTGCGGCCGAGTCGTGCGAGGTGGATTGGATCGCCCCCGCGAGACGGCGCAGCGTGGCGACCATCACCCGCAGAGCCTCGGTCACGGGCCCACCCCCCAAGGCCGCAAAATCCGCATCCGGCACCTGCAGATCACCTTCCGCGACATGCATAACGATCGCCTGGGTCACCTGGAGTGGGCGACCGATTTTGCGATCGTAGAAGAGGAAGAGCAGGAGGAAGAGGCTCAGCGTCCCGAACCCAAAGATTGTCACCGGACCAACGATCTCAGGCCCCCACTCGAGTCGAGGGCTAGTCGCGTGGACCCGCACTCTCCAGGGTACGCGGTGCGTTGCGGTCACGACCATTCGTTCTCGACCGGGGCCAATCAACCAAGTGAACCATGACCTCAATCGTCCGGTGGTTCCCGAGTCCTCCAAGGTCCCAATCGAGCCACTAAAGGCGGGGCCCTGAGACCACAGCACGACCCCGCTGGGTCCGAGAATGTCGAAGCCGAGGCCATCAAGCGGAGGCGCGCCGGCCTCGCCGAGCAGCCCAAGCCACCGCACCTCACGCGCGCCTCGGATCGCACCGATCGGAGTGCCGCCAATCGCGGGATGAATGGGGACGGCAAATTCCATTGTCCCCGCCGTAGTTCCCGATGGCTGGACGACGAAGCCCGCGTAGGGTCGCCCCGCCATCGTTGCGAGCCACCATGCGTCTTTCTCGACCGCCGAAGAATCGGACGCCTCGCTTCGGGCGACGACCTGGCCATTCGCATCCGCAACGAGAAGCTGACGGAGGCCGGTCCGCCATCCGGCCGATGCCAGGACGGCCCGGAGCCCATCCGAGCCTTTTCCCACATGTTGGACCGACTCGATCCACTCCGCACTCCGCGCGAGGCTGTCGAGCGCGGCCAACTCGCCACCGATCTCGCGGTCCAGCGCCGCGACGGTCTTCCGGCCCAACGAGGCGAGCTGTTGATCGAGCTGAATCCGAAGAACCTGCAGGGTGTGCCAAACCAGCAGAATGGCCACCAGAGCCGTGAGGGTAAGCATCATCCCAACGGCCCACCATCGAAGCTGCCGTCGGACCGGGTCGTGGGAAACGGCCATGGGGAATCCTACCGCATGGCGACGGTCGGTGGTAGGCGGCGGGCGGGGCCCGCGGTTGACCGATGCCTCCGAGGCCCCGTCACCTGGTTCCCGGCTCCGGACAATTCTACTAGATTCGCAGAATGATTGACCATCTCGATGACGACGGCTACCACCCAGAGGGGGTAGAACCAAAATGGCAGGCCCGTTGGGCGGAGCGACACACGAACAAACCCGATCTGGACCGCCCGGAGCGTCCGTTCTACAACCTCATGATGTTTCCGTACCCGTCGGCGGAAGGCCTCCACATCGGGAATGTCTTTGCGTTCACGGGCGCGGACGTGCATGGTCGGTTCAAACGGCTCCAGGGTTACCAGGTCTTTGAGCCCATGGGCTTCGATGCCTTCGGAATTCAAAGCGAGAATTACGCCCTCAAGGTCGGCGTCCATCCCGGTGAGCTGATCCCCAAGAACATCGCGAACTTCCGGCGCCAGCTGAGCGCGATCGGCGGGATGTTCGATTGGAGCCGTTCGTTCTCGACGACCGATCCCGAGTACTACAAGTGGACCCAATGGCTCTTTCTTCAGCTGCTCAAGGCCGGCAAGGCCTACAAGAAGAAGGCCGCGGTCAACTGGTGCCCCAGCTGTAAGACCGTCCTCGCCAACGAGCAGGCCGAGGGTGGAGTCTGTGAGCGGTGCGGTACGCCGGTCGAGCAGCGCCTGCTGGAGCAGTGGTTCTTTAGGATCACCGATTTTGCGGAGCGCCTGCTCGCCAACCTCGACGATAAATCCAAGATGGATTGGTCGGACCGGACCACCACGGCGCAGCGGAACTGGGTCGGGAGGTCGGAAGGGGCCGAGCTCCGGTTCGGGATCGCGGGCGGCGAGTCGATCCGCGTATTCACGACCCGACCCGATACGATTTTCGGCGCGACGTTCATGGTGTTGGCACCGGAGCATCCACTGGTCGACCGCCTCACCACCGAGGCCGAGCGTGCCGCTGTCGAGGCATATCGTCGGGCCGCTCAGGCGAAGGACGTGGTCTCCCGAAAGGTGGGCGACAAGGACAAGAGCGGCGTCTTCACCGGCGGATACGCGACCAATCCCGCGACCGGCAAGCCGATTCCGGTCTGGGTCGCCGATTACGTGCTGATGGACTACGGGACCGGCGCAATCATGGCCGTGCCGGGACACGACGAGCGCGACTTCGCGTTCGCCACGAAGTACGGCCTCACTATCCGCCGGGTTGTCGCCCAGCCGGGCCACAACGCGGATTCGCCGCTGACCGAGGCGATGATCGAGGACACCGATTGCCGACTGGTCAATTCAGGACCGTTCAGCGAGAAGCCGCAGGCCGAGGCGTTCACGGCGATCGTGGCGTGGCTGGAGCAAAGTGGCGCAGGCAAAGGCGTCGTCAACTATCGGCTCCACGACTGGTGCATTTCACGCCAGCGCTACTGGGGCCCCCCGATACCAATCATCTACTGCGACGACTGCGGGCCGGTCCCGGTCCCCGAGAAGGACCTGCCGGTCCTGCTGCCGAACATTCCAGATTTCCGTCCCGACGATTCGGGCGTGTCGCCGCTGGCCCGGCACAAGGAGTGGTACTTCGCGCCTTGCCCGCGGTGCGGCAAGCAGGGGCGGCGGGAGACCGACGTCTCCGACAACTTCCTCGACTCGGCGTGGTACTATCTCCGGTACACCAGCACCGAATTTGATGACCGGCCCTTCGAGCCGAGCCGACTCAAGACGTGGTGCCCGGTCGCAACCTACATCGGGGGCAACGAGCACGCAGTCCTGCATCTCTTGTATTCTCGCTTCATCGCGATGGTGTTGCACGATCAAGGACTGGTTCCCTTTGAGGAGCCGTTCCGAATGTTTCGGGCCCACGGCCTGATCGTCAAAGACGGTCACAAAATGTCGAAGTCGCGCGGGAACGTCGTCATACCCGACCAGTACATCGCCAAATGGGGCGCCGACACCGTTCGGCTCTATCTCATGTTTTTGGGACCGTTCCAGGAAGGCGGCGATTTCCGGGACGCCGGAATCGTCGGGCCCCGGCGGTTCCTCGATCGGGTGTGGGAGTTGGTAAAGCAATCCGCCGGGGCGACGGCCATCGGCGCGGAAATCCATCGCTCGATTCTGGTGAAATGGCATCAGACCAAAAAGCGGGTGACAGAGGGCATTGAGGACCTCACGTACAACACCTCTATCGCCGCGCTCATGGAATTCCTGAATGCGCTTCGCGAGGCGAACTGCTCGGAACGCCGCGTGGTCAAGGACTTCGTGATCATGCTCGCGCCCTTCGCTCCCCACTTTGCAGAAGAATGCTGGGAGCGACTCGGATACCCGACCTCGGTGTTCGATGCCCGCTGGATACCCTGGGACCCCGGCCTGGTGCTCGAACACACGGTCGAGATAGCGGTGCAGGTGAACGGTCGAACCCGGGCCAAGCTCAATGTCCATCGCGATGCGGAGGAATCCCACGTCGTCGCTGCCGCACTGGCCGACGAGACGGTCATCCGGTTCTTGGCCGGCAAGAGCCGGACGAAAACCATCTATGTGCCGAATCGGCTGTTGAACCTGGTGGTCGACTGACCAGAACCCACTAGGGAAGCTCTGCCCAAGGTCTCAGCAAGGGAGGAGGCCGCAGGAGTCCCGGAGGGCGCGTGCGTAGCTGGCCGTCACCACGTCCCCGTCACCACCACAAAGCCGAGCGCCTGGAGGGACCCTGCGGACGAGTCCCGGCATCGCCACGACACTGGTTCAGAGCTTCCCTAGCGCCTTCCCGCCTTTCCGCCTTCCCGTCCCCCCGGTACCAGCTGGAGCACGTGCGCCGTCTCGCGCTCCACCGCCGCCCGGGAGTAAACCAGCGGGAAATACTTCCCCTCGGCCCAAAGCGGCAGCAGGTCGCCGTAATGCGGGCTCCCGGGCTGCCCCGATTGTCCCGGCACGCTTGTCGCCGTCGAATTATCCCAATCGGCCAAATCCAACACTTCGCGGAACGATGCGCCGGATGTCTGCTGGTAGTCGGCGCCACCGGTCATGAAGACCGTGTGACTGCTACCGCCCCGCGACACGGTCGGCAGATCGAATGCCGCCGACAGCGGGTGCGCGAACCGCACGTGGTGCAGCGCTCCCCACGTCCACTTGGCCTCATCGGCTCCAAGCCGCTTCCGAATGACCGCGAGCCCATCATCCCATGCCGCGAGCACGAGCGAGTCACGCGTGTCGGCCGGATGAGCCCCGAACTCTGCGTCCGGATTCCGCACGACTTTGATGAGGGTCGGAGTGTCCCAAGCTCTTCCCATCGCGCGAGTGCCCGTCGCACCTGCCCGCGGCTCAAATACCCGCTCCGCCAATGCCGCGTACCACGCTTCGAAGAGGAGCGGCGCCAACGAGTCTCGATCCATTCGGTAATTCCAGTGTTCGAGCACCCGCACTTGTGAATCGCCGGGCCGGTGTTGGTGTGCTGCCGCCAGGAGCACCGGAACCAGTTCGGACGCATGAATCGAATAGTCGTCGTGCTGCAGTCTCTCAAAATCTTCACGCCGGAGCTTCGTGGCCGGGCCCAGGACCGCCTTAACTCGATTTGCCCGATCGGGATCGGCCCATTCATAGTTGAGCGGAATTGCGTACCCCGGTGGGAGGATGTTGTTGTTGGAGGTGGCAATGAACCCGGTGGGCGGATTGTAGGCCTGCGGAAGCTGGGCGAAGGGCACGAACCCCTTCCATTCGTACCTGCCGTTGCCGGGAACGGGTAGCAGCCCAGACCAATTGCGAATCGGCATCAGCCCCGCGGCGACCCATCCGATATTCCCATCGATGTCGGCATAGACCAGATTTTCCGTCGGCAGCTTCCACCGGGCGGCGGCACGTTGGAAGCTTTTCCAATCACGAGCACGGTCGACCGACACTTGGGCCAGGTATCCGGCCGTTCCCGGCGCGGCTCCAACAAACTCTAGAGCGAATGCTCGATGCCGTGTGGTGTCCTCCGCGACAATCGGTCCATGTACGGTGAATTCCAGTCGAACGACGCGCGGCGCCTCACCTTTGACCGGAATGGTATCGATGATCACTCTGAGTGGCGTCCAGGCTCCATCGTGACGATAGCATCTCGGGCCACCCGTAGGGCGATTTGGACACGGACCCATCTCTTCGACGAACACGTCCTGTTGATCCATCCCGACGATGGTGAACCCGAACCCAATCCGCTCGTTGTGCCCGGCGGCCACACCAGGGACCGCGGGCTCCCCGGCGCCGATGACGTTCCATCCCGGGGCCACAAGATGACTCAAGTACCGCAGCGACGGAAGCTGGATCGCCCGGTGCGGATCATTCGCGAGCAGAGGTTTGCCGCTCGCTGTCTTCGAGCCGCTCACAACCCAGTCGTTCGAGCCTTCAAGTCGCGAGTACGCCACCGGGCCGTACGCGGCAGCGGCTGCGCCAAGTGAACCGATGCTGATCCCGGAGAGGTCCAGCGCGGGGTCCGGATCGAGGGCTCGGTAGGGGTCGGTCGGCCACACCTTTTCCGCTTTCTCCTTACCGACAGCGCTCACTAGCGCCGCACGCTGCATTTCGGCGAGCGCATTGCCGGTCATCGCGAGTGCGGCCATCCTCTGGAGCGGCACATCGTCGCGCCATGGCGTAGGTGAAAAGCCGAGGCGGGCGTATTCGATCGGAGGATTGGCCCGCACCTGGCGGATGTAGGCATTGATACCCTGGACAAACGCGGTCACGATTTCCTTAGTATCAGGCGCGTAGCTCTCCCATTCCGCGGTCATGTCACCCCGGTATTTCATCAGTCTCGCAAATTTGTCCCGCTCCACATGCTTCGGACCCAGAACCTCCGAAAGCCGTCCTTCCCCAATCCGCCGCCACATGTCCATTTGCCAGAGCCGGTCTTGGGCCGCAACGAATCCCTGGGCCAGGAACAGGTCATGTTGGTTTTTTGCGTAGATGTGAGGTACACCCCACCGATCGCGTCGCACTTCAACCGATTGGGTTAGCCCGGGCACTGTGAGCTTGCCTTCAATTTGGGCGAGCCGGGCCCGGGCGGAGTCCATGGGCGTCTGTCCGACCAGGAGTCGAGGAAAGGTCACTGAAACCAAGAGAGCGATGTTCACGTGGTGGCGCATGACGACCTCAACGAGGCGTGGGGAACGCTTTGGAACCATTAGGCTAGAGGTTTTTCCGCCCGATGGGAAGGGGTGACCGCTTGACGCCGTAGCAAGTAACGCCATAGACTCAGGCGCCCTTCGCGCTTCCTCCACCGCGGATCCTTTCATGGCCTCGATGATTCCCGCACCCGCTCTCCTTGCCGTGCTCGAACGGCTGCCGCGAGTGGAGCTCGGTGCCTATCCGTCACCGGTCGAGGAGCTCTATCGATTGCGCCAAAATCTCGGGGGCGGACCGACGCTGCTGGTAAAGCGAGATGACGCGATCAGTTTCGGATTTGGCGGAAACAAGGTCCGCAAGCTACAACTGGTCGCGGCAGAGGCCCTCGCGGGCGGCGCGGACACGCTCATTACGTGCGGTGGGGTTCAATCGAACCACGCCCGCGCAACGGCGGCGGCCGCTGCCAAACTTGGACTCCGCATGGTCATCGTCGTGAATGGCGAACGGCCATCTCGACCCACCGGGAATGCCCTCCTCAACCAACTCCTTCGGGCAGAGATGCACTACGTCGGTTCACGGGAGGAACGAGTGCCCGGCATGGCCGTGATTGCCGATCGTCTGCGAGCCGAAGGAAAGAAACCGTTCATCGTCCCGCTCGGTGCTTCGACTCCAGTGGGGGCACTAGGCTACGCCCGAGCCGTGTCGGAAATGCTCGGACAAATCCAAGCGCCCGATGTCATCGTTCATGCCGGCTCCTCAGGTGGCACCCAAGCCGGTCTCGTGGCTGGGTGCGCAATCAACGGACTGTCCACCCGGGTCATCGCGATCAGCGCCGACGATCCCGCCGCAACAGTGGCCTCAGAGGTGCGACGTATCATTTCGGGTATCGAGGACCTACTGGGCGCGCCAACAGGTGCCTTGGCTGATCATGCCCCAATCATGGTTGACGACAGCTTCGTCGGACCGGCGTACGGAATCTCGAGTCCAGCTTCGATTGAGGCACAGTCTCTCGCGGCGAGTACCGAAGCGTTGTTTGTAGACCATACGTACACCGCGAAGGCCTTAGCCGCGGTTATCGCGCGGGTTCGGTCCGGTGAATTTGCGTCAAACCAGCGGATCCTCTTCTGGCACACCGGGGGCCAGGTAGCGCTGTTCGCCTAGCCCCAGGCCCCACTCGCCACGCCCAGCGCACCGTTCGCGGCGGGATTCTTTCGCAGCGCCCTCAGAGGCAATACCTTAACCGATGCTCGAGCCCGAGGTTCTGAACTCCCAGTCGCGCTGGGTTCTCTCGCTAACCCTGCTGCTCTTCCGCGGGCTCCTCGGAGGCGTCGCCGGGGGCCAACACAACGTCCTCATGCGCCAGGATGGCGGGGATACTAGCTTTTGGCACGCAGTCTGGATGGGGATGCCATACTGGATTCTCTGGGCCGTGTGCGCGCCCTTCATCGCTTGGTTCCTTCGAACGGTTCCCCTCGATTCCTCCTCGCGACTCCTGACGGGTGCGGCGCATCTGGGATTCGCGATCGTGGTCACGATGGCGCACCTTCTCGCTCCGGGTTCACCTTTCGCTGCAGCGGATTTCCCTTCCCTGCAAACTGCCGGCCCGCGGGCGAAGGATGCCTACCTTCTGGGAACGTCCGCACACCCCTTGTGCCTGGAGACTCACCATGTCCCTGTTATCGATCGCCACCGCATTCGCCATCGCCCCCGCCCTTGGGGCAGCGCAGCCGTTGATCGTCTCGACTGGCTGGCTCGCAGACCATCTGAAGGATCGGGGGCTGGTAACCTTTCAGATTGGGGACACTCGCTCCCGAAAAACCTATGATGCGGGACACATTCCGGGCGCCCAATTTCTGAATCCATTTGTGGAGCTGGCCGCGCCGCGGATCGAAGGCGGCCTGATGCTCGAGCTGCCCTCCCCACCTCGACTTGACTCGGTGCTCAAGGCGAAGGGCATTTCGAACGACTCGCACATCGTCCTCTATTCGGCCGACGAATACTTTTCACCGACCTCGCGGGCCTTTTTCACCCTGCAGTACGCGGGGCTGGAAGGCCGGATCTCGATCCTGGACGGCGGGCTCGAGGCGTGGAAAACGGAACAGCGCCCGGTGACGAATGAGGTTCCGATCGTCTCCCCCGGCACCTATACCCCCACCCTCCACCCGGAAATCGTCGTGGATGGCGACTGGGTGCGGCAAAGGCTGGACAACCCCAAAGTCACGATCATTGACGCACGTGATTCCGCGTTCTTCAACGGCGCCGACACCCACCAGACCCGAAGTGGCAGAATCCCTGGCGCGGTCAGCCTGCCGTTTGACACGATGATCGACAAAAGCGGAAAATTCAAAGACCGGGCAACAGTGCAGCAGATGTTTGCCCAGGCTGGGGTCAAACCGGGGAGCATGATCGTGACCTACTGTCACATCGGGCAGCAAGCCACTCTGGTCTGGTTCGTCGCGAAATACCTTGGTTTAGAAGCCGCCCTCTACGACGGATCGTTCCAGGATTGGAGTGCGCACCGCGACTATCCCGTCATCGTCTCGGCCGGAGGCTCCCCAAAGAGCTAGTAGTGATGAGCCGCGGACGGGACATTCGCGGAAACGACTTGGACCCCAACCCATGCCACCAAGAAACATTGGTGGGGAGAAGCGAATGATCGCGTACTTCACCGCCCTGTTTGCCTTGACCGCCGCCACGCCGGCCGACTCGCTCCTAGTCTCCACGAGTTGGTTGTCGCAGCACCTCAAGGACCCGAATCTGGTCATTGTACACTTAGCGATGGACCGGCGTGAGTACGACAAAGGGCACATCCCTGGAGCGCGTTACAGCCACCCCCGCGCTTTCTTCACGTCTGCGGACCCCGGAGTTGAACTCCCGTCGGTTGCCGCGATCGACTCCGCACTCGAATCCCTTGGGATTAGCAATTCATCTCGGGTCGTGTTTTACGGCGATACGTGGATGGCACCACGCTTCTTCCTCGCGATGGACTATGTGGGAATGGGTGATAGAACGTCCCTGCTCGACGGCGGCCTCGTGGTGTGGTCTCAGGAAAAGAAACCTACGGTCATCACGACGTCGACCGTGTCGCGAAGTCATTTTGAGTCGCACGTCCGGTCGGACCTGATCGTGGATGCCGCCTGGGTACGCCAGCATCTGAATGACCCGGCCGTGGCGCTGATTGACGGCCGTTCCGAACCAGAATACAACGGCACCACGGACAGCGAGCGCCTCCCTCGCTTCGGCCACATCCCCGGGGCCGTCTTGCTCCCGTGGGAAAAGACTTTCACCGATGGTGCGGCCGCGCTCGATGGGAACCAGTCAAAGCTCCGGAGCCGCGAGGAGTTGAGCGCACTTTTTCACGATGCCGGCGCAACCGGCGATCGGCAAGTCGTGACCTACTGTACCGTCGGATTTCGAGCCAGCCATCTCTATTTCGTCGCTCGGCTCCTGGGGCTCCACCCCAAGGTTTACGATGGTTCGATGCGGGACTGGAGCCCGCGCGAGGGATTTCCGGTCGTCCACACCGGATTGCCGACTCGGTCGTCGATGGTAGTGCCGCCCCGGTTGCTTTCCGAACACCTGAAGGACAGCAACCTCGTCGTCTTGCAGGCAGAACGGAGCCGGGCGCCGTACGATTCCGGCCACGTCGCGGGCGCTCGCTTGGTGGAGTTCAGTAGTTACGCGGTGACCAAGAACGGTTTGTTGAGTGAAGTTCCAGAGCAATCCGTGCTGGATGCACTGTTCCGCGGCCTGGGAATCTCACCCAACTCAGAAATCGTCATCTACGGCGACCCTCTCGCCGCCGCTCGGCTGTTCTTTACGCTGGATCACCAAGGATATGGTCGCCAGACTGCCCTGGTCGACGGTGGCCTCGCGGCCTGGCGCGCCGCGGGATACCTGACAACGACCGAAGTTCCGATCAGCCGAGTCGGCGGTTATCGTGCGGTACCTCATCCGGAAAACATCGTAGACGCCTCCTGGGTGAAAGCACACCTGGATGACACGACCGTCGCCCTGCTCGACGCGCGGAGTCCGGACGAATACGCCGGCCTCGCACCCGAGGAAGGAGTGGCCCGCCCAGGTCATATTCCCGGCGCGATCAACATCGATTGGAAGACTCTATTCACCGAGGGCAGTCTCAAACCCGTGGCCGAGATACGCAGAATGTTTGCGGCGGCGGGCGTGAAGGAGGGCCAACTGGTCGTGACCTATTGCCGGGTCGGGACCCGATCGAGTATGCTCTACTTCGTGGCGCATTACCTGGGCTATCCCGTGAAGATGTATGATGGTTCCATGAATGACTGGGCGCAGCACCCCGAACTGCCGGTGGTGGGGCCAGCAAAAAAATAAGGGCGGGAGACCAATCGATGCTTTATACACTCTTCTACCTTATAACGATTCTTGGCCCGTCGCCAAGCGACACAAACCGCCACGTGGTCATCGACCCGAAAGACATCCATTGGACACCTGCCGGCCAAGGTCTTGCTCTCGCCACGCTTGAGGGCAATCCAGATCGGGCCGGCGCGACGTACACTATCCTGCTCAGACTTGCTCCGGGCCAATGGATTCAGCCTCACCATCACCCCAATGACAAGCGAATCGTCGTGATCTCGGGCCGGCTTCTGATGGGTATGGGATCAGCGCTGGACTCGGCGGCGGCGAGAGTCCTACCAGCTGGAGGCTTTGTGCTGGTGCCTGCCGGGTCGAACCACTATGAGGGTGCGGCGGGGGAAACCGTCTTGCTGATGAGTGGCATGGGCCCGCTGAAAACGATCTACGTCAAGTCGGGTCGCGCGGGTACTACTCCCAACTGACTCGGCGCAACGGGTCAATACCTTTGCCCGTTTCCACTCCAGCCGCTTAGCCGCCGGAATCATCTCTTCGTTCAACGTATGAGCGGACCCGCCAGTTGCGCCCATCCAAAAACCACACCATCGTAAAGGTCCCGGTCATGTCGCGCCCCTTCCCATCGGCCTCACTCAAATGGTAGGAAAATCGGCCGAGGAAATACGCCAACCCACCGCTCGCGGTAAAATCAATGACGGAAGACCAATATCCTTGAACCTTGGGAAGTCGGCGCGCGAGCGAATCTCCGATCTCGGATCGGTGCTGCAAAATCACTCCCTCCACCGGGGAGTAGACCGCGTCCTCGGTGATGATCTTGAGTAGTGATTTCAAATCGTGCTTCGAGTGAAGCTCACGCCAATCCTCAAACAGTGGCTTGAGATCTTGATAGGTTTGGGAGAGATACTCGTTTCGGAAGTTACGGTTGCCGCGCTCCATCTCATCACCGGGAATCTGCGCTGTCAAGCCACTGAACCCCGCGGCAACAAGCGACGAACCCAGAACGAGCCAGCGACCTGAAACACGCATGCGTTCAACTCATCGGGAGACGAGGGAATGAGCGGAGACAACTCGGGCCGAGGCAGCGCGACCGAGGGCTCCCGGCGAACCTGGAAAACTACTCTGCTTCCGAGGTGGTGAGTAGGCTTGGGTGTGCTTGCGGCTCAGGCCGGAGACGACGAGGTGTTAGGCGCGAGCGCTGAACCGGTCGAGGAATTCGCGGTCACCGTCGGTGAGGCCCCCCGCCCCTTCAGCCTTCAGTTTCGTGAGAATTCGATCGAGTTCATCGCGATTGACTTCGTGCAACTCCTCGCGCCGAATCCGGGCCCACCGATCCAACGCCATCTGCACCGTTTCCACTCTCGGCGAGGGCACACTCGCCCGTTGTTGCCAACGGTGAATCGGCGCCCGGGCATCCAGAACTTTCAGGTAGAGAAACGCGCCGAGGAAACCGCCCAAGTGAGCGAAGTGTGCGATCCCGGACATCGTGCCCGTCACACCGCCGAACAGGTCGATCGCGGTGAACAAGAGGACAAACCACCTCGCCTCGAGGGGGAGGATTCCCCAAATGTAGATGAGGTCGCGGGGCCAATACCGGGCGTAGCCTAGCTGGACCCCCAGAACAGCTCCCGACGCACCAATAGTGATGACGGCCGGGGCGAACACCAGCGAGAGAAGTCCGCCACTGACACCACTAACCAGGTACAGAGCGATGAATCGCGCCCCCCCGAGTCGCGCCTCCAGGCGAGGGCCAAAAAAGTAGAGCCCCAGCATGTTGAACAAGACATGGCTCCAACTGCCATGAAGGAACATGTACGTGACATAGGTCCACGGCTGTTGCAAGCTCGCGAGGGGGTATAATCCGAACATTGTCGTAATGGATTGATCAGCACCGAAGCCGGAGAGCATGAAGGCGCCGATGTTGAGCAGAATGAGACGCAGCACCCAAGGTGTCATCCGGGCAACCGGGCCCGCATGTGGAAACGTGCTGTCACAATCGGCCTACGCCGGCCGATGGATGCTAGGATATGGCACGATATGTTGCCATTCGTCCGCGTCGGAGCGGGCGACAACGGCGACCACCTCTTCGGTATCGCTCGCATTGAACACTTCATGTGGAACACCAGGTTCGATGAAAATGAAATCGCCGGCGCGATTCTCGACCACTTTGGCGAGGCCTTCGCCGTATTCGTGGCGAACGGTACCCTGCAGAATGTAAAGCATCACTTCAAAGTCCACATGAATATGGGCATAGGCGATCCCGCCCGGCGGAATCGTCGCCACGTTCATCGAGAGCCGCTTGGCCCCAACATTGGTGCCCGAAAGGCCGGCTTTGTAATGAATACCGTTCCAATCTCGGCAGTTCCCGCTGTTCCGCAGGACATTAAGGCCCTGGAGTCGCTCCGCGGCGGGGAGTTGGTTCAATCGGGAATTCGCCATTCGCATGCCCTCATAAGGTCCGAAGGTGGAGCGTATCCGGGCTGACTGCCCGGCGCAAGGACTATCGCTCCAGTTTTGCGCCGGGATCAAGACCAGGACGTTCCGCCGCGTTCGCCACCAACCACCCCGTAGCATACATCCATTGGGTGACGCGAGTGAGCTTCGCGAGATTGATCCGATCCGGCTCATCACGCGGAGTGTGGTAATCGGGATGTGGTAACGTGCTGAAGTAGATCGCCGGGACACCCACTCGAGCATACGACAAGTGGTCACTTCGGAAGTACCAGCCCTCAGGATGAGTGGTCTTGTCCCACAACGTGTCCAACTTGAAATGCCCGACCATTGCGTTCGCCGCGAGTCCCATTTCGACCAAGATCTTCGAATTTCGATGCGGCGGTTCTACCCCGAGCAGCGCCGCGCTGTCGGGATGGTTTCGCCCAATCATATCGCCATTGAGAACCGCGACGATCGAGGATAAGGGCACCATTGGATGGTTTGCGTGCCACTTGGAACCTAGCAAACCCTTCTCCTCCGCCCCGTGCCAGACGAAGAGTGCCGAGCGGTTTGCCCGCTGGCCGG
>JANYKV010000118.1 GCA_025358055.1 Gemmatimonadota bacterium
ATGGCTTGCACTCGTAGAGAACCAAGGTATGTCGAGCGCGACGGTCTGGCACAAGCCCTTCCGAGTCAAAGTCCCACAGTCTGCCCCACAGCGGCTCGGGCATCATAATCGGCATACTGAGTCGGCCTGACCCCCCGCACCACCGAGGCAGATCCGTTGATTGATGCCGATTGAGGCGCCAGGGTGCGCCACAAGCGCCGCGCTACCGCTCTTCGAGCCGCTGTTGATGCCACACCAGGCCTTCTCCAAGGAGCCCCACCCATCGACCCCGAGCCGCTTCGGACGGGTCTGTGAGTTCGACCTACATTGCCCTTCTCAAGCCGTTCGCGAATCGGATTGAAAAGTAGGCGAACTCCCAAATCTGCCGTCGGAAGGCTGGAGCCGATGATGTGAATGGTATCCGCATCCCTAAGAGCACTGTAGCCTCCGGCAATCCCGGGGCGATTCACTATGCGCATCGTCTTGGAGGTGAAGGCTGGCCCACGGGTGTACAAGATTTGCTGCTCTCGCAACATATGGGCGTACCCGGGTTCGGGTCGGGTACCCCCTTGATAGTTAGCGAGAGGGGGTCGAATTTCCCCACGTCGAATTCGACGCTCCTGGAAACGGCGGCTTTGGGTTGGCTTGGTGGGTCCCCAACGAACCCGTCCCGTCCTGGAAAGAAACATTGACTTATGGCGACCGCCGGGTGACCGCTAGCTCGTATGCGTGCCTTTGGTTCGTCGTCGCGGGCTTTGGTTCACGTTCTGCGATTGCGCAATTCTTCACCTGCGAACGGTCGGGTGCGCCAGAGCCCAGCACTACGAGAAGCGTTCAGGATCGGACTCACCTCCCGGTTGAGCAGGAACCGCGCTCCTTTGATGTCACCTCGTCGATTGGCGGAGCGTTTCAGGCCGTGGCCCGCATCGGATTGTTGGGTTGACTCAACCGGTCAACGCAACACCATCGTTGTTGGCACCACGTCCTGAGGGTCTATCGTGCCTAGGCTAGCGAGGCTTCCAGGTCGGCGATTGCCAGTCAAACGCTGCTGGGATCGTGAGAACAATGCCTAGATCCGGGTTCGCCAAGTGAATCGTTCGCGTCAAATTCGGGTGGGCGACGATCCACTGCCCGTCCGGAGACCAGTCAACCGTGCCATAGTACGTGACATTGGGTGCCCCGACGTTCCGCACCTGACTCCCGTCCGGATTCATGATCGAGAGCAACCCAAACCCATCGGTCGCCGGGCTGGTCGATTGGACGAATGCGATACGATCGCCTTGGGGAGCCCACCGTGCGAAATACCCCGTGGCAGGAATCATGGTCGACGTGCCGCTTGCCAAGTCGACCATATAGAAAGGACCACCGAACGTGCCGGTGAGGACGCGGGTACCGTCCGGCGACGGTGATGGCATTCTTCCTTCGATGGCTGGAATCACCGAGATGCGCTGCAATCCCGTGCCGTCGGTTTTGACGCGATACAGGCTACTCGCGCCCGCGACGTCATCGCCGTGGAAATACACCCACTGACCGTCGTGGGAGAACTGTGGAGCCTCCTGATAGGTGACACTGTCGGTGGAGGTCAACAGATGGGCGTGCCCGTGGAGGTCCGAGATAATAAGGCCGCCAAGCCCAGGCTGCTCCGCGACAACCTGTTGTCCATCCGGCGACCAGCTTGCCGCGTTCCCGTAGGCAGTGACCACATCTTGAAGACCAGTGCCATCGGTGCTGAACATGACCAAGGTGCCGGAGCTGAAGGCAGCTAGTACACCTGAGGGGAGTACGGCAACCGCACCGGTGTCCGCGAACCCCGATCCTGCGAGCTCGATTCGACCTAAGCCGAATGATTGGCCAGTGAGGACGTTGGCGGTGAGCGAGATCTCGGGCGAGAGGCTTCGGTACCTGACGCTGTCCGGTCGGGGATTCCCGAAACGGTCCACGACGGCCCCGCGGTAGGTCATGTGGTGCCCGAGGATGACACCGGTGTCATGCGGGGCCAGGACCGTCCTCACCGCTGTCCCGGACAGAATCGTGAAGAACACCGAATCCACAAGACCGAGCTCGGGAACCCTCACCCGGACGCGTGCCTGTCCAGGATGGATGCCATACGCCACGAGGACTGACGCGTGCCCGTCGTCCTTCGTGGTGTCGGTGGCCAACAGCCCAAATTGATTCGATGAAAGGTTTGCGACGTACATCACCGCAGGAGAATTCGTGGGAGCCGTTTCGAACCGCACCACCAACCTCGCGGTAGGTCGACCATTTTGTCCGTGGACTTCTACCACGAGCGCTTGATTCGCCCTGGACTGAATCGTGTCCGTGCCGGTGGCCCCCGCGATGAATTGAAGGGACGGTCCAGAGGAAGGGGGCGGAGGTGGGGGTGGTGTCGTCGAGGTTGGCTGGCTACAGGCCAGGAAGACCGCGAACAATGGAACCCCCATCGGGATTCCAGGGCGCATTCGCCCTCTTCGGGTATAGGTCATTGCAACCTAACGGCTTTAGGCGCGGATGCCCCACTGATGTTCGCGGACGTAGTGGCCTGTGACCAAGATGGAGCGGTGGCCGCGCTTCAGCAAGCGGAGAATCCCTATTGTCACGTGTGTTCCTGGGTCGCTTGATCCCGGCCCTGGGAGGGGTGGGAGGTCGTGGGCTGATGCCGCCACTCGGACCGCCGTGGCCGAGGTTTCGCGTGGGACCGCCGGGAACGTTTGACCCGTCCTGCGCTGCGGGGTACGTTGGTCCCATGTTCACCCGCTCCTATGGGACGCAGCACCTCCGCCTCGCCAGGGCCTGGGTCCAAGCAGAGCTGGCGGTCAGGGGACAGCGCATCAACACCGCTTGTGCAGCCCTCATGTTTTGTGCTGGCCTTGCCGGATGTTCGAGTCCGACAGGGCCGACGGCCACGCCACTTGGACTTTTTGCGGCCGTGACGGCGAACGGAAGGCCGCTCCCGGCGATGGTCGATTCCCAGAACCGTCAAGGCCATATCCGAGAAGAAGTGATCGTCGCCTGGACCGTCGACATACTCTCAGATACGACCGCGACCCTCCATTACGACTTCCGCGAGGATTTTCTAGAGGTCGGGCAGCCCGCGAAATCCCTCAATGAGTGGGGAAACACGTATGCAATCCGCATCGTGAACATCGGCGGCGGCCGCGTCGTCGTTCGCTCTGAGTATAGCTTGGAGTCCTTGTGTGGAGGTGGAGGAGTGGCCCTCCTCGACCAGGTGGATACCCTCCAAATCGTAAGCCCTAGCGTGTTAGGACTCCGACGCCAACCGGCCTCCTGCTGGCCTGTGGTTACACTAGCCTTTCACAGGCAGTGATGGGGATGAACCGCGGCGGTTTTGGCTAGCCTCGGTGGCTCTCGCCTGGGGGCCAGGTATGGTGAAGATCACAATTCTTAAGTCGCCGCCGGCCAAGGCGAGTGTTCTTCCCCTAGTCATTGCCTTCGCGGGATTGGCACTTGCAGTTGGGGGGCTCTCCCCGGGCTCCGGCTCGATGCCGGTTATCCTGGGGGTCATCGCGATCGCGATCAGACTCTTTTTCGTTAGGTCCGAGGGCGATAGGGCGCGCCGACGTCGAGAGAAAGGCGATGCCTGGGAATCGCTGGCGACTCAGACGATTCAGAGAATGGCAACCGCGGCTCATTGCCATCGATTGACACCGGGATCAACCTCGAAAAGAACGAGCATTGTCATTGGTCCGGCGAGTGTACTTGGCACGAATATCGGACAGTGACGCGGCGCATCAGCTACCCTGGCCCAAGCATCTCCATCCCGATCGCCAAGCATGTGCGCTACCGGCTGGGATCGTTTGCCCCGGCCATGGACCGACAATCGGTGTTGACACCGCTTTCGCGGTTCGCCCTTAGCCGTCTTTTCCAAAATTCGCGAGAAGGTTTTCATAGGCACGCAGTTCGGGTGGTTTGAGCTCCCCTTCAGACACGTGCTCCAAGTAGGAGACCACTGTTCGATACTCGTCTTCAGTCTTGATCCTCCCACGCTGACGGACCTGACGAACTCGCTCAATCACAACCTTCTCTTCATCCTCGAGGCTTACGTTCGCCCCGACTTGAAGTAGAGCACCGAGGCGTTGTTGTTTCTCTGCCGTGAGTGCTTTTACCCAGTCACGTGCATCCCGCCATGCCATTCGCATTCCTTTCAGGTTGCCGGTTTCCTGCGCCTTGACAATGTCATCGCGGAAGGCTTCAGCTCCAGGAAAGAGGTTTCCTTCCTCAATCGAACGGCTCTGGCCCTTTGTTGTGGCCGCTGTTCCCTCGCCGCTTGCCTACAAGCGCCTCCGATACTGCTGGAAACGGGCACTCAAGGCGGCAGGCGCTGATCCGACACTCCGGCTCCATGACCTGCGGCATTGCACGGGACAGTGGTTAGTGAACGCGGGGCGGCCAGAGGCGAGCGTGCAGCGGACGCTCCGACATGCCAACGCGTCGATGACGCGGAGGTACACGATGCAACAAGATCGCGGGGACGATTCGCGCACCTTGGCCGATGTGATGCTTGGCGCGCCCCCTTCCCCACAGTTTGACTCACAGTCGCAGCGCGTGCTTCGTTTGGCGGCAGGACTCTGAGCGCGGAGGTGAAGCAATGAGAATGAGTTGCGGAGTGGGCCCTGCAGGATTTGAACCTGCGACCGACGGATTATGAGTCCGCTGCTCTAACCAGCTGAGCTAAGGGCCCGAATCGACGACAACTTGCAACGATCCATGGAGTGGCGCAAGGTTCGTCGAGCGAACCCGAAGATGGCTGGGCCGACAAATTCTCTAACCGGGTGGCGAATCGATAAAGACCGAGTCCGGAGGGCCGGCGGGCCACTGGGTGGCGAGGTCGAGCCCGACCCAAGCCAAAGCGTCCTCCATCTGGCGAAACACACCGAGCGCCTCCGGGCCCCACTTGAGCGTAAGCTGATACATGCGCGCCAGCCCGAACGCGACCTCCGAGGTCACCACAAACGCGCGCCGGCCCGCCGGGAATAGATCGTCGTGTCCGCCTCCATTCGAACTCCACCGGCGGTCACCCGCGCCTCGACAATATCTCGGAAATCCGCGAGCTGACAGAAGTCCGGCTTGAACCGAGGATCGGCCACCAAAGCCCGAGCGTGGTTGCCCACCTCGACATCGGTGAGCGTGCCCCATGCCCGATCAAAAACGATGCCCGCGCTCTGGTCGATCTTGTATGAAACAGGCATCAAACCACCTTGAAGCCGCTTCACTAGGGTGCGCCAAGGCGGAGGTCAGCAAGGGCTCGACCATTGGGACCACGCAGCTTAGGACGGACTCAATCGCTGAGCACTCTTTGATTGGCTCACCAGCCGCTCGGTGAAGTCCAACCGCTCCTGTGTCTCCGACAGTTCTTGCCGGAGGGTGCCCACCTCGTGCTCCAACGCTTCAAGACGATCCGTCACCTCGGGCGGCAGCATCTGTAGGCCACTGGGCGGCCTCAACCGCGCCATCTTGAGGGCGGTCATACAAATGATCGCGGTGATGGGAATGAGAAAAACGAATGCGCCGGCATTCATGCCCCGCCTCTTCCATTGAGAGACCCTGTCCATGGCGCCGACGACCATGAGCCGCCCCGGCGGCGCCCCCTAAACATACGTCGATCGTGGCCGAGAAGCGCCGGGGCGTTTGAGCAGTTATCCCGCAGACAGCCGATGCTACGGTTGTTCGTCAGCCACCAGGATCTTCGAGAAGAATGGCACCACCACCTGCTCAAACCGCTCGCGAATGTGACTGCCGTGGGTGCCGTTGGGGTATACCTCGAACCGGTGCGGGATTCCTTTGGCCGCGAGCGCCTGCGAGAACTCGGTAGTCGCGATCCGGATGTGAGTGAACTCCTCTTTCTCGCCGAAATCGAACGCGATTCCTCGGAGTTGACGCAGGTTGCGTTCATGATCCGCAGATAGAGGCAGCGGGTATTTCGTTCGCCATTGCCGGATGACCGCTGGAATCGGCACCAGGCTCCCACCCAGTTCCCGGTAAGGAAAGGTGACAAAGAACGGCCCATGGCTCGGGTCGGGCGAAAACGCCGCGGAGAGGCCAACGAATACGTCGGTCCAGAACTGATCCGCCGTCTCCGGGTCTTTGGGGAGGTCCACACTCGAACGGGCGTGGAGTGCTCGACGCCAGGCAGGGTTCACGGCGGTCATGTCGCCAACGAGATCGAGGCAACAGGGACTCAATCCGTACAGACCTCCAAAAATGTCCGGGTGCTTCATGCCGAGCATGATCGCGCCATACCCGCCCATTGAGTGCCCCGCAATACCACGGCTCTCGGCTCGCGCGAGCGTCCGAAAGCTCGAGTCGACGAAATGCACGACATCCCGGACGAGGTAGTCCTCCCAATTGCCCGTGGTGGCCGAGTTGGTGTAGAAACTCCCGTGATATGCATTCTTGCCGTTCGGAACGACCACGATCATTTCGCGCGCTAGGCCTCGCGTTGTCAAGCTGTCCATCACCCGCTGCAGGTTCATGCCCTGGTAGCCGTTCGTGGTCCATTCCTGAGGTCGCCCGTTGTATCCATGGAGGAGATAGAGCGACGGATAGTGACGGGTGGGGTTCTGATCGTAACTCGGCGGGAGATAGATGGTCACGGCCTGATCGCTCGGGTCGCCGAGCCGGTTCCCACGGAGCGCCGGACTCGCCACCACGACGTCGACGAGTCGGCCCGAAACTGCTGTTGCCTCCACGCCTTGAGCCAGGGCACTGTTCGAAGGGAGGAGCGCCAGCGAAAGAAATGCCGAGGCCCACGAACGGCGGGTTCCCATGGCAACTCCAGCCCCCGGCCCCCTCCCCCACATTGGGAGGAGGTCCGGAGAAGGTGACAATGACCTAGTTAGTGTTCGCCGGCCGTTGGCTTCGGAATCTCCACGAGGCCATATGGCGATTCCGTCTTCCGCTGCCGAGGCCAGACTTCATCCAAAGTGTTCCCGTCGTAGAGCCGGCCGTTTTTCATCACCAAGTTGATCGTGTTGCTGTTACGGAGATTCTCCAGCGGATTTTTGTCGAGCACCAACAAATCCGCCAGCTTACCGGACTGGATCGACCCCAGGTCGCCGTCCAATCCCAGCGCCTCGGCGCCGGCCAGCGTCGCCATACGCAACGCGTCGTGGTTGGACATGCCCCCAGACCCAACCGACCACAACTCCCAATGGTAACCCAGTCCCTGAAACTCGCCGTGGCTTCCGATGCCAATCTTGCCGCCTGCCTTCACGATGTCCGCACCTACCTTGGCGGTCATCGGGAAGATCCATTCGTCCTCCATGAACCAGCCTCCAGGCCCGGGCCCAACCCCTGAGCCCCGGCGCCGGGTCTTCGGCGCGAGATGCTCGTATGGCATGAACCGCCGAATCTTGGCGTCGTTGTAGGGGTTCTCTCGCTCGAAATAGTACTCCTCGGCCCACGGGCCGCCATATTGGACGAGGAGCGTCGGCGTGTACTCGATGCCCGACCTGGCATACGCGGTCACCATGTCTTTGTACAGCGGCACGGTGGGCGTCGCATGTTCCTGCGCCGGGTAGCCGTCCAGGAGCATCGTGAGGTCGTACTTGGTATCGAGGCCACCCTCGGTCGTCGGCATGATGCTGTTCTCTTTCGCAGCCATGATCACCCATTGCCGCGTTTGCCGATTGCCTTTGATGTACATCTTGATGTATTTCGTGTCCCAATACTGGCTATACCGCTTCATGATCTTCCGCGCATGGTCGAGGTCGCGAAGCGGCTCGAGCCAGTAGCCCACTCCAGTGCTCGTCGAATAAATCCGAGGGCCGATCATCTGCCCGGCATCAACGGCGTCGCCGTAGGACACCACGTCGCTCGAGCCTGTTTGCGGGTCGCGGGTGGTGGTGACGCCATAGGCCAGGTTCGCGAGGTACATCCACGGCTGCTGCTTGTGCACCCCCCACGTGGGCCACATATGGGCATGTTGGTCAATGAATCCGGGAACGATGGTCTTGCCGCTCACATCGAGCACCTTCGCTCCAGCCGGCGCCTCGGCCCGCGGACCAACGCTCACGATCCGGTTGTTGCGGACGACCACATCCGCATTCTCGAGAACCTCTTGGCCCTTCATCGTGACCACTCGGCCACCGCGAAGGACGATCGTGCCTTGCGGAATATCGCGCGGCACCCGCACGTTGATTCGAATTTCGTTCGGCTCGTAGAGCCGCTTCGAGAGTGAGTCTATTTTCGCCTTTCCCGCCACCGTCGTATCGGTCTCAAGAGCCTTCTTCTCACGCTCAATTTGCCGGTCGAACGCGGCGGCCGCCTCGAGATCGTAGCTGACGAACGCGCTGCCGATCGACCAGTGGATTGTCTTTCCATCCGCGCTCCAATTCGCGAACTCGCCTCCGATATCGGTCAACCTTCGGGCCGGCACCATGGTGTTCTTGGGATCCTGAATCGACACGGTGGGCGGCTCACCGCCGACCTGCGGCACCGTGACCACGTAGATGTCGTACCCGGACTGGATCAGCGCCTGATCGCCGGACGGCCCCATCTTCACGATTTCGGGCGCGGAAGGCTTCTCTTGGTTCAACAGCAACGGCGCCGTCACCTTGAGGTGCCGTTTCTGGTCCGATCCGTCCCACCGGATCGACACGAGACCGCTATCGCCCGCCCACATGTAAATCCGGGTGGGGTCCCGCGTGAAGTGCGGATTTTCGCGACCGAACGTCGGTGTGATGAGCGTGGGTGTTCCGCCCCCCGCGGGAATCGAAACCAAATCGATCGCAACACCCGGCGCCCCAGGCCCATCCTCCTGCCGTCGTGGCTCGGCCGGCCCCCGAATGACCACGATGCGAGCGCCATCGGGCGACCAGGCCGGCTGTTGATACGTCGCCTTTTCCGTGGTCAGCGCAACCGGTGCTTGAGCGCCACCCGTGTGCACCTTGTATACCTCACCGCCATCCCGCTGCCACGTCACATACGCCACCCACACCCCGTCCGGCGACCACACCGGTTGGGCCTCGATCATGTTCGCCTTTGTGAGCCGGCGGGGGAGGCCATTCGGCAGGTCCATGATGTACAGATGATCAAGAGCCGAAAAGACGACTCGCTTCCCATCCGGACTGGGCACCGCATCGCGGATCTGATGCAGGGTGAACTCGGTGCTGTCGTGAATCGGGTATTTGAATGCCACCGCCGGGCCGAGCTCCACCTTGGCTTGCACGTGAAATGGCACTTGAGTTGGCGGAGCGCCTGAGACCGGTACGCGCCAGATTTTACCGCCGTAGGTCGTGAGTAGCTCCTTCGAGTCAGGAGTGAACGCCATCCCGGGGTATGCATCCCGGCTCCCGATCGCTTCCTGATCGTCCCGTTGAACGGGGTACGCCAGCCACTTTTCCTCCCCGCTCTTCATTTCACGTAGGATGAGACCGGTCTTGGCTTCGTACCGTGAAGCATAGACCATCCACTTCCCATCTGGTGACAGGGTCGGTCGAATCGCCGAGCCAAACCGGGAGGTGCGGACCTCGCTTCGACCGGTTTCCCGATCGTAGATCGCAATCTGGTACTGGGGATAGATCGCGTTGTATTCCCAGGTCCCCCGCCGTTGGGCGTAGTAGATGTACCGTCCGTCCGGGCTGAACGCGCCACCCGTGGTGAGGCTTCCGCCGAAGGGCCCAGCGCCCGGGGCCTCCTTGGTGAGTTGGATGCCGGTTCCCCCGTCGACGTGAAACATCCAGAGCTTGCCTGGCTTGAACACGATGTCGCCAACGGTCACCACCAGATATTTCCCATCCGGCGCCCACGCTGGGGACTGGATGTTCCGGTCTTTGAGCTTGGTGATTTGCTTCGTCTCTTTGGTCACGAGATTGATGATCCAGAGGTTTTCGGCACCATCACGGTCTGACGTAAAGGCCACCCATTTCCCATCCGGACTCACGCGAGGTTGACCGTCGAAGGCCAACCCAGATGTGAGCGGCGTCGCAGGCCCCCCGGTGAACGGCACCGTGTAGAGGTCCCCGAGCAAATCGAATACGACCGTCTTCCCGTCGGGGGTGAGGTCCACGGACATCCACGACCCTTCCTCGGTGTCGAGATCGATGGTTCGCGTGGCGACCAATGGCAGATCTTTTTTCTTGCCGGTATCGGGCTTCGCACCTTGGAGGGCGGCGACCGGGGCCGACGTGGTGAGAAGTACGACGCCACCAAGCAGGAAAGAATGAAGGAATGGGCCAGTGAGGTACCTCAAGAACGCCTCCTCGGAATCGGCTGACTGTGGGTGCGAACAAGTCTATTCATGTGAGCGCGTATCGGCCGGGGTCTGAAACAGGTCATCAAGAGCTTCGGTTGCCTGCGAGAGCAGTGGTTAAGTAGTCGGCCCCGCAGAAATTTGTCAAACGACGGGACCATGATCACCCGATACGACCGACACCTTCCTATACACCTCGAGATATCGCTCCACCATCATCTCGAGCGAGTACCGTTCGCGCACCATCGAACGGCCCACCTCACCCATCCGGGCTCGCAATCCCGGATCGGCCGCGAGCGTATTGATGGCCTCCGCGAGACTATGGGGGTCGCGAATCGGGACTTCGAGGCCCGTCTCGCCCGGCACGTTCACTTCTCGGACCCCGCTTGGCACCGCTGTCGTAATTATAGGCCGTCCAGCCGCCATGGCTTCAAGCAGCACCAGGCCGAACATCTCGTCCACCGTAACCGACGGGAGCACGAGAAAGTCCGCGTCGGCCATCCGGCGCGGGAGATCCTCGTCTGGCCATTCCCCGAACCAGCGGACCCGGTCGGTCAACGCCAGCGCTTGGGCGAGGGTTTTGAGCCGGGGACCGTCGGGGCCGCCGCCGACGATATCGAGGCTGACGTCGGGAGCCTGTTCGAGGGCTCGGAGCAAAACGTCGACCCCCTTGTACCGCTCCAACCGGCCAATGAAAAGCGCGCGTGCGGGTCCCGGGCCAGTGCGCGGCGGTACCGCGGCCCACCGCCGTTCGTCGATCCCAAACGGAATGACCTCGACCTTGGATTCGAATCCAGTCAATTCTTTGGACAGGGCTATATGGGCGCGGCTCGGCACCACGATGGCCGACGCACGACGCAACACCGCTCGGGTGAGCCAGATGGCGTTGGTCCGGCGATTGTCACCATGATGGGTGACCACCAAGGGGGCCCGGTTGAGGCGCAGCAGCGAGGCGACATCCGCAAGGGTGTGAGGGTGATGGAGATGAATCAGATCGGCGCCACGCCACGCCTTGAACAGATACCCTGGCGCCAGATCGGTGGACGCTACCGATCCAAAAGACACCGCTTTGAGCACGGCTTTGCGGGCTTGGGGGGGGCGGAGCGGACTCACGAAGGGCTCGATGGCAACGACTTCAACCCGGTGACCCTTTGCGGCCTCTCCCTGCGCCAGTCCTTGAACCACTCGCGCCATCCCGCCCGAATGCGGCCAATAATATTTCGCGAGATGGAGAATATGCATGATGGCGCTCAAACCTAATACCCTGGGTCCCCGCGGTCATCACCGACTCTTGGATCTCGGGCGCGGCCATGCGATAATTCGCCCACCGTGCGAAGCGTCATTCTTTCCCATCTCTATACTGAACCAGCGCATCGCGGCAAGCTTCGAGCCCTGGTGGGACTCGGCTGCTCCGTCACCGCGGCCGTGCCGGGCGGCGACACCAGCGTCGATGGCGGGGTGCGGATCGCTCCGATCGCGACCTCGGGAGATCCCGAATCACCGATGACGCTCCGCTGGAGTGCCCGGGCGATCAAACGTCTCCTCACCGACCTGCGCCCCGAGATCCTCCAAATTGAGGAGGATCCGAGTAGCCCGGCCGCTGCCACGGCCGTTGCGGTGGCGCGCAAGTTGGGAATCCCATCGGTGGTGTTCAGTTGGGAAAGCCTGCCCCGCAACCGAAGCTTTTTCGAACGGCGCCGCCTCGCCCGAACGCTGCGGGAAGTGCGTGGGGTCATCGGTGGCAACCGTTTAGCCACGAATTTGTTGGCGCAAGGCGCGCGCACGGTCCCCGCCCTGTCCCTACCGCAGACCGGCGTCACACCCCCACCGCTCCAAGAGCGCGAAGCGCATGAGGGGTTGGCCATTGGCTACGTCGGGCGTTTGGTACCGGAGCGCGGCGTCGACCTGCTCCTCCGGGCTTGTGTTCAAGTGATGGGCAAATGGACTTTGACCATCGTTGGCACCGGCCCGGAGCAGGAGGTGTTGGAGGAACTGGCGCAACGACTCGGCTTGGCCTCGCGCATCCGGTGGTTCGCCGGGCTATCTCGCGCCCAGATCGGACCGCTCTGGTCTGAAATTGATTGCCTCGTCCTTCCGTCGAAGGCGACCCCGAATTGGGTGGAGCGGCATTCACCGGTTCTCGTGGACGCCATGGCACGAGGGGTGGCGGCTATCGTGACCGATACCGGGGCATTGCCGGAAATCGTAGGCGACGCCGGTGTGATTGTGCACGACGTGGAATCCATGGCGCTGGCCTTGCAACGGTACTTGGCCGAGCCGGACTCCTGCCGTCAAGCGGGGTTGGCCTGCCGGAGCCGGGTCCTCGCTCGATTCGTCGACAGCGCGATCGCGGACGAGACGCTTGCTTTCTGGGAAGAAGTCACCAGCCAAATCGGACCAGCAAACCGACAACGTGAGGTGTTCGCGTGAGGCTTTCATCCCGAGTCCTTGGGGGAGCCGTCGTCGGTTTGCTCCTTTCCCTGACATCCATCCCCTCGCGGCTCAGCGCCCAGCAACCCACGGAGGAGCAAGTCAAAGCGATCCTCCAGACCCGGCCCGATCTCGTGATGCAAGTTCGCCAGCAGATCGCCAGCTCCGGTCTTTCTCCCGATCAAATTCGGAGTCGATTGCGGGCCGCGGGTTACGGTGAAAACCTTCTAGATCCCTATCTCGGACCCGCCACCGAGAACGCGGCCACGCCGGGAGAAAATGTGCTAAGCGCCGTCCGGGTCCTCGGCCTCTCCGAGGCCGCAGAACCGGCCGTCGATACTTTGCGCAACCCACCGGGAACGCCCCGAACGGATCTCCCGATCGCGGCGGCACCCTCTCCGATTTTCGGCGCCGACGTGTTCCGTCGATCGGGGACGCAATTCCAGCCGTCGCTCGCGGGCCCGGTCGACGCGAAGTACAAACTCGGCCCCGGTGATGTACTGGTCCTTATCCTCACCGGCGATGTGGAACTGTCCCATACCCTCGAGGTCACGCGCGAGGGCTTCATCGTCATTCCGCAGGTCGGGCAACTCTTCGTGTCCGGTCTCAATCTGATGCAAGTCGAATCGGTGCTCTACACCCGGCTCAGCCGAGTGTACAGCGGCGTTCGGCGCGGCGAAGGTGCCACGACTCGATTTCAGGTCACCGTGGCACGGCTCCGGACCAATCAGATTTTTGTGGTCGGTGACGTGGTGCGGCCGGGCTCGTACCAGATCTCGAGCGCCGGAACGACTCTGACCGCGCTCTATGCCGCCGGCGGTCCGTCGGACAATGGCTCGTTTCGCCGGATCGAAATCCGGCGCGGCGGCAAGGTCGTCGACAGCCTCGATCTATATGATTACCTGCTCAACGGCAACAACTCGCACGATATTCGCCTGGAGACTGGAGACGTGGTTTTCGTCCCGGTTCATGCGACGCGCGCGCGCATCAGCGGCCCGGTAGTGCGCCCGGCAATCTATGAACTCAAAGCGGGTGAGACGCTACGGGACCTCATCGCGGCCTCCGGTGGATTCACGGCCGAGGCCGCGCGGCGCCGAGTGCAAGTCGATCGCATCTTGCCTCCGGCCGAGCGCCAGACGGGCGGGCGCGATCGGGTCCTTCTGGATCTTGCGGCGGACCAATTCGCGGACGGCGTCGGCCCCTCCTTCCCACTCCAACCCGGCGATGAAGTCCGGGTGTTCGGCATCGCCGAGCGGCGGCGGAATTCGGTGAACGTCCGCGGAAACGTCTGGTCCGAGGGTATGGTTGGCTTCACGCCTGGAATGCGGCTGGGCGACGCGCTGCGCCTCGCCGGAGGTCCCAAGCCCGACGTGTACGTCGGACAGATCCTCGTCACCCGGCTCCTCGCTGATTCGACTCGCATTCAGCTTCATGCCGCGTTTCGGGATTCCACCGGCGCACTCGCGACCGACCTGGCACTCGCCGAAGACGACGACGTCTTAGTGTTTTCCCGGACCAGCTTCCGGCCGGCGCGATACATCGCGGTCACCGGCGCCGTGAAGCGGCCCGGCCGACTGCGCTACGTGGATGGAATGACACTCCAAGACGCTGTGCTGCAGGCCGAAGGACTATCAGAAGATGCGCTGCTCACCGAGGCGGAGATTGCCCGCATTCCCAGCGATCGGACGAGTGGACAGTTGGCAACCACGACGCGGGTTGCCCTCGACTCCACTTACATCTTTGACCGCGGCCCCAACGGAGAGTACAAAGGTCCCCCTGGAGTGGCCGGCGCCAAATCCGGCGCGCCCGAAACCCTGCTCCAACCATACGACAACGTCTTGATTCTGCGGCAGCCCGACTGGGAGCTTCAACGCACGGTGGCCATCGCCGGGCAGGTGCGCTATCCCGGACGCTATTCCTTGCGGTCCCGCACCGAGCGTCTGACCGACCTCATCGAGCGCGCGGGTGGGCTGAGCCGGGATGCGTACCCGTTGGGCGTTGAGTTCTACCGGAGCGGCGATCCCACCGTTAGTGCGCAGGACCGCACCCGCACCGGCGCCCGGGCCCGCGTCGGCATCGATCTCCCCAGAGTGCTCGAGGACCACGCGTTTCGAGACAACCTCATTCTCGCGGGCGGGGACTCGATCGTCGTTCCGGAATACAATCCCGTGATTCGCGTAGTGGGTGCTGTGAACGCTCCCACCAGCGTGTCGCATGTGCCCGGACAGAATCTGGATGAGTATGTCAGCGCATCGGGAGGATATTCGTACAAAGCGGATCGCGGTCGCGCGTACGTCGTGCAACCGAACGGGAAGCTCGAGACGGTGAAGCGACGGTTTCTGTTGCCGGACTCAAAGCCGAAGCCCCTCGCTGGCGCCATCGTCTATGTCCCGGAGCGCGACCCCACCCTCAAGAAAGACTGGGTGGCCTTTATGGGCTCGATCGCGCAGATCCTGGTGAGCACGGTCGCGATCATCGTCCTGGCGAAAAAGTGATCGTTAAGCTTGAGATTCCTTGGTCGCTGCGCTTCCTCGGAATGACACCACTGCGTGGTTCAGCGGCCTGCCGTAGAAACGTGCCATTGTCATCCTGAGTGAAACGAAGGATCCCAAAGCCGGCGTCTGTCTTCCTGAGCGAAGCGAAGGATCTCAAAGCCGGCGTCGGAGAGATGAGACAACTGGAGTTTTTCAGTGGCCGGCGGGAAACCCTGCGGAGTGAAACGAGCAGGCGGAGTTACGGCGTTCAAGAATTGGGTGATCGGAACGGCTTGCCCGCGGACTCCGCCGCGCCATAGACCATCCGCGACTGGAGACCCGAGACGTTGTGCGCGCTGTTCTCCGGCCGATAATCCGGTACCAGTCGAAGCAGGAGTTGTCTCAATTCCGCGTCGGGCGCACCGGCTTGGCCGCCCGCAATGAGATCACGCACGACCGGTAGGAGACCCTTCGCGAGTTCCACTCCACGGGCGGAGAGCACTTTCGGATGTTCCGTGGGATTGGCGACTTCCTTGCCGAAGAACAACTCCTCGTTCAGCTTTTCCCCCGGACGCACCCCGGTAAAATGAATCTCGATGTCCCGACCCACTTCGAGCCCGGACAAACGGATCAGATCCGTGGCCAAGTCGACGATGCGGATCGGTTCCCCCATATCGAGCACGAAAATCTCCCCGCCCTTTCCCAAGGCCCCGGCCTGTAAGACCAACTGAACCGACTCGGGAATCGTCATGAAAAAGCGGCGCATCTCCGGATGGGTCACCGTCACGGGCCCCCCAGCCTCGATTTGCCGCAAGAACGCCGGGACCACGCTGCCCCGGCTCCCGAGGACATTGCCAAACCGCACCGCGATAAAATTTCGGTGGTGCCGTTCCGCAAGATCTTGGACGATGAGTTCGGCCACGCGCTTCGTCGCACCCATCACGTTGGTCGATCGCACGGCCTTGTCCGTCGAAATGAGCACGAAATGCGTCGTACCCATCTCGACTGCCACTTCGGCCACGTTCCGAGTCCCCAGCACATTGTTGGTAACCGCCTCGGGAACGTTCTCCTCCATGAGCGGAACGTGCTTGTGCGCGGCCGCGTGGAAGATCGTATTCGGTGGGTGCGGGGAGAGAGTAGCGCGCAGCCGCTCTTGGTCGCGGATATCGGCTATGATTGGAACGAACAGGACGTCCGGAAACGATTCCGCGAGTTCCCGGTGAATCTCGAAGATTGAGTTTTCGCCATGACCGAGAAGCAGCAGTTTCGCGGGGCAGAGCGCCGCGACCTGCCGACAGAGCTCGCTCCCAATCGACCCACCGGCACCCGTCACGAGCACAACCTGTCCCTCGATGAACCCTTGCACCTGGGCCATATCGGTCTGGATCGGCTCGCGCCGGAGCAGATCCTCGATCCGCACCGGACGCAGCGTGGCGATTTCCACTCGGCCCGAGAGCAGCTCAAACATGCCGGGAATGGTCCGGGCCGAGACGCCGGCCGCAGCTGCCAGTTGCACGATGGCGCGGACCACGGACCCAGGGGCGGACGGCATGGCGATGATTACTTCTTCGACATCGTACTCTTTGCGCAGGGCCGGCAGTCGGTCGGGTGGCCCAAATACGGGCATCCCGCAGAGCCAGAGCCCCTTCTTTCGCGGATCGTCATCCAGGAAACCCACGGGACGGAGCCCAAGCTGGGGATGCGCCAATAGCTCTTTCGCAATGATGTTTCCGGCGGATCCAGCCCCTGCGATGAGGACCCGTTTCCCATGGCCATCATTGCCGAATGGGCGCCGGGCGAGGATGCTGGCCAGGAGACGAGGCGCTGCGACAACAAAGACCGTAAGGGAGGCATCCAGGGCGAGGACAGACAGGGGTACTCGAGCGGGCAGGAGCCCGAGCTTGGGCAGGAGAAGGCCGCCGATGACGGTGCTCAGGCCGCCAACCCCGATGGTCGCAAGGGTGACCCGTTCCAGTTCCGCCACGCCCGCGTAGCGCCAGAGCCGCCGATAGAGCCCGGCGCCGAAGAAGACGACCAGTTTCAGGGGGATGACACTGAGCCCGAAGATCAACGCAACGGAGCGATACAGCGGGTCCCAGGCAAACCCCTCGAATCGGACCCCAAACGCCACTACCAACGCGAGGACCAACCCACAAAGGTCGGAGAGCGCGAGGTAGCGATTTCGGACTGCGACTTGCGTGAGGGACGGGTTCTTCCGCGGCATTCAGATCCCCGAATAGTCAGGCGAGGAGCCGCCTTCGCTCCGAACGTTAACCAGGGAGGAGGCCGGAACCAAATGCGCCCACTGTTCTTAGGCCTTCCGTCCGAGGCTCGGAAGGGGGCCGTCCGCCGCCCGGGGGCGCAGGAGGACCTGGAGAATCAGCATGAGCATCAAGTTGTAGGACAGGAGCTTGTGTACGGCGAAAAACTGAGCGTAGACAAACATGGCAATCAGGAGGGCGGCAAGCGCAAGGTAGCGCGTGTCGCCGGTGGCAAGTCCGCGCCGAACGAGGCCCACCCCAGCGCAGCCGTACAAGAGGACAAGTAAGAGAACCCCGGGGAGCCCGTAGTACACCAAGGTGTACAACAAGAGATTGTGCACGTAGGTGCGCTCCTCGCCGGAAGCGGTAATGAAGCTCTCCCCGGCCCCAATCCCGGCCAGCAGGCCTGGCACACCGTCATCGACCACCGCAGTGAACGCTGGGACCCATTCCTCGTCGATCCGACCGTTATCCAGATCGAATTGACTACGCAGCGCAAGCGCGCTGGCCAGCGCCCTCGTCGGCGGAATGGCCACCACCAATCCACCGACGACAACGACCCCGAGGAGGCCGATGAGCGCCCCCCTCGCGAACCCCACACTCCAACCTAGGCTGGCCAACCGCGCTTTCCTGGTGGTATACAGGATGGCAAAACTACCCCCGCCGGCCACGAGGGCCAGGATTTGGGAGCGGGTTTGAGTGGAGAGGGCGGCAAGCACGGAGATCGCAACCAGCCCGAAGGACGCGAGTTTGACCAGACGACCGCGCCTGGTTCCGAGGAGAGCAAGGGGAAGGATGCCGGGCGCAAGAAACAGCGGGAGTGTGGTTCGCGGATCCAGAAACGTGATGCGCGAAAGCCACACGGTGCGCGCGTCGAACAGGTCGGTCGTCTGAATCAAGTAGAGTCCAACCAAATACATCGCGTGAGCGGAGCCGACGATCCAAAGGGCGCGGATCAGCCACTTGAGATGATCGCGACCGGGCACGACGAGGCCGACGAGGCCGATCGGGACAAACACCACATAGGGAACGGTAGCACGGAGGGATAGCATTAGCGGCACCCCGCGGACGCTCGCCACCGCTAGGGAGATGATCACCGGAAGCGCGAAGGCCGTGAGGAGGTTGAGCAGGAGGCGGCGGAAGAAGTCCTCGACCACAAACGGCCTGGTTGCCAGCCTCCAGAGAATCACGCTGGTCGCGGCCACACTCCCGAGGACCATCACCACTTCCCAGGTTCCCGGCGCTTCCGGCGTGGGGTTAGCGACCACACTCGCGGTCAGCAGCACAAAATTGACCGCCCCCACCAGCCAGAGTATCATGCGGCCCTCACTGCGCCGACCCTCGGCGCGGTTTTGCACGACCGAGGATGGTGATGGGCAGAATCGCGTTGCTCTTCCAGAATTATGTCCTCCGGCGCGTCAACGGCGTGGCATCGCCAGTCACGTTTTGGTATCTCCCAGAGCCGGCGCGGGTACGTGACGCTCAGAGCCTCGAACGCTATGAACGCGAGGCGACCCCGACGCCCCTGTATCTCATGGACTATTCGAGAAAACTGGAGTATGGCCTCCGGGGCCTCGACGGCCTGATTGTGCTGGAATACGGGCCGCCGATCGGGCAACAGCTCAATCCGGAGGCAGCGTTTCAATACGCGCTCGCCCTGCATGATCAGTTCCGAACGACCGGCGTGGCGGCAGCGCGCGAGGAGTTTTTGCGCTACGCATCCACTCTGTTGGCCGCGCGAGACCCGATGGGGCGCTGGGCCTATCACTTCCGCTGGGATCGGTGTGCCCCGCCATGGCATTCGGTGCTCGCCCAGAGTCGTGGTGCCTCGGTCATGTTGCGCGCGTACCGACTCACGGGCAATGAGGCCTTCCGCGAAGCCGCGGTCAGCGCCATCGCAATGTATCGGGTCCCGCTGGAACAGGGGGGCTTTCGCCAGGCATCGCGCGCCGCAGGCATTCCATACTTGGAGGAATATCCCTGCCTCCCCACCGGCGTCTTCAACGGATTCTTGGCGTCGTTGTTTGGCCTCTACGAGTTGGGCAAATGGTTGGACCACGCCCCCGCCCGCGACCTGTTCGCGGAATACGTCGGGTCCGCACTGGCCCTGTTGCCGTCCTACACGACGCGCTGGTGGACACTGTACGACTCCGACCCGGAGTCGCCGTTTCCGAACATTCACTCGCCGCGCTACCACCGGCTGGTCATCGAATATCTGCGCGTGCTCGCCGTGATCGCACCCGACCGAGTCTTCGAGGAATACCGGGACCGGTGGATCGCGATGGACACCGCCGCCTCTCGCACCCGAGCGACAATTCTCAAGGCCTGGAAGAAGATCCGACACCGCTGACCCGGGTGAGCTGATAGACCAGAATCACCATCAGCGACGCCAGGCCCGCCGCCAGCCCGAGCAGAGTGGCCCATACCACCGTTTGCTTTGGCCATGGCGCGATTTGGGTCGGCAAGTCCTCCACGACTGCGATCGCCGGAGCGTCCTCTAGCTGTCGGGCAATGGCGACCTGCCGATCCAACGTCACCTTCTCATAGACTCGGTCCGCTTCCGTGACGTCGCGCTCGAGCCGGGCTCGCTCGAGACTGAGGCTCGACCGGGGGGGTACCACCCGGTTCCGGGTGTCGAATGCCAACAACTCGTTTTCTACGCGCTTGAGGGTGGCGCGGGCGCTGTCGAGCCTGCGTTCCTGCGCCCGAAGCAGTTGCCTCGCTTGCGATTGGGCCACCCGGGCGAAGAGGCCCTGGGTTTCGCTCACCACGCTCTTGATCATGGCCCGCATCGCCGCGCTGTCGCTCACGTCGACCGTAACCGTCACGAAGCCGGTCTCTTTGGAGGTGGTTACCCGCACCACTCGACGCAAGGACGTGAGCAGTTGTTCTTCGTCATTGGGGTTGAGTTCTCGATCCGCCACAATTTTCGCGACGCTTTGCCCGTGCACTTGCTCCTGCGCGGCTTTGAGCAATACCGTTCGAGACCGAAGGAGGTACGCGACGACGTCGCGCGTGGCATCGAACCCGGTCGTGCCCAGGTCGAGCCCGTTGAGCAAAGAGGCGGCACCATTCAGCCCAACACTCGTTCGCGACCCCGGTACCGGCACGACCACCACACTTCCCCGATACGATGGTGGCGCCACTATCTGTACGACAATAGTCACGACCGCGACCGCGAGCGCCACTGTCGCCGCAAGCCGCCAGCGAGCGGCAACGACGTGCAGTATCGCGCGGTCGTCGGATTCCGTTCCCTCGTTCATCACGGTGTGATCCTTCCCCGAAGGTCAACGCCAGTACGCCGCCACGAAGATATCAACGTCCCTTTGCGGACGCGCCCATCGGCAATCGGTGCTCGACCAGGCCGTAGAGGATCGCGAGGAGCAGCACGCCGGCCACCAGGCATTCGACGGCCAGACGGGGCCACTCGAGCGCCGTCCACACGAGCATCGCAAGAGCAACGTCCGCCGCAACGGTGATGCTCGTAACCCTCGCGTGCGTCAGGCCCGATTGCACCGCTCGCTGGTAAGCATGACTCCGATGGGCCTCGTACACCCGATCGTGCCGCAGCAACCGACGGACCAGCGTGACGGTCGCATCGAATAGAAAGACCCCGAACAATAGGCCCCACAAAATGGCCGGTACCGCACCACGCTGATTCGCGGCAAGGCCGATGAGTGCCACCGCGAAACCAAGGAATCCGGATCCGACATCGCCCAAGAAAATCTTTGCCGGGGCCCAATTCCAAACCAAGAACCCCGCCGTGCTCGCCGCGACGGTGGCCGCCAGAAACGCCAAGCTCCCGCCGCCATGGGTGATGAAGAAAAGCGCGCTCAGACCCGCACCGACGACCGCTCCCGACCCGGCGATCCCGTCGATCCCATCCATAAAGTTGTAGGCGTTGATCATCCACGCGATTGCGAGCACCGAGAGCGGCCATCCGAGCGAACCAAGGAACCAGCTTTCCGCGCCGACCTCGAGCCGGGTGACGGGTCCGAGCAGGCCAACAGCAGTGCATGCGGCCCCAAGGTGTACGGCTAGGCGCCCCACCGGAGGCAGTCCGTATCGGTCATCGAGCCACCCCACCACCGCGACTGCTCCTCCGCCGCTCAGCATCGCCAGCATCAACGGCCAATCCAGCCACCCGTTCGCCGCGCCGAGGGCACTGACGGCCACTGTCGCCCCGACCAGCCCGACCCCGCCGCCACGCGGCGTTGCGACGGTGTGCGAGCTCCGATCATTCGGCCGATCCAGGAGATCATGCGCCACGGCGTACCGCCGGAGCCTACCGGTGCCCCACCAACTGACCACACCGCCGCCAGCCACAGCCAACAGTGCTCCTATGGTCATTTGGCCCGCGCGTGCTGAAACCATTGTACCGTCGCCCGCCAGCCGTCGCGCGTAGTGGAGGGAGGCCGGCATCCGGTGACTCGCTCGAGCCGCTGGGTGTCGACCGCCAAGGAGCCGGTCAATCGTTGGACTTCCGCAGAGGAAATGGGCATGGGGATCACCTTGCCCAGAAGATCGCCGATGCCTCCCATCAGGTGCAGAAACACCCCCGGGCAATAGAACAGCCGTGCGGGCCGCCCCATCATCTCACCGATCAGATGTAGTAAGTCCGGGGTCGAAATCGGCTCACCGTCATCCACGAAGAAGGTCTCGCCCGCCGCCGCTGCAGACTTGAGGACGCACAACATGGCGTGAGCGACATTCCCAAGATAGACGAGGCTCCGTTGGTTCCGCACCCCGGAAAATGGAAGTGGGATACCCCGGGCGACCAGCGACACGAGGCGCCGCACATTGGCGGTGGCCGCGGGCCCGTAAACGAGGGGCAAGCGGAGGATCGTCGCCTCGACAGCGCCATGGTCCCCGGCCTCCCGGATCACCGCTTCCGCTTCGAGTTTACTTATTCCGTACGGGTCAACCGGGGACGGGACGGAGGAGTCGGTGTACGGGCTGGGCGATTCCTCGCCCATGACCTTGATCGAGCTGGCGAACACGAGGCGGCGGACGTTCGCCGCCGCCATCGCCTGCACCACGTTTCGCGTCCCCTCCACATTGTCCCTCCGGAACGCCGGCAAAGCCTCGGGGCCGGTTGCTCCGAGGAGGTGGACTCTTCCCGCCAGGTGCACGACGGCGGACGCTCCCGCGAAAGCGTGCTCGAGCCCGGCACAATCGTCCAGTCCCTCGATGAGGCTCCGTTCCACCCCATCGGGTAACGGCTGGATCGCATCGCGAACAACCCCTCGCACCCGGTAGCCTTGGAGGAGCGCCTGTCGGGAGAGTTCGCGGCCGATAAAGCCGCTCGCCCCGGTTATGGCGAGGAGAGCAGGTTCGCGGGCCATGCGACGGACCTGAGCAAGTGCAGGTACCGGTCGGCCAATGCCGCCCGGTGGTAGTGGGTGGTAACGTAACTCACCCCTCCAAGGCCCATCCGCGCCCTCTCCTCAGGCGAGAGGGCGGACATCCGGAGCACCGCGTCCGCAAGCGCTTCGGGATCGCCGGGATTGATGGCCCAGCCCGAGCCACTCGATTCGATGACGCTTGCCGCCTCGCCCAACACACTCGCGATGATGGGTCGGCCGCAGGCCATGATCTCAAAGAGTTTCGTCGGAAGGGCACCGCGAAACACCGGGAGGGGGGCCAACGGTACCAAACACACATCCGCGTTGTTATAGAACGCTCGCGTCTGCTCCTTCGGAATCGTGGGGAGAACGATCAAACGGTCTGGGCGCAGTCGGGTCGCTCGCTCGGCGACTTGCCCATATTCAGTCCCTCCCCCGGCCAACACGAATCGGACAGGAGCACCCCGGCGGTCCAGAATCTCCGCGGCGGCGAGTACCGCTTCGAGGCCTTGGCCCGCGCCGAAATTGCCGAGGTATCCCACCACGAGCTCGTTGCCGCGGTGACGCAGTTCCGGCACGGGAGGGGGCTCTGAGGAAGGGTAGTACTGCGCCGGGTCCACTCCGTTGGTGATCACGTCCACCCGGTCGGGTGCGACGCCCTTTGCGATAACCCGGTCTCGCAACAACTCGGACACGACCACTACGCGGGCCGATTGCCGCAACAGGGACGCCTCGATCCCGAGAATCGCGCGTACCAGCGGCTTGGCCTTGAGGACGCCCATTTCGACAAGATAGTCCGGCCACAGATCGCGAAGCTCGAGCACCAGCGGAATTCTCCAATGTCGGTGGAGCCAACCCCCCGCGATGAGGGGGAAGAACGGAGGCGAACTCGCAATGAGCACATCGATGGGCCCGGCGCGACGCAGCGCCTGCCATGTTGAGGTCAGCATGAAGCTCGAATCGCGCAGCACGGTCCCGACCAACCCACCACCGGGCCGCACATGGAGCCAAGATCGCAGCACCCGGATCCCCTTCCACATCGAATCATCGAAGAGCTTCCCGCGGTACGCTTGATGAATCCTCCCCTCCGGCCGATTCGGCATGGCCGTGATGATGACCGGCTCAGCGCCGGCATCACGCCAGTGGGTCACCATTTCGCTGACCCGCGCGGGGCCGGCCCCCACCTCCGGAAGGAACTGCTGCACCAAATATGCGACCCGCAATGGGCGGTTTGTCGGCAGAACCGTCATCGCGTTCCAGCCAACCAGATTGCCGTCACCGCTTCGGCAAATACGCCAGGATCCTGGTGCAGACACCGGTCCGAAAATGACTCTTCGATTCGGACCGGGTGAGCGAAATAGTCCGATAGCCGGGGCATCGCGGTGGTTAGTGCGCTCCGAATCGTCCGCCCAAGCCCGTCCGCCAACCAGCGCCCCAACACCACGTCGAACCCCCGCTTCGAGCGAGTCCAGGCCACCTGAGCCGGAAGCCGATCGGCCATGATATGTCGCACAATCCACTTTCCATACCCGTCACGCAATTTCAGCGCATCGGGTATTGCCAACCCCAGCTCGACCACCCGGTAGTCCATGAACGGAAGCCGGCTTTCGATGGAATTGCCCATCGAACATCGATCCTCAAAACGAAGGAGGGTCGGCAAACTGGTCACCGATACATCCACCAGCTGCCGGCGCCACAATTCGGCCCCGGCAGGATGACCCAGGCGATTGGCCGGTTCGGCCGGCAATTTCAGCATCGTGGTCGCCGGCGTCCGCCCGAGGTACTGGAGGCCTCTCCGTCGGAGGCTGCGCCACCGGGCTCGCTCGGTCCAAACGATGCCCAACAATTCGGGCGCGCGACCGAGGAGCGGGAGGACCGCCCTGCGGTGGACGAGATCTCGGAGCTGAAATGCCTGGTACTTTCGATACCCCATGAACACCTCATCCCCGCCCTGTCCACCTAGAAGGACCTTGAGACCCTGGGAATGCGCCTGCCGGAAGACCAGGAACTGCGCCATGACACTCGGCGACAGAAACGGGGCATCCTGCGCGGCAAGGCAGTCGTGGAAGATCTGGTCCATCTCGCGCGCACTCGGCCAAACGTAGTGCACTTGAATACCCAACCGCCGGCTGACCGCCTCCACGAGCGGGGCTTCGCTCGTCGGGTCGTTGGGATCACCGTAGCTGAAACCTGCCACCGTGGCTTGAGGCGCGGCCAGGGCCGCCACCGTGGTCGAATCGAGGCCACCACTGAGCGACACGCCAACCGGAACGTCCGCCCGCAGGCGAAGACGCACCGCATCATCGAGCAGAGGTCCAAGCTCGGCGGTAGCCTCACCGGGCCCGGCCGCTTGCCACCGGGGGCGTTGAGCTTCCACTCGAGCGGCCAGATCGTAGAACCGGCGCTTCTCGAGGGTCAGGCGATCCTCGAGAAGTGAGACTTCATAGATGTGCCCGGGAAGAACCGCACTTACTCTTGCATATTGAGTGGCCTCGGTGTCATCCTCGAACATTCCGTGGATGAGACCCGCGGCCAAGTAGGCGAGGTTCGGCTCCCGTCCGACCAGGTCGGCGATGGGCCGTGCCGTCGACGCAAAGGCCAGCTCGGCCGGGGTCCATCGATAGCAGAGCGGTTTGACGCCAAAGCGATCTCGAACCAGAAACAGTTTACGGCGCGTACGATCGACGAGCGCGAATGCGAACATCCCGTTGAATCGGGCGATTGAGTCGATGCCCCAGGTGGCGTAAGCACCGAGCAGGACCTCCGTATCACTCATGCCCCGGAACCGCGTGC
>JANYKV010000120.1 GCA_025358055.1 Gemmatimonadota bacterium
GGAGCAAATGGCTCGTCCACGATCAGCGTTTCGTCGACGGTCGCCCCGATGTGCTGGTGTATGAGACGCTGGTGCTGACCGAGCCGGTCCGCGTCCAAGGCATTCCAGTGGCAGATATCCGCGCGACGACCACCGGCAGCGACGGGGACTTCGTCGTCAAGCTCATCGATGTCTATCCGGCTCAAGTTGCGAGCGATCCCAAAGTTGGCGGGTACGAGCTGCCGATCTCGATGGACATTTTCCGGGGCCGCTACCGGGAGAGCTTTGCGCATCCGACGGCGATCCCGGCAAATGAGGCGCAGCGCTATCGATTCGATCTGCCCAACGTGAACCACGTCTTCCATCCGGGGCATCGGATCATGGTGCAGATCCAATCGACGCTGTTTCCGCTCTACGACCGCAATCCGCAGACCTTTGTCCCGAACATATTCTTTGCGAAGCCGGCGGACTATCGCAAAGCGGAGGTTACGATCCTGCGCTCCAAGGGCCAAGCGACGGCCGTTTGGTTGCCCGTCGTGAAGTAGAGGTCTAGAAGTTCAAAAGGGGGTCAACGGAATGAAAGTCACACCGCTCGTGCTCTTGGCTCTGGGGATCGCCAACGCTGCCGTCTCGGCGACGCAAGAGTCCCCGGCCCAAAGTCGCATCGTGGTCAAGGGCCTGAAGGCGAAGGCTGAAATCCTGGTCGACCAATGGGGAGTACCGCACATCTATGCGAGCTCGTCGGCCGATGCATTCTTTCTCCAGGGGTGGAATGCCGCGCGGGACCGCTTGTGGCAGATCGACATGTGGCGGCGCAGCGGACTGGGTGAGTTGGCCGCGGTTCTCGGTGAGAAGTACGTGGCGAAGGACCGTGCTGCCCGACTGTTCTCCTACCGCGGTGACATGCGCAAAGAGTGGGCTGCCTATGGTCCGGAGGCGCGGCGCAGCGCCGAGGCGTTCGTGGCCGGGATCAACGCCTATGTGGCCGCGGCGAAGGCGGACGCGAAGCTAATGCCGCCGGAATTTCGGTTGGCAGGCTATGAGCCCGCGTTCTGGAAGACAGACGATGTGGTACGAGTCCGCAACCACACCATCGCTTTCAATGTCCGCCTCCAAGTAGGGCGGGCCCAGATGGTATGTAAAGACGGGTCGACCAACCAGTTTCTCCCGGCGATAGCGCCGTCCTGGAAGCCTATCGTTCCAGAAGGCTTGGATTTTTGCAGTATTCCGCGGAACGTCCTGGATCAGTATTCGCTCGCCAGAGCTCCGGTCACATTTCCTGAAAAACCGGCCATTGGGGCCGAGGGCCAGCACGAGGGGGTGCGGTTAGCTGAAGGCCAGGAAAGTGTCATCCAGGGCAGCAACAACTGGGTCATCGGGCCATCGAAAAGCGCGACAGGGCGTCCGATCCTGGCGAACGATCCGCACTATTTTGAATCGGTTCCCTCGCCGTTCTACATCGCGCACCTCTCCGCTCCAGGTCTCAATATCATCGGATCAGGTGACCCCGCGCTGCCGGGCATCTTGACCGGCCACAACGAGAGTATCGCGATCGGGATGACGATATTCTGGATCGCGCAGGAAGATCTCTATGTATATGAGACCGATCCGCAGAATCCCAACCGATATCGCTATCGGGATGGGTGGGAGCCGATGCGGGTCGAGCATGAGGCCGTTGCGGTACGCGGTGGGCCCAGGCGGGAGGTCGAGCTCAAATTCACCCGGCATGGTCCGGTGGTGATGGAAGATCCGAAGCTCCATCGGGCCTATGCGGTGCGGGCCACGTGGCTGGATACGGGCGGAGCATTCTTGGTGGGCTCGATGCGATATCAGCGAGCGAAGAACGTCGAAGAAGTCGCTGCCGCCTTGAAGCATTGGGGAGACCCGGGCATCAATCACGTCGTGGCCGATACGAGCGGCAAGATCGGCTGGTTCCCGGCGGGCTTGACGCCGATTCGGCCCAACACCGATGGGTTGTTACCGCTGCCCGGGGATGGTCGGTACGAATGGAGCGGGTATTTGGACCGTGATCTGCTGCCCTCCGAGGTCAATCCGAGCCGAGGGTATATCGCCACTGCCAATAACATGAATTTGTCCAAGGATTACCCCTACACAGAACGGCCGATCAGCTTCTTTTGGATTGACAATGCCCGTTTCGGCCGGATCACCGAGGTTCTGGAGGGCTTGCCGAAAGTATCTCTTCACGACGCTGAGAGGCTGCAGAATGAGTATGTGACCGTACCGGGCCGTCGATTGGTTCGTTTACTGGGGACGATCACGACGCCGGACCGGCAGCTGGCGGAGCTAGTTCAATGGCTTGCTGCTTGGGATGCGAACGCGAATGCAACAAGCGCGCAAGCGGCTTTGTACGAAGTGTGGCTCTCCCGTCATTTGATCCCGGGCGTATTTGCCAAGGCAGCCGGCTCGCTTCCCGCAGGCCTCCGGGTGATCGCCTCCGACCTGCACACCCTGCACATTGTGGATCTCCTGGAGCATCCCAATGGGCGCTTGGGCGAAAGGCCGCAGCAGGCCCGAGACGAGCTGATGTTGAGCACTCTCACGGCGGCGTTTGAAGAAACGAAAGTTCTGCTGGGACCGGATCGATCGACCTGGCAGTGGGGTAAACTCGCGACCGTGCTGTTTGAGCACCAACTCTCGCCGCGGGCGAATCCGGCCGAACGCGCCCAGATGAATGTCGGTCCGGCGCCCAAGTCCGGCGATGTCAACGTGGTCGGTATGGCCGAGTACGATCCCAAGACCTTCCGAACGATCGGCGGAGCATCCTTTCGCATGGTGCTCGATGTGGGCGGTTGGGACAATTCGGTCGCGGTGAACAATCCCGGCCAATCGGGTGATTGGACGAGTCCTCACTATCGGGATCTGTTCCCTCTATGGATCTCCGGACAATACTTCCCGCTCCTGTATAGCCGATCGGCGATCGAGCAAGCCACCACGCAGAGGATTACGCTGATACCAGGCGCGGGCAAGTGAGACAGCCTTCACCTCTTGCACGGCGCTAGGATCAGTCATGACTGGAACCGTACTCGCAGACGATCCGATCGACGGCGTTCGCGTCCTCACGCTGAATCGTCCAACCCGACTCAACGCCATCACGCCGGAGTTGGTGGAAGACCTCACTCGGGAGCTAAACAGAGCCAACCAGGATTCACAGATCAGCGCAATCGTACTGACCGGCGCCGGCCGTGCGTTCTGTTCCGGCGACGATCTTAAGGATTTCGAATCGCAGCGGGAAGGCGAAGCCAAGCTCCACGCATACATCGACCGGATTCAGGACGTCACGCGCTCAATAGTACTCGGGGATAAGCCGGTCATTGGCGCGATCCATGGTTGGGCCGTCGGTGGCGGATTGGAGTGGGTTATCAATTGCGACTTTGCTATCGCTGCAGAGGGCTCACGCTTTTTCTTCCCGGAAGTAAGACTGGGGCTATTTGTCACGGGCGCAGTAACTGCTTTGCTTCCGAGAATGATTGGCGCCCAGAAGACTCGCGAGCTGATCTACTTCGGCGAGCGTTTTGACGCGGTGCAAGGCTTGGAGTGGGGAATGCTATGGAAAGTAGTTCCGCAAGCACAGCTGTTATCCGAAGCGATCAGCTTGGCACGGCGGATTGCCGAGTTACCACCACGGCCGGTCAAGGACCTGAAAAGGATACTGAGGCAGGCACTCTCGTGCAGCTTGGAAGAAGTCATGGCTGCCGAGACGGCAGCAACGGTCCAGGGTTTCTTGGATCCAGAAAGCGCCAAGCGTGTGGCGTCCTACAAATCTTCCTAATGCCTGGCATAAGAGCTATTAGTATCGTTTGATCCTGCCAATGGGTTTCGCTAGCTTGTCCGAGTCGCCGTCAGCACTGGGCAACCGATGAGGAACGTGAAATGAGCAAGCCGTCCGAGCCGACATCTATCGGCACCGCATCGCCCGATCCAGAAACCTGGAAGAGCACCACGCTCGCCGCGAGCCTCGAGAGGTTGCCCAAGCGCAAGGAAGCATTTACGACCCTCTCGGGTCTCCCGATTGACGATCTGTATACGGCCGCAGACGTCAACCCTGGCGCCTCCGCAAAAGAGATCGGCCTCCCCGGCGAGTACCCATATACCCGGGGGGTGCACCCTACGATGTATCGCGCCCGCCCGTGGACGATACGACAGGTTGCGGGCTTTGGTACTGCCGAAGACACCAATGGGAGATACAAATACCTGCTTGCGCACGGCGAGACGGGATTGTCCACCGATTTTGATCTTCCGACGCTGCTGGGCTACGACTCCGATCACCCCATGGGAATGCCGGAAATCGGCAAAATCGGTGTGGCGGTGGACACGATTGACGATGTGCGCCTGTTGATGGCGGACATCCCATTGGACCAAGTGTCGACCTCCTATACGATCAATGCGTCGGCGTTCGCGCTGATCGGAATGTATGAAGTCGTCTGCAAAGAGCAGGGCGTAGCTGCCGGGAAGATTACGGGCACTTGTCAAAACGACATCCTCAAGGAATACACTGCGCAGAATGAGTACATCTATCCGCCTGCCGACGCCGTGCGCCTGGTGGTTGACACCATGGAATATGCGGCGGCAACGATGCCGCGCTATAACCCGGTAAGCGTCTCGGGCTATCACATACGGGACGCGGGCGCCACCGCTGTACAGGAACTCGCATTTACGCTCGCTGCAGGGCATTGCTACGTCACTGAAGCAGTGAAGCGTGGCTTGACCGCAGATAGCGTGGCGCCACGCATCTCGTTCTTCTGGAACATTCAGAACGACTTCTTTGAGGAAATCTGCAAGCTCCGCGCGTCGCGCCGCCTGTGGGCGCGCATGATGCGGGACTGGGTCGGGGCTAAAGATCCGAGATCCTGGATGATGCGGGCTCATAGTCAAACGTCCGGCGTGAGCCTTACCGCTCAGCAACCGGACAACAACATCGCACGGACGGCCATTCAGGCCTTGGCGGCAATTCTGGGTGGAACGCAGTCGCTGCACACCAACTCGAAGGACGAGGCATTTCAGATCCCCTCAGAAGGCGCGATCAAGATCGCGGTGCGCACGCAACAGATTCTGGCGCTCGAGAACCGCGTGACCGACATCGTCGATCCGTTGGGTGGATCCTACTACGTCGAGAACCTGACGACCCGCCTCGAGGAAGAGGCCGAAGCATTGATTCGTCAAATCCTGGACCGAGGCGGCATGGTGTGCTCGATCGAGGACGGATTCATCCAACGACACATTGCCGATTCGTCCGCCGCCTACCAGCGCGATTTGGAGGCGCAGAAGGAGTTCATCGTCGGTATGAACATCCATATCGACCCGGAGGACCCGCTCCCGTTCGAACCGTTCGAACTCGACCCGGGACTCGCCGAACGGCAGATCAAGCGTACTCAGGGCATCCGCCGCTCCCGCGCGCAAGCCGAAACGACGAGTGCCCTGAAGGAGATCGAGAACGCCGCAATGGGCAGCGACAACGTGATGCCGGCCGTCGTTCGCGCGATTCGTGCGCAGGCCACCGTGGGGGAGATGTGCGATGTGCTCCGCGAGGTGTTCGGTACCTATCGCGGGCCGATCGTCTATTAGACGCAGAGGGACAAGCCAATATGAAGCATCCGTTACGTGTCGTCGTGGCGAAGCCGGGGCTCGATGGCCATGATCGTGGCGCGAAGATCATTGCTCGTGCGTTCCGTGACGCCGGCATGGAAGTGATCTATACCGGAATCTTTCAAACCGCGGAAATGATCACCCGTACTGTACTGGAAGAGGACGCCGACGTCCTCGGTCTGAGCATTCTGTCGGGGGCCCATTTGCATTTTGCCGACGAGATCTGTCGGGCTCTCCGCGAACAGGCCGCCAAGGAGGTGCTGATCGTCATGGGTGGCATTCTTCCCCCGCCCGACATTCCGAAGCTCAAGGCGTTTGGTGTGGCAGAGGTGTTTGGCCCCGGCACGCCAACATCCAAAATCGTCGACTACGTTCGGAATTGGCACGCCGCCCGATGAGGACGTTGGCCGTTGGGAGCCCGCCGCGGCTGGATGCCATACTGGCGCGCGCGGCGCTCTCTCACCCGGGGCGCGACGCGGTGCTTTTTGGCGGCACCGCCTGGACGTACGCGGAAGTCCACGATCGCGCCCGCCGGCTCGCGGGTGCTCTTGCTGCGCTCGACGTGCAGAAGGGCGATCGGGTCGCGTTTTGGGCCGCGAACCGGCCGGAGTTTGTCGAGGTGCTCTTCGGAGTCCCGATGTTAGGTGCGATCGCGGTACCGTTGGATCACTGGTGGACTTGGACGGATGCGTTCGTCGCGCTCGAGCAGATTCGTCCGAAGGTATTGATTGTCGGGGCATCACAGGTCGCACTGATCGCGGGGTTTTCCGACGCGCTCCAGGCCGCCGGCATTGAATGCGTGCTCTGCCTTGATGAGCACCCGGTCGAGAGGCTCTTTGATGCCTACACGCTCCACCTGGCTCGTGCGCCCATGCAGCACCGGCTGACTCCGGTCGTTCCGAGCGATCCAGCCGTGATCTTCTTTACATCCGGCTCGACCGGACGATCCAAAGGGGCCGTTCATACCCACGGCAGCCTTCTGGCCGCGGCCATGACCATGAGCCTCGAGCTCGGTCTGCACGACGGAGAGCGTACGCTGCATTTCTTGCCGCTTTTCTCGTCGTGTATGGAGCATCTGATCCCGCTGACACTGATGCGCGCCACGCACATCATCCAGCCGGAGTTCGACGCACCCGATGTCTGGGAGGCCATTCTCGCGTTTGAGGTGACGCATTTCGACGCCGTCCCGACGACGCTCCGCCGTTTGCTCGAGGTCGCGCCGACCATCATCCCGAAGTCCCTTCGTCTGATCTCATATGCCTCCGAGCACATGCCGGCGCCACTGATCACCGCGTTGATCGAGCGTATGCCCCGAGTTGAGTTCGTTCAGTTCTACGGGATGATGGAACATCTGTGCCTTACAGTCATGAGCCCTTCCGATCAGCTACGAAAGATTGGAACCGTGGGGCGACCCATGATGGGGACACAGCTCCATCTGCTCAACTCGGACAACGATGCGGCAGAGCCGCACGAGTCCGGCGAGATTGTCGCGCTGAGCCCCACGTTGTTTGCCGGCTATTGGCAGGACGAATCGGCCACGACGCCAGTCATGCGCGGTGAAGGGATGCGCACCGGTGATATTGGCCGGTTTGATGAAGAGGGCTTCTTGACGTTGGAGGGTCGGGTGAAAGAGATGATCAAGACGGGCGGCCTCACGGTGATTCCGGCCGAGATCGAAAGCATTCTCATGGGACATCCGCACGTGAGTGATGCGGCCGTGGTGGGGGTTCCCGACGAACGCTGGGGCGAGGCCGTCCATGCTTTCGTGACGCTTTCACCAGGCGCGTCGACACAGGAAGTCGACCTCACGTCGTTTTGCCAAGAGCGGCTCGCCGGCTACAAACGCCCCAAAGCCATTCATATAGTGCCGGAGTTGCCCAGGACCGGTATCGGCAAGATTGCCCGCCGCCTGCTCCGTGATCAGGTCTTCGCATTGAGGGCGCACTAGATGGCTGCCCCGATGGAGAGCTTAATCCGTTTGCGCATGTCGACTGCCGATGGCCATTACGCCGGTGGCTTGGTAGATGGCGCCCGCATTCTCCAGCTGTTTGGTGATGCCGTTACGGAGGTGCTCATTCGGCATGATGGTGACGAGGGGCTCATGCGCGCGATGCAGAGCGAATTTCTCGTTCCCGTGCGAAGCGGCGACTATCTCGAGGTGCGGGCAAAGCTGATGTCCGTCGGCAAGTCTTCGCGCACCTTTGAGTGTACAGCGCACAAGATTATGGAGCTGGACCACCCAGCCGATTCCGCCGCAAGCCTGCTGGCGAAGCCAACGCTTGTCGTCAAGGCAACCGCTGTTGCCGTGGTCCCCGCGGCGAAGCAGCGCGGGACCAGGCGATGACCGACGTCGGGACACTCCTTGCGGGGGCTCGTCAGGGCCGTATCGCCTATATCGCGAGGCTCCTGTCAATCATCGAGAACGAAGAGCCCGAGGCCGCCGACATTATCCGGTTGACCTATGCTCAGACGGGCCGAGCTATCGTGGTTGGGTTCACGGGGCCGCCGGGCAGTGGAAAGAGCACGTTGGTCTCGGCGATCACTGCCCTCTACCGGCGAACCGCCGCGCGGGTCGCAGTCGTTGCCGTGGATCCGTCGAGCCCCTACACCGGAGGTGCCATCCTTGGTGATCGCATTCGGATGCGGGAGCGCTATCTCGATACGGGCGTATTCATTCGCAGTATGGCGAACCGTGGCACCTCCGGGGGTCTTGCGCGTGCGACCCGGCGCGTCGTAGGCATACTCGATGCACTCGGGTTTGATGTAGTACTCGTTGAGACGGTTGGGGTAGGTCAGCAAGAGATTGACGTGTCCCGCGTCGTTGATACCGTGTGCCTTCTGACGATCCCCGGCGCGGGCGACGATATCCAGGCGATCAAGGCAGGCATAATGGAAATTGCCGATGTCTTGGTGGTCAATAAAGCCGATCGCCCAGGCGCGGATGAAACGGCGAGAGACCTGATTCAGATGCTGACCCTCGGTTCACCACGGCTCGCTTGGCGAACACCGGTGGTAAAGACCTCCGCGGAGGACGGCACCGGCATCGAGGAGCTTATCGCCGCCATCGATAAGCATAGGGCGTGGGCCGAGGAGAGTGGTGAGGCGCGTCGGCGCAACGCGGATGCGATGCGACATGACATTCAGGCACTCTTGCAGGAGCGAGTGCTTCAGGACTTGGCTACGCGCGTAGGGAAACAAAAGCTCGACGACGTGGTGTTGCGAGTCGTAGACAAGACACTTGATCCATACGGGGCGGTAGATGCATTGCTGAGGGACTGAGGCACACTCACGATGGGCACATTTTGCGAGGACTCCAATGCTGCAGATCGACAAGCTCACTCACGTCTATCCGAACGGTACGCGCGCTCTCGACTCGGTGTCGTTTGAGGTGCCGCGCGGCATGTTTGGGCTCCTTGGGCCGAACGGGGCTGGTAAATCAACGCTGATGCGCTGCGTCGCCACCTTGCAGGTGCCGACATCAGGGTCGATCCGCTTTGACTCGATCGATGTGCTGGCCACCCCCGAGGCCCTGCGACGCACCCTGGGGTATTTGCCGCAGGATTTTGGCGTTTACCCGCGCGTGTCGGCCTACGAGATGCTCGACCACATTGCCGTGCTCAAAGGCTATGGAGGGCGGGGCGAGCGGCGTGAGGTCGTCGAAGCGCTGCTGCATCAGGTGAACCTGTGGGACGTGCGGCGCAAGGCGCTGGCCGGCTTCTCGGGGGGCATGCGTCAGCGCTTTGGCATCGCCCAGGCCCTGATCGGCCACCCAGAGCTGCTTATCGTCGATGAGCCGACGGCCGGGCTTGATCCTGAAGAAAGCGACCGCTTTTTGAACCTGCTCGCCGAGACCGCCGAGAACGTCGTGGTAATCCTCTCGACCCACATCGTTCAGGACGTGGCGGAACTCTGCCAGCGGATGGCGATCATCGCCGGTGGCCGCATCGTGCGGGCCGGCGCCCCCCTCGAGCTCATCGCGGAGCTGCGCGGCCGGGTTTGGCGGAAGTCGATCAGCAAGTCCGAGCTTGAATCGCACCGCGCGGCCCACGAGGTCATCGCCACGCGCCTGTTTGGCGGGCGCACCATCATCCATGTGCTCGCGGACGAGCATCCCGGCGAGGGCTTCGAGCCCGCCGAGGGCGGGCTCGAGGACGTGTACTTCTCGACGCTGTCCCCCAAGCGTCGTGTAGCCTGAGGCGTTGACATGTTTCGCCACGTCGCGGGTTTCGAGCTGCGCTACCAGCTCACGTCGCCGGTCTTCTGGGTCACCAGCCTGATCTTTTTCATGTTGTCGTTTGCCCTCGTCATCGCGGACAGCTTGCATCTCGGCTGGGGCGGCCAGGTGTTCCGCAACGCGCCATATGCGATTGCGCTGGACTCTATGGTCATGGGCCTGTGGGCGATTTTCATCGTGACGGCGTTCGTCGCGAACGTCGTGGTGCGCGACGAAGAAACCCAGTTCGGTCCGATCATCTATGCGACCCGGCTCTCGAAGTTTGACTATCTGTTCGGCCGGTTCACGGGTGCATTCGGCGCCGGGTGCCTCGCGTTCCTGAGCGTGCCGCTCGGCATCATGGTCGGGGCGGCGATGCCGTGGCTCGATCCCGAGACCGTCGGTCCATTCCGGCTCGGCGACTACCTCTACATCTACTTCGTGCTGTGCGTGCCGACGCTGTTCATCATGGGCGCTGGCCTTTTCGCACTGGCGACGGCGACGCGCTCGATGTTCGCCACCTACATCGGGGCACTCGTGGTCGTCGTGCTCTACCTCGTCACGACCATCTATTTCCGACGAGCCGAGTACGCCGCTGCCGCGGCGTTGACCGATCCGTTCGGTCTGTCGGCCCTCGGCGCCGTCACCAGGACCTGGACGCCGAGCGAGCGCAACGTGCTGTTGCCGCCGATGCTGGGCGCCATGCTCCAGAACCGCGCGCTCTGGCTCGCCATCGCGCTTGCACTGCTCGGGTTTTCGGGGCGCGCTTTTCGCCGAGAGCGCCGATCGCTGCCCAGCGGCCGTCAGCTCGACCGTGTGGCGCGGGGCGTCGAGCCAGTCAGCGCGCCGGCGCCGCGAAGGCCGGCCCAGCCGGCTTCGCGCCGCGACTTGGGTTGGGGCCCGCTCGCCGCATTGACCCGATTCGATATGTTGACCGCTCTTCGCAGTCCCGCCTACGTGGTACTGGTCGGCATCGCGTTCCTCAACGCGATCGTCGGCCTCTGGTTGGCCGGCGATGACTCGGTCAGCACGATCTTCCCGGTCACGCGCGTCATGATTCAGACCCTGGCGGAGCAGTTCTCAACCATTCCGTTGGTCATCGCCGCCTACTACGCGGGTGAACTCGTCTGGCGCGACCGTGAACTGCGGGTGCACGAGATCGTCGACGCGACGCCGTCGTCGGACCTGGCCTTCTTCGTACCGAAGATCCTCGCGATCGCGCTCGTGCTGTTCACGACGGCTCTCATCAGCGTCGCCGCTGCGGTCTCCGTGCAGGCGCTCAAGGGCTACACCACGTTCGAACTCAGTCACTACCTCGCTTGGTATGTGCTGCCATGGCTCGTCAACACGGTGCTCTACGCCGTCCTCGCGGTGTTCATCCAGACAGTCGTGCCGCACAAGTTCGTGGGCCTGCTCGTCATCTTGCTATTCATCATTGCACAGCTGACACTCCCGCGGCTCGGTTTCGAGCACAACCTCTACCGCTATGCCTCGACACCGCCGGTGCCGCTCTCCGACATGAACGGCGAGGGTGCTTTCGCGGGCCACGCCGCATGGTTCCGCGCGTACTGGACGGCGGGCGCAACGGTCCTCGCCGTACTCGCCTACGCGCTCTGGCGCCGGGGCGTGTCCGCGCCGCTGCTCGTTCGCCTGAAGCGCCTCCCGGCCCGGCTCGCCGGCCCGGCGGGGTGGGTCATGACAGTCGCGGCCGTCGTCATGGCGGCGCTCGGCGGTTTCATCTACTACAACACCAATATCGTCAACGAGTATCGGACGTTTCTGGACAGTGAACGGTGGATTGCGGAGTACGAGAAGACGCTGTTTGAGTTTGCATCCATACCGCAGCCTCGCATCACCGACGTGACGCTCAAGGTCGACATCTATCCCGGGGAGCCCAGGGTCGTCACGCGCGGCCGTTACCTCATCGAAAACCGCACGGGCTCGGCGCTCGAGCAAGTGCACGTGTCCTGGCCGCACGCGCTCGAAGTGCGATCATTCATTGGAACGATCACGGTCGGCGAGCTCCAATTGCGCTCGCTCGAGGTCACGGGCGCGCGGCTCACGCGCGAGTTGGCGGGCATGAACTACCGCATTTACACGTTCGACGTGCCCCTCGCACCGGGCGAGCGTCGCGAGATCCGCTTCGAGACTGTGCGCGAGCAGCGCGGATTCCGCAACTCGAACAACGAGGTCCGCGTCGTCGCGAACGGCACCTTCCTCGATAACCTGCAGATCACACCCTTTCTCGGGGTGTCCCGCCAGTATCTCCTGAACGGTCGCGCCACCCGCCGCAAGTACGGGTTGCCGGATGATCTGGGGCCGGCGAAACTCGAGGATGAGGGCGCCCGTGCGTTCCAATACTTGAGGCGCGACAGCGACTGGGTCAACGCCGACATCACGGTGTCCACGGTCGCGGATCAAACGGTGCTAGCGCCCGGCTACCTCGTCGACACGAAGGTCGCCGAAGGGCGGCGCGTCACCCACTTCCGCACTGAGGCACCGATCCACAACTTCTTCTCGATCCAGTCGGCCGCCTACGCGGTGCGCGACGATCGCTGGAAAGACATCGCGCTCGCCGTCTACTATCATCCCGCGCACGCCTACAACGTCGACAGCATGATCGCGATCATGAAGGAGTCGCTCGACTACTACACGAAGAATTTCAGCCCGTTCCAGTTCCGGCAGCAGCGCATCGTCGAGTTTCCGGCGTACCAGAACTTCGCGCAGTCGTTCCCCGGCACCATCGCCTACTCCGAGGCCGCCGGGTTCATCTTCAACACGTCCGATTCCGAGAAGGCCTACCTAGTCACCTATCTGACCGCCCACGAAGTCGCTCACCAGTGGTGGTTTCATCAGGTCGTTAGCGCAGACATGCAGGGCATGACCGTGCTCTCGGAGACGCTCGCCCAGTACTCGGCGCTCATGATCATGGAGCATCGCTATGGACCGGACAACATCCGGCGATTCCTCAAGAACTCGCTCGACGGATATCTAAACGGCCGGGGTGGCGAGACGGTCGGGGAACTGCCCCTTGAGCGCGTCAACGGCCAGACCCAGGCGTACATCGGGTACCAGAAAGGTGCGCTCGTCATGTACCTGCTCAAGGACCAGATCGGCGAGGCGGCCGTGAACCATGCGCTGCAGTCCCTGCTACGCGAATACGCGTTCAAGGGCCCGCCGTACCCGCGATCGCTCGAACTGGTCAATCGGCTTCGTACCGAGGCGAGGCCCGAGCATCAGCAGCTCATCACCGACCTCTTCGAGAAGATCACGCTCTACGACCTCAAGGTTGCGAGCGCGCATTCGAGCCGGCGGCCGGATGGGAAGTGGGAGGTGGCGCTCGAAGTCGAGGCCCGCAAGCTCTACGCCGACGGCAAGGGCGTCGAGACCGAGGCGCCTCTGGACGAAATGGTCGATGTGGGTGTTTTCACGGCCGAGCCGGGCAAACAGGGCTTTACCAAGGCGAGCGTCCTTTCGATGCAACCGCAGCGCGTGCAAAGCGGGCGGCATACCCTGACCGTCGTCGTCGATCAGGAGCCGAAGGTTGTGGGTATCGACCCGTACAACAAGTACATCGACCGGAAGCCGGATGACAACGTGCTGAAGGTGAAGGAGTGATGTGAGAGAGACGCTCATCTCTCGAAATACAGATCCCCTCTTTTGGGAACACGCGCGGCGGCACCTGATCCGCTATGGCGGGCAATTCGAGCGGCTCATCATCGAACGCGCCCAAGGCAGCTTCGTGTACGATGCTGACAACCGGGCCATTCTGGATTTCACGTCCGGCCAAATGAGTTCCCTGCTCGGCCATGGGCATCCCGAGATTGCGGCCGTCGTCGCTGATCATGCCCGCAACCTCGACCACCTGTTCAGCGGAATGCTGTCGCGGCCGGTGGTCGGCCTGGCCTCGAAACTCGCCGAAATCACCCCGCCCGGTTTGGACCGCTCCATACTGCTGAGCACCGGCGGGGAGGCGAACGAGGCGGCCATCAAAATGGCCAAGCTCTTCACCGGCAACTACGAGATCGTCGGTTTCGCCCAATCATGGCACGGGGTGACCGGCGGCGCGGCATCGGCCACCTATTCCGCCGGGCGCAAGGGCCACGGACCGTCGGCCGTCGGCTCCTTCGCGATCCCGGCGCCGTATCCCTACCGGCCACGGTTCGAGCATAACGGGACGGCGGATTGGCAAGCCGAGCTCGACTACGGCTTCGATTTGATCGATCGGCAGTCGAGCGGGAGCCTGGCGGCTTTCATTGCCGAGCCGATCCTGAGTTCCGGCGGCCTGATCGACCTCCCGCTGGGCTACCTCGTCGCGCTGAAAAGGAAGTGCGCCGAGCGCGGGATGCTCCTGATTCTCGACGAAGCGCAGACGGGAGTCGGACGCACCGGACGGATGTTCGCGTTCGAGCGGGACGGCGTTGTGCCGGACATTCTCACTCTGTCAAAAACCCTCGGCGCCGGCCTGCCGTTGTCGGCGGTCATGACGTCGGCGGCAATCGAAGAGCGCTGCCATGAGCGCGGCTTTCTGTTCTACACCACGCACGTGTCGGACCCGCTGCCCGCCGCCGTGGGCCTCAAGGTGCTCGAGGTGGTGGAGCGAGATCACCTCGTGGATCGGGCGAGGATTGCCGGAGCCCGGCTCGAAAATGGCCTCCGGGACTTACAGGGTCGATTCGCCTGCGTGGGGGATGTGCGGGGCCGAGGGCTGTTGCTCGGGATGGAAATCGTCAAGGATCGGGACAGCAAGGAACCGGCGCCCGGTTTGGGCGCGGCGATCACTCGCGCCTGTATGACCCTTGGCCTGAGCATGAACATCGTGCAGCTGCCGGGCATGGGAGGCGTGTTCCGGATCGCGCCGCCCTTGACCGTGAGCGATGCGGAGATCGACTTGGGCTTGGACTTACTTGGCCAAGCGATTGAGACCGCTTCAGCGTTCGCGGGGGCCCCGTGCAGCTGACTGTCGACGACTTGGGACTTCCACGGCTTCAACAGATGAAGGCGAGGGCTACCGGCGGGAGGGCGCAAATCGCCAGATGGGAACCTTGTCACGTTCGAGCCGCTCTCCGGTGAGCCGCGCGCGAACCATGGCGACCGGCATGTTCCCCCCTTGCAACACGGCGTCATGAAACTCCCGATCGGTCATTTTGCCCGACTCAACCAGCTCTCGGTGCAGCGCGCGAAATTCCAGGCCACCGATCATGTAGGCCACCTGATATAGTGGTGAATAGCTCCCATTGAACGAGCGTCGGACCTCTGCCGTGGCGTTGGCGCGCTCGTGCCCAACTCGGGTCACCAGGAAATCGATGGCCTCCGTTGGGGTCATGGTGCCGAGATGGAATTTGAGTGAGAAAATGATGCGGGCCGCGCGGTGCATTCGCCAGAAGAGCATTCCCACCCGGTTTTCGGGTGTCTTGGGAAAGCCCAAGTCCCACAACAGCATCTCCCAGTACAGCGACCAGCCTTCGGTCCAGAATGGCGTTGCAAATACCTGCCGGTGCGGGTTATACCGGGCCATCATGAACCCCTGCAGATGGTGGCCCGGAATCAATTCATGGTGCACCGTCGCCCGAGCGAAATGGATGTTGTTGCCCCGGAGGCTCATCAGCTTTTCCTCCTCCGCCATACCGTCCGTCGGATAAGACACTTGAATCACTTCACCACCCAGGAAAAACGGATTCGTCTTCTGGGCCGCGGGGGACATCATTTCCATACGCCAGATTTCTTTGGCGAGCGGTGGGACGGTGAGGAGATGGCGTGACTCGACGAACTCGATCGCTTCGTTGGCGAGGTCGCGGACAAGCCCCGGTTGTTTCCCTGGTTCGACGTAGAGCGTCTTCACCTTCTCGAGCGCCGCCCTCCAGTCATCGCCGAAGCCCATGTCGCGGGCCGCCCGCTTGGCTTCCCGCTCACACCAGGCGAACTCCTCCTCCGCGATCGCGATCAACTCTTCGAGTGTGTAGGAGATCATCTCGAAGTTGAGGTCGCCCTTGATGGCGTCGGCGCCGATGGGATCGCCCACGATCGGCTCATCCTCACCCTCGCGGTAACCCACCACACGCTCGCGCAGTGTTTTGGTGTACTGCTTGAGGGCGCTGTCCGCCTTTCGGTAGGGGTCAGCCGACCACCAGGTGAAGTCAGGGTCGTAGCCCGCATAGTACCGATACCACTGCTCGAGCGTGCCCCGAAGCTCGGTGAGATGCGACGCGGTTCGATAGGCTAAAATCCTCGAGGGGCGCGGCTCACCGCTTGCTCTGGTGGAGTCTCGAGGGGTCAGAAGGACTTTGCTCATACTGTCGAGGCTGCGTGCCATGGTGGCAAGTGTTCGGGCCGTCGCCTTAGGGTCGGAGTTTTCCATCCGGCGGCGCGATTCCTCTAGGCCCATGATCACTTGGGAAACCGGAACAACCCGTAGCATCTCGCCCTGCAGCTTGTCTTCTCGACCCAACACTTCGAGGTCGTGGCGGAGGAGGTTATCGAGCAAGAGGTAGTCGATCCGGCCCTCGTGGCTCAAACGATCAAAGGCGATTGCGTGGAGCCGGGTTTGCCAGCCACTGTAGAACACTCGCAGGCGATCGTGCCGCGTGGGCGAAAAGGAGACCGTGTAGCGCCGGAAGAGTGACGCACGGTCGGTGGTGAAGAGATCCACCGTGTCGCGCAGTTCGCTGGTGGTTCGGTCGAAGGTGGTGCGAGGGGCCTGTCCGCTGACCGGAAACCGTGCGCTTCCCGCGGCGATCACGAACAGTACCACGAGTCGGGCCGCGCGCGGCGTCGGCATGCCGCTCATGGGGCGCGGAGGGGAACCGACACCATGACGTCGCCCCATTGAAAGCGCATGATCGCACTATCCGCATCCACTAAGGGGAATGAGTACGTCATGGTCTCCAGGTGCGGGCCCGGCGCTGGTCGCACGCGCACGCGCAGAAAATCCTGTCCATCGACATACGGTTCGTGCCACACGTGAATCGCCTTGCTGAGGATCAAGGTCCACTCTTTTTCGTCAGGGATGGCCCACACGCTGTACGAGCCTGCCGGCACCGGCTGGCCGGCAAACTGCACCGGCTTGGAGAAGGAGATGGTGGTGACGGAATCGGCACCAGGACACCAGGTTTTTCCCCACTTCACGACGTTCCCCCAGATCTGACGGCCGCGGGCCACTGGGCGGCTGTAGCTGATCTTGACATCAGTGCTCGCGATCTTCTGGGTGACGGTGGCTTCCTGGCTCTTCCGGATTTTTGGTGCCTGCGCAACGGCTCCCTCCACCGCGCCGAGCACGACGACACCGAAAACGAAGGCGAGAATGCCCGGATAAGTGTTCGGGCGAAAAGAGGCTCGCGGGTTCATTGCATTCCCGCGACGTGACGTACGTACTCCGCGGCCTCGCGATGGGTCGTGAACCAGACGCCGGGTTTGCTCCGGATGTGCTCGATCAACTTTTCCAGCACGAGGATACGCGATCGATGGCCGATAATATGAGGGTGCATGGTGAGGAGAAACATCGTTCCTTCCTGGTATGCTCGGTCGAATTCGTCGAGAAACACCTGTAACACATCTCGTGGGGGGCTATATCGCGTTCCTCGGGGGTCGACCAGAGGTGCGTCATCCAAAATCCATTCGACCGGGAGCTCAACGATGCCGGTCGGCTGTCCATTGTCCAGCAGCTCGTAAGGGCTCTCGTCCGCCATCAGCGAGCTTTCGTACCGGACACCGATCTCCCGAAGGATCTTCATCGTATGAGGGCTGAAATTCCAGGAGGGAGCTCGATACCCCACGGGCTTCGATCCGGTCAGCGTCGTCAGTTCATCGAAGGCTCGGCGCAACAGATCTCGCTCGACGTCTTCGGGCAGATTGGAATTCAATTCGTGGATCCAACCATGCACCCCGAACTCGTGGCGGCCCGAACGTTTGATGGCCGTCGCCATCTCGGGGCTCAGCGCAAGGCTCACGGAAGGGATGAAGAACGTCGCAGGTACCCGATTCCGATCCAGCACGTCGAGCACTCGCTTCAGCCCAACCCGCGCTCCAAATTGACCCTGAGAGAGCTCGCCGATGGTCGGCTGACCGAAACGGAGCGGGATGGTCTCGTTGTCCACGTCGAACGAAAGCAATACCGCGACCTTGGCACCGGCGGGCCACCTCTTGGGTTGCAGGCTTCGTCCTGCGCGCACCGCGTTCACTGCTTTCCGAATGCTATCCGGCGTCCACTTCCAGCCGGGCACTACCTCTTTCGGCACCTCCTGGCTCTCGATTTGCCGAGTTGCAGCGGTGAGCGCAACGAGTACTACCAAGGGGTGGAGCCAACGCAATGCGTTCATGGTCCTCTCCAGGAGGGTCTTCGAGTCCCCTACTACTTCTCCGGCTTCCACGCGGGGACCCGGCCCGGGGTCCAGGGCGCTCCGATGGCTTCCGCCGCGTCCTGCAGTTTCTTGAGGTCGCTCTCGACCAGGGTCCGCAACTGATCGAGTATGCCTCCAAATTCACCGGCCGCCAAGTCATAGTTCCGCCGATGGGTTTGCGTCGCGTCGCCGGTGGAGTACCAATGGCCTCCGATGATCGTTTGCACCCGTTCCACGATCGATGGCGTCGAGGGCTCGGTACGCGCCCGAATGACCGCGTCACCGGTCAGCCTCGTCTTGATCGCTCGCAGGGTCGACTCGATGCGGCGGGCCTCGTCGCCAAGTTTTGTGTCGGCCCCGGGCGTTTCATCCAGGCTCTTCTTGATGTGGCTGATGCGCGTCTCGGCCTCGCGTACAGCCTCAACGGCGCCCAGCACGGCCCGCTGGAGGCGAGCGGTGTTTCGCTCGAACGCGATGAGCGCCGCCCGATCGGGCTCCGGCAGCGAGGCGTTGTGCAGCGGCAGCGCTTGGAACGTTTGCGGCTCTCCCAACAGAACCTGAATGCCTTCCACTCGTTTGGCGAGCGACACCCGATACGTGCCCGGCACCACGAGGTAGCCAGTGGCCACGTCGCGCGGATCCTGCGGTGGGGCAAGACTCACCGGCTCCGCGGAAGGGTAGCGAAGATCCCAGGTCACCCGGTGCATACCGGTCGAGGTTGGCCCAGCGATCCGGCGAATGACGTTCCCCGTCTCATCCGACACGATCAAGACGATGGCCGGCGTCTCCTCGGCATCTTCGGCCCGGAGAGTTTCCCAGGAAGGATAGAACACCTCCGCCTTCTTCTTGGTCGCTTCCTTTTCAGCGTCCTGGCGGACCTGCTTTCTGGTTTTGATGTCGGCTTTGAGATAGTAGGTGAAGGTAGCGCCGAAGGGCGGGTTCGGCGCGACGTAGAAAGCGTCTCCCTGCGACGCCTTGTCGCGTCCTCCCATCGGGGAGGACGGAACGAACAGGGGAGTTGCCCGCACGGGCAAAAGTTCCGCTTCCTTCCCAACTGATGCGGTCGAGAGAGTTCGGAGCGGGGAATAATCATCGAGGATGTAGATCCCGCGGCCGAAGGTCCCGAGCGCCAAGTCGTTTTCGCGCACCTGAATCTTGATATCGCGCACGGCAATGGTGGGCAAACCGGCCTTGAGCTGTACCCAGTGCTTACCCTGATCGACCGTGAAGAACACTCCGAATTCGGTTCCGACAAAAAGAAGATTTGGGTTGATATGATCCTCGGCGAACGCATAGACCGAGCCGCGGATTGGAAGGTCGCCCACAATCGAGGTCCAGGTGCGGCCCGCATCGGTGCTCTTCAGCGCATAGGGCGCAAAGTCTCCCATCTTGTGATTGTCGAACGTGGCATACACGGTCGCGGCGTTGTGCTTCGATGCATCGACGCGAGACACATAGGTCAGCTCGGGCACACCCGGAAAGGTTGCGATCTTCCGCCAGGTGGTGCCGCCGTCTTCAGTGACCTGAATCAGCCCGTCGTCCGTGCCCGCGTAGAGCACACCTTCGCGCAACGGCGACTCCGACAGACTGACGATGTTCCCGTAAAACGAGGTGGAGGTGTTCTTGGCGACGGCATCCACGCTCCACACCCGATCCATCACCTTCAACCGATTGCGATCGATTTGTCGCGTGAGATCGGGGCTGACCGCCTTCCATCCGTTGCCTCGATCGTCGGTGCGGAAAAGGCGCTGAGCCCCAAAGTAGAGCCGAGTGTTGGAATGGGGGCTGATAATAAGCGGCGAATCCCAGTTCCACCGGAGCGCCTCGCCCGCCTCGGCCTGAGGCTGAATGTCGACGGTCTCCCCGGTGCGCCGGTCAAAGCGAACGAGTTGCCCGTGTTGCCATTCGGAATAGACGATGTTGGGATCCTTCGGGTCGACGGCGGGTGTGAAGCCATCACCCCCGACCGTCACATACCAGTCGCTGTTGCGAATGCCGTGATTGGTGAGGGTCCGGCTGGGGCCGCCGAGGGTGTTGTTGTCTTGCGTGCCACCGTAGACGTTGTAGAACGGCATGTCGTTGTCGAGCGCGATCTTGTAGAACTGAGTAAGGGGCAGATTCGCGACAAAGCTCCAGGTCGCCCCGCGATCGAAGCTCTCATAGAGCCCGCCATCACAGCCCACGAGCACGTGGCTGGTATTCGCTTGGTCGATCCACATCGCGTGATTGTCGACATGTTTCGATCCCTCACCGACCGCGTGTACCGTTTTGCCCCCATCTTCGGTGACACTGAGGAACGTATCCATGAAATAGACCCGATCCGCCACGATCGGGTCTGGGGTCATCCTCTGGTAGTACTGAGGGCTGGTGGACACGTAGCTGTTCATCTTCTGCCAGTTGGTACCGCCATCGGTCGATCGGTAGACCCCGCCGGCTTTGTTGGCCGCTTCAATGTGCGCGTAGAGGATGTCTGGATTGGCGGGTGAGACGGCGAGGCCGATACGTCCCATCTCCTCGGTGGGCAAGCCATTTGTCACCTTCTTCCAAGTGACTCCGGCATCCGTCGATTTGTAAATCGCCGACTCCGGCCCCCCGTCGATGAGGGTCCATACTCGGCGGGCGCGTTGATACGAGCTGGCGTACAGGATATCCGGATTGCGAGGGTCGAAATGAACTTCATTGGCTCCGGTATAGTCGCTGATTGCAAGCACCTGTTTCCACGTTTTGCCGCCATCCGTCGATTTGTACACGCCACGGTCCCCGCCGGCCTTCCAGAGCGGGCCTTGAGCCGCCACATACACGATGTCGGAATTCCGCGGATCGACCTTGATCATGCCGACGTGCTCGGAGCCTTTGAGTCCCACGTTTTCCCAGGTTTTTCCGCCATCCAACGACTTGTAGACCCCGTCTCCGTAGCTCACGCTCCGCTGGCTGTTGTTTTCTCCGGTCCCGACCCAGACCACCAACGGGTTCTTGGGATCGATCGCAATGGCGCCGATGGAGTAGGAGTTCTGGCCATCGAAGATGGGGCTCCAGGTCGTGCCGGCATTCACCGTCTTCCAGACCCCGCCCGACGCGGCCGCGACATACCAGGTGCTTTTGTCGGATGGATGGATTGCGATGTCGATGATGCGGCCACTGGTGACCGCCGGCCCAATGGAGCGAAAGCCGAGGCCGCTGACCACCGAGGATTTGAGGACGGTGTCCGTCGGATTCAGGGCCTGCGCGGAAACGGTCGACGGCGCGAGGGCAAGCAAGGTCCAGATGGGAATCAGGTGCATGGGTGTGAATTCCTACTTGGGTGCGACGTGAGTGGGTGGGACAAGGATACCGCATTCTCATCGAAGTCGCGCGGGGGATGGGCTACCTAACACCCCTTCCCAAAACGTCCGTGGTGAGCGAGAATCCGCGACTGCGTTTCCACCCGAAGGTGCCCAGCCAGCGCGGGCACCCGTGGGCGTTCCTTCACTGGGAGAGAACCACGTATGGATCAGGCACAGAACTACTCCAACCATCGCAGGTTTGTTCCGGGCTACCACGGGGTCCTGTTCCTCCTCATTCTCGCAATCTTGGCCTGGTCGATCAAACAGTTCATCTCGTCGTTCTCTGCCAGCAACGTCATCAGCCTCGCTGCTGCGCTTTCGTTCGCCCTCCTGTTTTCCTACACGCGGTTCTTTGTTATGAAAGTACAGGATCGAGTGATTCGCCTCGAGGAACGGCTGCGGATGGAGGCGTTGCTCCCCGCCGATCTCAAGTCACGCATCAACGATTTCACCATCAAACAGCTTGTGGCGCTCCGGTTTGCGTCGGATGGTGAGTTGCCGACGCTGTCCCGCAAGGTACTCATGGAGAATATCACTGACACCAACACCATCAAGCAGCTGATCAAAGACTGGCGCCCGGACAATGCTCGGGCCTGACCGGCGCACCGGGGTCGGCCGACCGCGCCCGTCCAGCATGGGGTTGAAGTGGCAACTCGGCGGTCCCTGTCTGGGGTTTGTCTCGCTTCTCCTCATTGCCCCGATCGGGGCCCAGGAGGCGCAGGTCCCAGTCCCGACCATCGCTGCACGCCCCGATGACGTGGGCACGCCAGATGGCGTGATGAAGGCCTTCTATGAAGTCATCAGCGGGCCGAAGGGGCAACCCAGGGAATGGTCACGAGATCGCTCGCTGTACATTCCCGGCGTCCATTTCGTCTCGATGAACGAGACGCCTGACAAGCAGATCCGCGCGGCGGTGCTGACCCACCAGGAGTACGTGGATCGATCCGACGCCGGATTGGTCAAGAACGGATTTTTCGAGAAGGAAATTCATCGGACCACCAAGCGGTTTGGCAACGTGGCCCACGTATACAGCACGTATGAGTCCCGCACCACGCCCACCGGGCCGGTGATTGCGCGCGGAATCAACTTCGTGCAGCTGTTCTGGGACGGCCACCGCTGGTGGATCGCGGCCGCCATGTGGGATGACGAACGCCCGAGCAATCCGATTCCCAAGGAATTCCTTCCCTGACATGCAGAAGCAAACCCGAGCAGCGGATTTTGCCGAGCTCAACGAGGTGGCGCTCTCCAGCGTGCCGCTCGAGCGGGCTGAAACGATTCCATCGGCGTGGTACACCGACCCCCGGTTTCACGCCTTGGACCGCGATGCGATTTTCGCCCGTACGTGGCAGGGAGTGGGCCATGTCAGTATGGTTGCGGGGCCGGGCGACTATTTCCTCGCGACCGTGGCGGACAACCCAATCATCGTGTTGCGGGACCGCGAAGGGGGATTGCGGGCATACTACAATGTCTGTCGGCATCGCGGCGGCCCGCTGGCCATCGAGCCCCAGGGTTGTGTCAAAGCCCTGACCTGCAAGTACCACGGGTGGACCTACCTCCTGGATGGCTCGCTGAGAGGAGTTCCGCTCTTCGACCGGGTGGAACTGTTCGACAAGAAAGATTTCGGCCTGGTGCCTCTCCGGATCGACGTTTGGGAGGGTTTCATTTTCGTGAATCTCGACCCGGCTGCCCCACCAGTCGGCACGGTCTTCGCGGGCATCACCGAACGGATTGCGCCGAACCGTCTCACGACAAAACGATTCGTTCGGCGGCTCGACTACGAGGTGCGCGCCAACTGGAAAGTGTATATCGATAATTATCTCGAGGGGTATCACGTTCCCTACGTCCATCCGGAATTGACGAAAGCGTTGGACTACCAGCAATACAAGACCTATCTCGATAAGAGGTATTCCTTCCAGCATAGTCCATTGGCCGTGTCGGACGACAATTTCTACACCGGTCAAGCGGGCGGTGAGGCGTTCTACTACTGTGTTTTCCCAAACTTCATGCTCAACATCCTGCCCACCCGGGTGCAGGTCAATCTGGTGCAGCCGATCGGGCCCGATCGGTGTCGGGTCATCTTCTGGTACTACTACGACGATGCGGAAAATCCAGCCCTCCGGAATGTGATCGAGACCGACATTGCCTACAGCGACAATGTCCAGCGTGAGGATCGGGAAATCTGCGAGCACGTCCAGGCGGGGCTCACGTCCCGAGCTTACGACCGGGGCCGGTTCTCGGTTCAGATGGAAAGCGCGGTCCATCATTTCCAGCAGCTGCTGAAGCAGGCCTACCGCGAAAGTTCGAGCCAGGATGAGCCGGTGTCATGACTGATAGTCACTCAGACGGCCTCCGGCCCGAGCTGACGTTGCTCGATGCCACGATGATCAATGTTGGAACCATCGTCGCTTCGGCCATTTTCATCGTTCCCTCGGCGATAGCCGCCGGCTTCACCTCCACAGCGCCCATCCTCCTCGTATGGTTGATCGGTGGTGCGGTGTCCATCTGTGGCGCGGTCTGTGTCGCCGAGTTGGGTGCGGCCATGCCAAAGGCCGGCGGGCAGTTTGTGTATCTGCGGGAAGCGTATGGCCCGGTGTGGGGGTATCTGTACGGATGGGGGTGCGCGGTCGTCGTCAATCCCGCGACGATTGCGGCAGTTGCCGTCGGGTTCGCTCAGTATCTTGCGTTCTTCGTGCCGCTCAGCCCGGCCGGTCAGAAGGTTGTTGCAATCGCCAGCATCTCAGCCCTCACGCTCATCAACTGTTTTGGCATCAAACTCGGCGCGTTGACCCAGAACGTGCTGACACTTCTCAAGATCGGCGCCGTCATCGCCATCATTCTGCTTTGCTTTGGGCTCAAGGGTGGTTCCGTTAACAACTGGCTCCCGTTCTGGTCCAACCAGCCAATCGGATCGATGGTTGGCCCGTTCGGGATCGCCATGGTGGCAGTGCTATACGCCTATGACGGGTGGATCGAGGTGACCTACTGCGGTAGCGAGCTCCGGCATCCTGAACGCGACATGTCCCGATCCATCGTCTGGTCGACCATCATCGTCATCGGGCTGTTCGTCGGTGTCACGATGGCGATGGAGTACGTCCTCGGGCGCGGGGGTATGGCCGCCTCCTCACTCGTCGCGGCGGACGCGATGCGGGTCGTAATGGGCTCGACCGGCGCCGCGCTGGTGACGGTCGCCATTCTGGTGTCTACCTTGGGAGCCAACCACGGCGTGATCTTCACGTCAGCGCGGATTCCATACGCCATGGCACGCGAAGGCGTGTTCTTCAAGTGGGCGGCACGACTCGACCACCGAACCGACACACCGGTGATCGCCCTCATCGTGCAGGGAGTTTGGTCCATCCTCCTCGCCCTGACGGGCAAGTACCAGGAATTGACCCTGTACGTGGTGTTCGTGGGCTTTTTGTTCTACGCGATGTCGGCCGGCGCGGTGATCATACTCCGGCGCAAGGCGCCCGATTTACCGAGGCCGTATCGCACCTGGGGATATCCAGTGACGCCTATCGTGTTCATTCTGTTTTCCGTCTACCTGGTCGGGAGCGCAATCCGGGAGACCCCGAAGGAGTCGGCGATCGGAACGTTTCTGCTGCTGCTGGGGTTGCCGATCTATTGGTACTACACCAAGAATCCGCGATTCCTGGCATTGTTGCCCTGGCTTAACCGGTAGGGTGCATCTCGCTATTTTTGTCCGCCTGTCCGCCTGTCCGCCTGTCCGCCTGTCCGCCTGTCCGCCTGTCCGCCTGTCCGCCTGTCCGCCTGTCCGTTACTTAATCGCACTGAGTCTCTCATCCACAAAGCGGCTGGCCCTGGGGTCCTTCGCTTTGAGGTCGTTGAGGATCTGCCGTGCCGAATCCTTATTGCCCGCGCCGAGCCAAGCGTCGCTTCGGAGCAACGCAACCCGGAACTGTAGCTGGCGATTGTCCCCCGCCTTGGGCAGCTGGGCCAGCGCGGCCAGCGCTCCCTGAGGATCTTTCTTGTCCGTGATCTGAGACTCGATTCCGGCGAGTTTCACCATCGCGTCGTCCGGACTGCGGCGTACCAACTCGTCAATGAGGCGCCCGGCATCGGCGCCATGGCCCGCTTTCCGATCGAGCAGCGCCTGGTTGTAGAGTCCCGCTGTCAGAAGGTGGCCGACGTCCGCCGGGTCTCCCGATCGAATACCCACGCCGCCGGCATAGCTGTACACCAGCGTCCCGCCATGTTCACCCGCTTCGTACAAGAAACCCACTCCTACGACGCCGGCAGCCGCGGCTGCGACCTGAATCCAGCGGGCATAGCCTCGCTTGGCCAGGCCCAGGGCGAGCAGTTCGATCACCGCGACGCCGAGAAACACGTTTCGCGCGGCCATACCGGCGTCTTCATGCTCCTGCACGGCCTCGCGGGCGCCGGGGATCTGCTCGACCGGGCCGTGGGCGTCCCGTCCCGATTGAGCCGCCGCGACCGCCGCAAGCGTGCCGACCAGCACGAGTGTACTGGCTGCAGGACTCATCCAAGGCCATTTCCGGAGGAGCGAGAGCACCCGGAGGGTAACACCGACGATGAGGAGGCCGATGACGAAGTGGACGATTTGGGGGTGATACACGCCGATATTGGGCATACGGACTCCGCTGGTGTTGCTCTTCCTACCCTGTGTTGAAAGGGGCCGTGAAGCGAGGAATCTCGATGTCTTCGTAGGTTTGAGCAAGCACCCTATCGTCGGAACCGCAGATGACACGGATAAAGGAATTATCGCTGGATGAGGATGGAATTCAGTCTCTGCCTCCTGCTCGGGTCCAGATGACGATCACCGCGCAGCTGTCATCGAGAAACTCGCCGGGGATGATGCCAGGTCCCTGGTAGACTTCCATCAGTTCGATCTGCGTCGGGTCGATCCCGATCCAGCATTTCCCCAACAATCGCCGTCGGTGGTGTTCCGGAGTTGGTGGCGTCAGACTTGGGTCGAAACCGGATTCCGGCCTCCTCTTGGCCGAGTGCTCCGAACTCCGAGATCATCTTTCTGGCCGTCGACCCACACACTGATTCTGGGCGGCGTGTTGCATCGGATGAAACGGGCGGTGGTGCCTTGAGGATCGCCTGGAGCGCGTATGGCCACCCGGACGCCCGGAATCCTCTCGAGTAACTCGACAGCCCGAAAGGCACCCTTTCGGTCGATTTCCTCCCGCAAGATAAAGGTGCCCGCACCGAGCATTTACCGACAACAATTGAACCTTCTCGACGGGTAAGTTGGTCAGCTCGAAACTTCCCGCATCCTGACTTCTTCCAAGCAATTGTGGGCTGGGTCCATTGAGAAGGATCTCGACGCCGATTAGACCACGATTCGCATGGTCGACTACGTGGCCAGCCAGGCGAAGCACTTCGCCGGTTGGCGGTTGCCTGGCCGTCGAATCCTGTGCGCGGAGCGGTTTTGGGGAGACACACACGAGAGGCACAACGAGGGCGCAGGCCATCCATGGCCAATTGCGGAACGGGGAGAGGGGACTCATGATTCGTATCCCTCCATCGATCTCCTGGTGACGGAGCTGAAAACGAGCACCGCACCAAGACCCGGCAAGCTACCGCCTGAACTGGGCTATCTCAAGTCGCACCTGTACCGCGTGCGAGGTGTCAGGGCCGTGCCGCCTGTTCCAACGTAGTACGGGCCTTCTCAAAATGCGCGGCGAGCCGAGGAATCTCGATGCCCTGATAGCTTTGAACCATCGCGCGATTGGCCACATCCAAGGCTTTCAGGAGATCGTGTGCCGCGGCGGCTCTCGCGGTCGGATCGGTGCTCCCGACCTTGCCGATCCAGATCGGGCCGGTGTGCGCAAAGGCGTAACTATCCATTGCCGGCCAGGCCGTAATGTTGCCGCCCACGGCGCGCGCCGCGATCCAACCGCCTGTCGGGAGCATGCTCGAGCCCGAGTAGGTTTTCGAGCCAGCAGTCTTGAGCCCATCGAAGGTCGCAACCACCGCACCGTTCACCACGATCTCCACCTTCTCCACCGGCACGGCGGTGTGGAGGTCCACACTCCACGCGACCTTCCCCTTCGTCTTAGTGAGAACCTCTCCCGGGCGGAGGCCCGCCACTTTGAAGTCGAGGAGCGGGCCCGTGGTGACGAAACTCCGGCCCGCGCGCAACGCATCGAGGTATTTCTGGAAATTGGGCGTCCCCTCCACCCGAGCGTACACCCGGGTCGTTCCGATCGCCATGGTCCGATACAGGTTGTTCATCACATCGGTCCCGGCTGAGAGCGCCATTGGGACGCCGATATTGAGAAGCCGATACCACACCTCCATGGAACCGATTTCATCGCTCCAGAGACACGCCACTTCGAGCGCGTCCACATAGCCCTGCACCGCGTCGGCCACGAACGCGACGGGAATCCCCTTGAGGCCCTCCTCACTGAAGGGGTTCGGCGCCATGATCGGGTGGACATACACATTGAGCCCGCTCTCTCGGCGCGCGAACTCGAGCACCTCCCGATTGGGCCGATCGTCGGTGCCATACACCTCGTACGGAGGGCCATAGATCCATGGCCAGTGCAGAGTCTGGGTACCCACCAATCCCATGTGACCAAAGAAGTGGGGTCGGACCTCTTGGCCGAATTGGATAAATGGGAGTCGATCCTGTTTCCGCCACGTCCACAGCTGCTGGTCTTCAAATCGGGTATGAAGGTTGGCGAGGAGCGGAGTGAGGACGTCCATGTCCTCTCCCGCCGCCATCGTCACGAGTTCTTCCGGGGCGAGGTTGTAGGGGCCGCCATAATTCAGATGGAAGTGGTGATCTCCGGCGAGCCAACCATCCGCCCGCGGATTCCACACCGGCGTAAGCGTAAGGCTCACCTCTTGGACCGCGCCGGCAGCCACCGTCACCGTTGAGTGTTGTTCGGGCGTCGTGAGCCCCTGAACCGCGGAGACGTCTACGGCGCCAACCGGAACCTCGAGGTCCACCACGCCGGTGGAGTAGAAAAAAGGAATGCCGTTTTGACCATCGAACCGGACCTGGGATCCGTTTGCCAACAACGGGTGTCCGTTCTCGGCACGCACGGCGATCCGCGCGGGAGCTGGATCCGGACCGTCGGAACGTTGGGTTCGGATCCGCAGCGTTCCTGTTGGTGTCCCCCAACTCCAATGGATGGCCGATACCTGGTGTGGGTCACCGCCACCAGCGGAGATTTGGTACAGTTCCATTTGTTGACGGGAGTCTGCCTCGACGTAGAAAATCGAGCGGCCATCGGCCGACCATGCGGGCGTGAGGGGAAGTCCATGCCCTCGCGTGAGCACCACGAACGGCCCGGGGTGATCGACGCTCATCAGTCGGAGCTCCCACCCTTTGGCGTCGCTGCCGGGCCAATTGACCGCCAGTGTCCGTCCGTCGGGGCTCAACGCAGGACGAGTCTGCGAGAGGATGGCTTCCCCCGCGAGCGTCCGTTCCTCGCCGGTTGAGAGGTTGCGAATGCGGACCTCATCCGTGCCGTCTTTGAATAGATATACGAGTCGGTTTCCGTCTCGATGCACGAGCGGCCGCAATTCTTGCCCTTTTGCCGTGGTGATTCTGGTCTTGGTGCCGGCCGTCAGGTCGAGCCTCCAGATATCCAAGTCGCCCGCCGCCGCCGAGCTGTAGAACAAACTCTTGCCATCGGGGGCGAAAGTTGGATCGAGGTTGATCGCAGGTTCGTTCACCACCACACGTTCGGATTTGGATGCGAGTTCGATGAGGACGATTGTCGTGTTCTTGGTATCGTCTCGCACGAACGCCAAGGTCCGCCCATCGGGCGACCAACTGGGTCGGGAGTCCATGCCGGCCCCGGTCGTGAGGCGGGTGGCATCTCCGGTGGCGAGGTCGAGCAACCACAGCCACCCACGCGAGGCGAAGGCCACCTGCTTCCCGTCTGGAGCCGGGGCGGGATCGATCGGACCATTCGTCAGTAACGGGAGCTCATATCCTTCGAGATACACGTGATGGCTCAAGCCGGCGATCTTGGGATACCGATGCGACCATTGCGCGTCGAGCGTGCCGCCGGACACCAGAGTGCACAGTGCGCAAAGGGTCCAGAGCATCCGCGAGCCGCACTCGCGCGTGAAGCGAGGTTGGGACATAGTCGCCGCCAATTGTGGGAGGGTCGAGTCGCGAAGATACGGCGCGAAGCGAGCCGCGTCTACGGGTGGCTGGCTACGAAGGGGGAGCGGGAGGCGTCCGCCGCCTTTCCGCCCACGAAGCCCACGGAATGACAAGGAATGCCGGGAGGCCGAACAATGCGATGACGGTCTGCGAAATGTTGGGTGACGGTGGGGGGGCGAAAATTATGAGGACGTACACGGCCAGGAGGGTCAACACGAAGGCGATGAGAGGCATGTTGTTGGCCAATTCGGGCCGGCTGCCTTTCGTCGCCCCCAAATACAATCCAACCCCAGCCCGGAAGAGAATACCTTCCGTCGCGATCGTCCACACCGGGTGGTCCCACAGGCCGAGGCCGACTTTGATGCTTCCTCCCGGCCAGAGCGGCAGGTCGGGCCGGTGCGTAGCGACATCCAAAAACCAATGACTCACCACCGCCAACGCGATCACCACCGCCTCGCGGCGGTAACCGGTGCGCCACGCGTATATGATCCCGAACAGCCCGCCCCACACCACCGCCATCACCAGGCTGTGCGACCAGGGGTAGTGATCGAAGGCGAAAGGCGACATCAGGGTGTTTCCCGGGTCGACCCGCACCCGCTCAATGCCGGCCAACAAGAAAATCGGCCACAGGAGATCGAGCAGGATTGGCGCGGCGATCAGCGCACCCAACGACGCCTGGGGCGCGAACCGCTTGGCCGCAAAGCCAACCGCGAAGTGACCGATGAACACTGGAGGCCTATTCTTCCTTGTGGTCCTGCTGCTTGTTCTCGGTGGCCACCTTCGTCGCCACATCCGGCGGCGCCTCGGCGTAGGCGTGGAACTCCTGGTGGTAGGTGCCGCGCCCGTGCGTGATGGAATGTAGCGTCGTGCTGTACCGGTAGAGCTCGGCCTCCGGCAGGATGGCTCGAACCTTGGTCAATCGGCCTGTCGCCTCGGTGCCCAGAATGTGTCCTCGCCGGGCGCTCAGGTCGCCCATCACCTCGCCCAACACGTCGTCCGGGGTCAGGACCGTGAGGGCCGAAAGCGGTTCCAGCAACACGGGCCGACAGCGCGGTGCCACGGTCCGGAAGGCCTGAATCCCCGCCATCTTAAAGGACATTTCGTTCGAATCGACGTCGTGATAGGAGCCATCGTAGCACTCGGCTTGAAAGTCCACCATGGGATAGCCGGCCACGACGCCGCGCACCGCGGATTCCTGAATCCCTCGGTCCACCGCTGGGATGTACTTGTTCGGGATGGCCCCGCCGACGATCGAATCGACGAATTGGTAACCGGAGCCGCGGGGAAGCGGGGCGAGCCGGACCCAGGAATCGCCGTACTGTCCGCGGCCACCGGACTGCTTTTTGTGCTTCCCTTGGCCTTCGCCCTTGGTCCGAATCGTCTCGCGGTACGCCACCCGCGGACGCGTCAGCTCCGCTTCGACACCGAATTTGCGCTTCAAGCGATCGAGAATAATCTCGAAATGGCGCTCCCCCATCCCGTGAATCAAGGTCTGGGCGAGCTCCGAGCTGTACTCGAAATGGAAGGTCGGATCTTCCTCGTGTAGGCGGTGCAAACCGGCGGCCAACTTGTCCTCCTCGCCGCGCTTTTTCACGGTGACACCCGAGGTGGCAACGGATTCCGGGTAGGGGATCGGCTCGAGGTGGAGGGGAGCCTCCCGCCGGCAGAAGGTGTCATTCGTGTGGGTGTTCTTGAGCTTGGCGACGCTCCCAATATCACCCTCTCGAAGTTCGGGGACCTCCACCCGTTCCTTGCCTTGTTGAATCGAGAGATGCGCGAGCTTTTCGACGATGGCGTGTTCGGTGTTGTAGACCTCCTCCCCGTTTTTGAGATCACCGCGATAAATCCGGAACAGGCTGATATCTCCAATGTGGGGTTCCGACACGGTTTTAAAGACCCGGCCAAGCAGCGGGGCGTCCGCGGGGGCCGGGACCTCGACCGGAGAGGGCAAGAGCTCGACCATTTCGGTGAGCAACGCGCGCATGCCGTATGTCAGCTCCGGGCTGCCGACGAACATCGGTACGATTTCACCCGCCATCATCGCCTTCTTCATGGTGGCCACGAGGCGGGGACGAGGAATCTCCTCCCCGGCCAGGTACTGCTCAAGCAGTACGTCGTCCGTGGTCGCGATGGCCTCCGTCAGCTGCTGGTCGTATTTGGTAAAGGTATCTTTATACTCGTCGGGCAGCGGGACCTCGTCGTAATCCCCGGTCTTGGTCCCCTTCTTGTAAAACTGCGTCTGGCGGGTAAACAGGTTAATGATGCCGTGGAATCCGAGGCCATTGCCGACCGGGATCTCGACCGGCACCACTTTGTGGGAGAGATGGGCTTTGACGTTGTCGAAGACACGCTCGAAATCGGCGCGTTCCCGGTCCATCTGAGATACGAAAAGAATGCGGGGCAAGTGGATCTGATCGCAGACCTCCCACACCTTCTCGGTGCCCACTTCGACGCCGCTGGTTCCGTTCAGCACCACCACCGCCGCATCGGCCGAGTGGAGACCGGTGACGGCTTCACCAAAGAAATCGAGATATCCCGGGGTGTCGATGAGATTGAGTTTGGTGTCCATCCATTCGGCGAAGCCCATGCCGAGGGAGATGGAGTGCTTGCGTTCAATTTCGTCGGGGGAGTAGTCGGTGAGGGTGGTGCCGTCTTTGATGTTGCCGTGTCGTCGGCTGGAACCGGAGACGAAGGCGAGAGCATCGACCAAGGTCGTCTTGCCGCTGGAACCGTGGCCCACAAAGGCCACATTCCTGATGGCGTCGCTGCCATAGACTTTCATAGCCCGACCTCCTCCGGAAAAAAAGGATAAGGAGATTGTGGACCCCCAACGCCCGCTTGTCAAATAGGAGGTCTCATCAGCGGGCGGCTCTTGCCATGGATTGCGCTCACCTTCCGCCTTCATTCTGGCCTCCGTACCTTAGGTGCGTACGCTGCTCTCACCCGCTGAGGTAGGCATGCCCTCTCGTCTCTGCCCACATTCGCCACCCCGCTGGCTACTCGCCGCCAGCACCACGCTTGCGTTGGTGTCCGGGTTCGGTGCCATCGCCGGAGCCCAATCCGTCGCCTACGACTCGTCCCTATTCAAAGGAATGACGTGGCGGAACATCGGCCCCAATCGCGGCGGCCGGTCGATCACCGTCGCGGGCTCGCCGAGCCGGCCCTTCGAGTACTACTTCGGCGCGGTGGGCGGGGGTTTGTGGAAAACCACCGATGGCGGGCTCACCTGGAAGCCGGTCACCGATGGTCAGCTCAAGAGTTCGTCCGTCAGCGCCATCGGGATGGCAGAGTCGAATCCGGACGTCATCTACATCGGCATGGGGGAGACCGAGTTCCGGGGCAACATCATGCAAGGCGACGGAGTCTACAAGTCCACCGACGCCGGCAAGACCTGGAAACATATTGGGCTCGGCAACACCCAGGCGATCGCGAGGATCCGGGTGGACCGGACCAATCCCGACTTGGTTTACGTGGCGGCGTTCGGTCATCCATATGCGCCCAATAGCGAGCGCGGGGTGTATCGCTCGAAAGACGGTGGAGCGACGTGGGAGCGGGTCCTCTTTCGGAACGATTCGACCGCGGCCGTCGACCTTGTCATCGATCCGAATCACCCCCAGGTGATCTTTGCCGCGCTCTGGCAGGTGTACCGGAAGCCCTGGAAAATGTCGAGCGGGGGCGCGGGGAGCGGACTCTTCCGCACCATGGATGGCGGCGACCACTGGACTGAGATTACCCGGAATCCCGGCCTACCGTCGGGGATCATCGGCAAAATCGGCGTAACAGTGTCTGCGGCGGACTCGCGGCGGGTGTACGCTATGGTCGAGAACGACAGCGGCGGACTCTACCGCTCCGAAGACGGCGGCGACACCTGGAAGCGGATCAATGCCGATCGAAAACTCCGGCAGCGCGCTTTCTACTATTCCAGGCTCTACGCCGATCCCAAGAATGTCGACCGGCTTTACGTCCTGAACACCGAAATGTTCCGGAGCGACGACGGTGGTGTCGCGTTCGACAGCACGGTCGGAGCTCCCCATGGGGACAACCACGACCTCTGGATCGACCCGACGAATCCGGATCGGATGATCAACGGGAACGATGGTGGCGGGACCGTATCGGTCAACGCGGGGAAGACGTGGACCGATCTCAATTTCCCCACCGCCCAGTCATACCGGGTCGCCACCACCAAAGATTTTCCGTACCATGTCTGTGGCGCGCAGCAAGACAATAGCACGTTTTGTGTGCCGAGTTCCGGATGGCGTTTCTTGGATGTGAACGCGGGTCCTGGCGACTATTTCTATGACGCAGGGGGCGGTGAGAGCGGCTATATCGCCCCCGATCCGCGGAATCCCAACATTTTCTATGCAGGGAGCCAGGGCGCCCTACTCACGCGCCTCGACCGGAGCAACGGACAGATCCGAGACGTGCAGGTCTATCCCCGGTTCTTTTCCGGCGAGCCGGCCAGCGCGCTCCCCGAGCGCTGGCAATGGACCTACCCAATAGTCTTTTCGCCTCGGAACCCACGGGTCATCTACACTAGCTCGCAGCATCTGTGGAAGACGATGAACGAAGGCCAGACGTGGAAGCGGATCAGCCCAGACCTCACCCGCGCCGATCCTGCCACGCTCGACATGTCGGGCGGGCCGATCACACACGACATGAACGGACCCGAGATCTACGGAACCATCTTCACCATCGCACCGTCCTATGCCGATCCCCTGACGATTTGGACCGGCTCCGATGATGGGGTGGCCTTCATCACGCGCAACGGCGGCACGAGTTGGACCAAGATCACCCCGCCAGGCCTCCCCGAATTCAGCCGGATCAGTCTCATCGAGGCCTCTCGGCACCGCCCAGGAACGGCATTTCTCGCCGCGAAGCGGTATCAGCTCGACGATCGCGCGCCCTACATTTTCAAGACGACCGACTTCGGGAAGACGTGGACCAAGATCGTAACCGGGATCCGCGAAGATGCCTACGTGCACGCGGTCCGGGAGGACCCCAAACGCCAGGGATTGTTGTACGCCGGTACCGAGCATGGCGTCTATGTGTCGTGGGACGACGGGGCTCAATGGCAGCCGCTGTCGCTCAATCTGCCCGACGTGCAGGTTCCCGATCTGGTGGTGGAGGACAACGATCTCGTCATCGCCACTCACGGTCGGTCGATGTGGATTCTCCCGGATATCGCGCCGATTCGCGAGCTCAATGCCACACTGGCGGATCGGCCGCTCCATCTGTTCACGCCGCGCCGTGCCGTGCGGGGTGTATTCGATGCGAAATTTCAGTACCGTCTCAGATCCGCGGCCGACAGTGTTCGGCTCGAAGTTCTCGACGCGGCGGGCGGCTTGGTGCAGCGCTGGGTGGGCACGGCCACGACGACCGACAGCGCCGTCAAAGCGCAGGTCAAAGCGATGGAAGCGACCGACACCCTGAAAGGGTGCGTGGCTGGCCGGATTCGTCCCGAAGCGGGGCCGCCGGTGCGTGCCGGGCTCAATCAATTCGAATGGAATTTGCGCTACCCCGGTGCCGTCGACTTTGACTGCATGATACTCTGGGGCGCTTGGAGGTCGGGTCCGCGGAGTGGTCCGGTGGCGGTCCCGGGCCGCTACCAGGTCAGGGTGACCGCGGCCGGAGAAACGAAGACGCAGTGGTTTGAGGTGAAGCTCGATCCTCGTCTCAAAGGAGTGACGGAGGCGGATGCCCGCGCGCAATTCGCGCTTGCGTCGAAGATTCGGGACCGGGAAAGCGTGGCGAATGAGACAGTAATCCGGATTCGGAAGGTTCGGTCGCAGATCGAGAATCGCGCTCAACGCGCGGGCACGTCCGAACTCACGGCACTAGGCAACTCGATTCGATCTCAGCTCACGGCGATCGAAGAAGACTTGTATCAAGTGCGCAATCGGAGCGGCCAGGATCCGCTCAACTTTCCGATCAAGGTCAACAACCGGATCGCCGCGCTCCGCAGCAGCGTCGAGACCGGCGATGCTCGACCTACCGACGGTTCGTATGTCGTGTTCCGGGAGCTTTCAGCGGAGTTGGACAAACTGGTGGGTGCTGTGAAGCGTATCATCGATACCGAGGTCGCGCGGTTCAATGCGGCGCTGGCGGGGCGGGGAATTGAGCTGATTACGGAGTGAGGGGGGGACAGACGGACAGGGGGACAGACTGTCAGACGGACAGGGGGACAGACGGACAGGTGGACCAAACGGCCGGCCGGACAGACCGCCCCTACCGGTGCCCTCACTTCCGTCCGCCCGTCCGCCCGTCCTTCCATCCGCCCGTCCTTCCGTCCGCCCGTCCTTCTGTCCGCCCGTCCCGTTGGTGTCGCCGGCAGGCGGGAGCTATCGTTGTACCCGTTCCCTGGGATCCCTTCCCGATCTCTGAGGCTCCAGTGGTGCCATGACTGACGAATCCCCGGTCAACCAAGAGACTGTCCGTGTCCTCGCCGCCGCTGCTGAACTGCGGCTGGCCAGCGAACGGGCCGCCCTCATCGCACCCATGCTGAACATCTGGATGCGCCAGGCCAACGAACTGAGCGAAAAGATGAGCGCGCCGGAGCACTGGTTGTTGTCCCCTGTCACTTCGTTCAAAGTCCATCGCTCATGAGCCCCTCCTTGGGAACGGTGGCGAACCTGAGCCTTTCCGAAGCCGCCGATCTCATTCGAACCCGCGAACTCTCATCGTCGGATCTGGTCGAGGCGTGCCTCGAGCGCATTGGGGCCCTCGACGCTCGGCTCAAAGCCTACATCAGCGTCTACGCCGACGAGGCCCGGCATGTCGCGAAAGCGCTGGAGACGATGTTGGTCGCCGGCCATCGACTGGGTCCACTCCACGGGGTGCCGATCGCGCTCAAGGACAACATCGCGCTCCGGGGCAAACGGACGACCGCGGGCAGCAAAATCCTCGCGGACTGGCTTCCTGATGAAGACGCAACGGTAGCCGCTCGGCTCAAGAGCGCGGGAGCCATCATCATCGGGAAGACCAATCTTCATGAGTTCGCGTGGGGGGGCACGACCGATAATCCGCACTACGGAACCTGTCGCAACCCATGGAATCCCGAGCGTTTCCCGGCCGGCTCGAGCGGCGGATCGGGCGTCGCCGTCGCGGCGCGAATGTGTTTTGGCGCGCTCGGTACCGACACCGGCGGCTCGATCCGTCTCCCCTCAGCTATGAACGGAATCGTCGGAATCCGCCCAACCATCGGACGAGTCAGCAACAATGGCGTGGTGCCACTGGCTTGGAGCATGGACACAGTCGGCCCGATGGCCCGGACCGTTCGGGACTGCGCCCTCCTCTTCAACGTCGTGGCCGGCCACGACCCTCATGATGACGGCTCCGTACTGGAGGCGACGCCGGACTACACTGCCGGTCTCGACCTCGGGATCCGTGGCATGCGTCTCGGCGTGATGCCCGACTATTGCTTCCAGCACCTGCAACCGGCTGTGCTCGATGCATTCCGGAAAGCGTTGGCAACCCTTAAGGACTGCGGCGCCACGATTGTCGATGTCCAGATCGACAACATCCACGGCAATATCGCGGCTCAGCTCACGGTCGAAACGTGCGAGCCGAGCACTTTTCATCAGCGCTGGCTCCGGGAGCGGCCGGAAGAGTACGGAGAGGATGTGCGCCGACTGCTCGAGGTCGGCGAGATGATGCTCGCCACTCAATACATCCAGGCGCAGCGCTACCGGAAGCTGCTGCGACAGGAGTTCATCCAAGCCTTCCACTTGGTCGACGTCTTCGTCTGTCCGACCGTGCCGTTCACCGCGACCCCGGTGGGCGCCACCACCGTCGTCATCGAGAACGGCGTCGAGGAAGACATGCTGTCCGCGATCATGCAGTTCACCGGTGTGCCGAGCCTGACCGGTCTCCCGTCCCTAGCGGTTCCGTGCGGCTTCGACCCGGATGGCCTACCAATCGGGATGCAGCTCGTGGGCCGTCCGTTTGACGAGGCGACTCTTTTCCGAGTGGGCGCAGCGTTTCAGTCCGCCACCGACTTCCGGACCCACGTCTGACCTTCTTGTCAAACACGATTGACCCCCAAACCACCGCATGAACTTGCGCGCGCTGTTCCTGATCGGTGGTCTCGCGGGCTGCTCGAGCCCGGCCGGGCCATCGACGCCGAGCGCTCCCCACTTCGAGGTTCCGGTCGATCTTGGGCCGCCGGTCAGTACGGACGGCTGGGAGGATAGCGGATTCATCTCGCCCAACGGCCAGTTCTTCTACTTCACGTATCTGCGGATCGATCCGCTTCGCTACATCCGGGATGGGACTGTGGTGGTGTCAGGCCCGCTTCGGCCGGAATGGGACCCGGCGGACACGGTGGCCGCCAAACTCTACCGCACCGAGCTGGTGAGCGGCGCGTGGACCGAACCTCAGAGTCTGGGACCGATGATCAACCGCCGGAATGCCTTGAACGGGGATGAGTGGGTGTCCGAGGATGGTCTCAGGATCCTGTTCACCGATCCGGTGGTCCAGCCGGGGCGTCCGGAACCGGGGATCTACTACGCCGAACAGCAGAACGGAGTCTGGTCCGACCCGGTGCTCGCGCGTACCATCGGATTCCCGTTTGTCTCCGGCGACGAGAACCCGCACCTGACTCTCGACGAGAGGACGCTGTTCTTCGAATCATCACGGGCGGGCGGTTACGGTGGGCCGGATCTCTGGATGTCGGTGATAGGGAGCGCGGGCTGGAGTACTCCGCAGAATCTCGGCTCGGTCGTCAACACCAGCGGGGTAGAGGGCTCGCCCTTCAGCCTCGACGGGCGCGAGGCTCTACTTCGACGATAAGGGAGGCGGTAAGGGAATCTCATGGACCACGCGGCGATCCGATGGCAGCTGGGCCCCACCCGTGGTAGTGGTGAGCGGGGTCTGGGGCGATCCCTCCCTCACCAAGAGCGGTGACCTCTATCTGATCGGGTTGGGAGCAGGGAGTCCAGGCGAGTCCCTGGCCGACCCGTTCTTCGCTCGGCGCAAGCGATAGGTTTCGCCCCGGAGTGTCCCTCTTTCGTTGTTTCTTTCCTTTCTTCTTCTCTCTCCGCGTTCTCCGCGTCTCCGGGTGAGCCTTTCGTTCGAGTGTCGGCCGGCATGAGGCAGGTTCAACGCGGGCAAATTCTCAGTCTGCAATCTCCGGTCCCTTTCCCCTTTCCCCTTTCCCCCTCCCCTTTCCCCGCCCCTACGGCGTCGCCTGTCGCGTGAACGTCTTGACCATCTTATACCAGAATTCCGCTGCCTCGTGAAACGACTGTGCCATCACGCGCTCGTCCCGTCCATGCGCTCGGATGTCGTTGATGTCGCCGAACACCGCGGACACGCCGTAGGTCGGAATCCCGACGTTCCGCGTGTAGAGCCCATCGGTTGCGCCGGTCGACATTTCTGGAACTACGACGGCCCCGGGCCACGTTTCTTTGACGAGCTTTTCGATCGGACCCATTATGGCCGGCGTGAGCGGTGAGGGCGGACTCGCCGTTGGCTCCGCGGCGCGGCTCATTTTGATATTGGTATCCGCTAGTACTCGCCGGATCGTCGCTTGAACCGAGTCCGGCGGATCGGTGGGCGCCATCCGGCAGTTGACCATGGCTCGGGCCAATTGGGGAAGGGCGTTGTCGGCATGGCCGCCTTCGAGCCGGGTGGCGACGCAGGTGGTGCGAAGGAGTGAGTTGTACAGGGGAGACGCCGCCGACAACTTGGCCGCGGCAGCCACATCGTTCGGATTCGCCGCAATCCGTCGCATCGCCGCGGCAACTTCCGGGCGCTCACCGGCCGCCGCCCGCTCGAAAAACTTACGCGAGACTTCATTGAGGCGCACCGGGAACGTGTATTTCGCGAACCGGGTCAATCCAGCGGCGAGCTGATAGATCGCGTTGTCCGCCCGGGGCACCGAGCTGTGTCCTCCCCGATTGGTGACATCGAGCCAGAAACTCAAGTACACCTTTTCACTCGCCTGCACCGAAAACGCCACGTGTTTCCCGTTCACGATCGCCCCGCCACCCCCATCGGTGTTGAGCGCATACTCCGCGTCGACCAGAGGGCGGTGCTGCTTCACCAGCCATTGAATCGACAACTCGGCGGTTTCCTCGTCGGAGGTGAACACGGCGATAATATCTCGGTCCGGAACGAACCCTTCCCGCCTATATCGGAGCAGCACCGACATGAGGACCGCGACGCCGTCCTTGTTGTCGGATGTCCCGCGTCCGTAGTAGTAGCCATCCCGCTCGACGAACGTGTACGGGTCAGTCGACCAGTCTTCGCGCTTGGCTTCCACGACGTCGAGATGCGCCATGAGCAGGATCGGCTTCTTGGCCGACGCGGCACCGCGCAGTCGGACGATCAGATTGGTGAGCTTGGGCGTCTCCCCGATGATTGTAATGTCTTGGTCAGCGAAGCCCGCCTTGCGGAGCCGCACGACCATCGCCTCGGCGGCCTTGGCTGTGCTCCCCACCGACGCGCTGGTGTTGATATTGATGAGCTCCTGGAAAATCTCCCGAGCCTCGCGTTGGTCGGCGCTCAGAGTCGGAGCTTGGGCTTCCGCCGAAGGTACCAATCCGAGAGTAAACCCCGTCGCCAGGAGCCATGATAGCAGTCGCCGCATAGTGAATTTCCCGAGAGCCAAAGGTCTGTCGCAGTGCCGGGCCGTTGGTGCCCGGGCAATGTAACCGACCCGCCCTTGAGGCGCCCTGGAAGGTCCCATCGACGACGGCCGCCTCCAACTTGGGCATGTTCCGACCAGTTCGGAACCGACTCCGCTCGGGCGTGTAGGGCTCTAGGCCTTATACCGCCGGCGCCGCGGCAACGCTGGTCTGGCCGACGCCGCCGAACTGATCCAGCGCAATCGCGAGGTCTTCTAGGCGAACCGGTTTGGCCACGTAGTGGTCCATCCCCACGGCAAGGCAACGATCGCGGTCCTCGGCCATGGCATTGGCGGTCAGCGCGATGATCGGCGTATGCCGGCCCGGCGCCTCGGCAGCGCGGATGGCTCGTACCGCGTCGAACCCGTCCATTTCCGGCATCTGACAATCCATGAAGACGACATCGTAGGGGAACTTCCCCCACAGTGCCATCGCTTCCACCCCGTTCGCGGCCACATCGACGTTGCAACCCAACTTCTTGAGCATCCACACCGCGACCTTCTGGTTGACGACGTTGTCCTCGGCGAGGAGGACCCGCCTCGTCGCTCCACGGGGCGACGCCGACGGGGCCGGCTGGACCTTTGCGATTGTCTGGACGGCAGGAGCCACGGGCCCGCCTAACGCGCTCGACAAGGCCCGGCGCAGTGCATCGGGACTGGCCGGCTTCATCAAGTAAGCAGCGAAGCCGATCATGGCCGCGCGCTTGGCCTCGCCACGCTGACCGGCGGAAGTGAGGAGCACTAGGCCGGGTCTCGGAATGGACAGATCCGCGAGCACCTCGCAGCCGAGATCCAATCCGTTCATCTCCGGCATACAGTAGTCGAAGACGGCCACCCGATAAGGTTGCTCGCCGGTGCCGGCCGCGCGCAGGCGCACCAACGCGTCGGCCGGTGACTCAGCGGTATCCACCACCATTCCCCAGCGCAGGAGTTGTTCGCTCAATACACGACGATTGACTGCATTGTCGTCAACGATGAGCACCCGGGTGCCTCTCAGGTCGGCGAGAGGCGACGCTGGCACCGGCTCCGTCGCCTTCGGCATCCGCAAGGTGAACCAGAACTTCGACCCTTTTCCAGGGACGCTGCTGACCCCGATCTCCCCACCCATGAGCTCAACGAGGCGCTTTGAAATGGCGAGCCCGAGGCCGGTGCCGCCGTACCGTCGGGTAGTCGACAGGTCAGCCTGAGTGAAGGACTGGAAAAGCTTGGTCTGGGCGCTCTCCGAGATGCCGATTCCCGTGTCCTCGACCAGGAGCCGGAGGACGGCATGGTCGACCTCCTCGCGGCCTTCCACCTCGATCAGCACATGACCCGTCTCCGTGAACTTGATCGCGTTGGACGCAAGATTGAGCAGCACCTGGCGAATTCGGCCCGGGTCACCGATGAGGTGGCGGGGGGCATCCTGCGCGAATCGCATCACGAACTCGATGCGCTTGTGCTCGGCGGTGGCCGCGAGAAGATCGCAGACTTCGGCGACGGCGGACTGAAGATCAAAGGGGACGGGCTCGATCTGGAGCTTCCCAGCCTCGATCTTCGAGAAATCGAGGATGTCGTTGATGATGGTCAGCAGCGCAAGGCCGGAGGAGTAGAGGGTCCGCATCTGATCGGCCTGGTCCTCGGACAACGGGCTGTCGAGAAGAAGCTGGGCCATCCCGAGGACCCCATTCATGGGCGTCCGGATCTCGTGGCTCATCGCGGCGAGGAATTCGCTCTTCGCGGCGGCGGCGGCCTCAGCACGATCTTTGGCGCCCGCCAACTCATCGGCCTGAATCGCCAGCTGGCGGTGGGTTCGCTCGAGCTCGGCGAGGTATTGGGCCGCCACCCGTTCAGCCGCCCGTCGCTCAGCCACGTCGCGCACCACCGCGCTGAAGAGCCGCTGGTTCTTGATGGTGAGCTCACTCAGTACCAACTCGACCGGAAACGTCGAGCCGTCGACCTTGCGGCCTTCGATCTCCTTGCGAAGTCCGGTTGAACCAGCCGCCGGGGCCGGGCGGGCGGGCGCCGCCTCGAACGTTGGGATGAGAGCCGTCAAGGGACGACCCACAACGGCGCCTGCGGCGTAGCCGAACATTTGCTCGAATGCTTGGTTCACCGACCGAACGATCCCGGCCTGATCGAACGTCACCACACCATCGGCCATGTTCTGGAGGACCGCGCTGTGGAGATTGACGGTCTCCTCGATGAAGGCGGCGGCGTCGGCAAGGCGCCGATCGACGAGCGTCCCCACCAAGGTGATGGCAAGAAGAATCGTGACTGCGGCCGCGATTAATGCGGCGAGGAGGCCAGGGGGCACAGTTGGCCCGTTGGTAGTCCCATGCGATCCGGGGAGGAACACGGCCGCTGCCATCGCGGTGTAGTGCATCGTGGCGACGGCCAGGCCCATGAACACCGCACTCGCTATACCCGCGGCCCGACCGGTGCCCCGCCAAGTCCCCAACACAACTCGGACGTGGAGCGCCAGCGTGGCGAGCACGTAGGCCACCACGATAGAGAGCGCAAACATGCTCGGGCGGTAGAGCATGTGCGCCCCAAGGCGCATGGCCTCCATACCGGTGTAGTGCATGGCCCCGATGCCAACCGCCATGAGCAGGCCGCCGACATGGAGTCGCCAGCGGTCGATTGATTCGCGGCTCATCACCCACAGAGCGACCGTGCTACCCGCGATCGCCGGTATCACGGAGGCGATTGTGATTCCGAGATCGTAGCTCACCGGGACTGAGAGCGAGAAGGCGAGCATAGCGATGAAGTGCATTGCCCAAATGCCGATGCCCATCGCGCCACCACCGACGACCAGCCAGAGGCCGCGAACAGTGCCCCGGCGTGACACCATCACGCGGTTGACGACCGCCAGAGCGGCGAAGGCGGCAAAGATGGCGGTGAAAATTGACAGGGCGACGAGCTCGCCCGAATAGTGGGACCCGAGCCCACCTTCGGAGCTCAGCCTCGACGTTGCAAAGTGCCAGAAATGATGCACCTGCTCTTGGATCGGCATGGGACGATACCTCCTCGCGGGTGCACCCGGGCTGTTAGCCACTTGGGACCCTCAAGAGAGTATCGGCCGGTCCGGGCCCGATCTGATGGGACCGTCCGCTCCAGCGCTTTTGCGGAGCGCGGCCCTCGAGGCCGGTGCTGGGACGGCGCCGTGGCGGGTTTTCCGCAGCTTTTGCGATTGATGCTGTGGGACCAGAGCGCTCTCGTCCTCCCGCCCGAACCACTGCTGCCTTGGACTTGATGCCGAGGCCACCATCGAATCGGAGAGAGTATGAATCGAAAAATGTGGGTCGCACTTATTTCAGCGGCCGCCTTGGCGGCTCCGCTCCCCGGCTGTGTCGATCGTCAGGTCACCGAACCAACCTCCACCGCGCAGTGGTCGGTTGAGGCAGAGTTGGCTCAGCTAAAACAACGCGTCGGCGACCTCAGGGCCGCAGTGCAGGTGGCTGGGAGGCTCACTCCGGGCCTCCAGCAAGAGTTGGCGAGTATTACGAAAAGCATCAAGAACTGGCAGGCTCGATCCGGGCGGAAGGACATCAACGTCACCCAAATGACGCACCCCCATCCCGGACAAGACGGGACGCTTGCTCTCGCGCCCAGGGGCAGTGGTGGCGGCGCGTGCGCCCACTGCCCGCCAATCATCGTGAGCGGGGGACAGGTTTGTTTTCTGCAATCAGAAGGGTCATGCCCCGGGCCGTTTGGCGCCGGCCGGATCTGCGTCTACTCCTGCATCGGTTTCCTGAGCGCTTAGTGGGCAACGCCTAACGCCCGAAGTACCGCTGCTTTGGCCTTGATTCCAAGGCCCATCGAAAAACCGGAGGAATTGTGAATCGGAGAATGTGGGTAGTACTCATTTCAGCAGCCGCCTTAACTGCTCCGCTCCCGGGCTGTATCGATCATCCGGCCACCGGACCAACCGCTGCTTCCCAATTGTCGGTGGAGGCCGAACTGGTTCAACTCCGACAACGCGTCGGCGACCTCCGGACGGCAGTGCGGATGGCTGGCCGCCTCACGCCGGCTCTCGAGCAAGAGCTGGCGAGTATCACCAAAGGCATCGAAACCTGGCAGGCTCGATCCGGGCGCCATGACATCAGCTTCAGACAGGAAACGCACGCCCACCCGGTCCAAGCGGGAGGCAACGGCAAACCTGCTCTCGCGCCCAGGGGCGGTGGCGGTGGCACGTGCACTCCCTGTCCCCTGATCATCGAGTCGATCGGGGGAGGGCTGGTGTGTTTTCTGCACTATGAAGGGCCATGCCCACGGCCGGGCGATATTGTCGGTCGGATCTGTGCCTACACCTGCATCAGTTTGTACGTCATTTCCTGAGCGCCAGCCAGCAAACCTGAAGGCGGGGACCGATATCTCGAGGAGTAGGCGACGCCTCACTCGGTCCCGGCCCTTCGGTCTGTCGCCCAGATCACCTGCTTTCTAGGTTCCTTTTTTTGGTGACTCGTCTCCCATGATGCCGCCCTTGGTCACCATCTGCGCGGCCAAAACGGTCTGAATCACCTGCATGATGTTGTTGGTCGTCGATTCCGCCGCGCCCTGGGCATCACCCCCGCCGCTGAAGGTCACCAATCGCGCTTGGGCAAGTGCTTGAGCGATGACGGGAGCAATTTCCGGCAAGAGCTCTATCTGGCGATACCGAAAAAAGCTTTCGCCGCCGGCTTGGATGGCCTCGGCGACTTTGCGAATGCTCTGTGCGTTCGCTTCCGCCACCGTGGTTATCCGGATCGCCTCGGCCTGCGCGCGCGCCGCCGCATCGATCCGGACCTTTTCCGCGTCGGCTTTGGCTTGCGCAATCTGGGTTGCGTCGAGTTCGGCTTCGCGCTGAGTACCGAGCGCTTGTTGTTTCTTTGCTTCCGCCACGGCGACCAGGGCCGCGTTCGACGCTTTCGTCTGTTCCAGCTCCCGGGTCTTATCCGAAATTGCGCGCTCCGCCTCGAGCTGCGCTTCTTTGGCCCGCCGGGATTGGTTCGCCATGACGATTTCGGCATTGGCCTGCGCTTCCGCGGCAGATTGACGGCGGCGGGCCTCCGCCACCTCGGATTGCACTGCTTTGATGTTCAGCGAGTTGAAGCCGAGCCCCAAATCGGTGAGCTCGCGGGAACAGGCTTTTCGAATGATGATCGCGAGCGGGTCGTCCTCGTCTTCCGAACCCGGGGTCGGAAGCTCGAGCGCCTTGGATCCGGTACCCACCGCAGCGAGCGCCTTGGTGGGATCGGCGCCCGGGAGCGCTGCTCGCAAGGGTCGCGGCGCCGTTTTCGCGGAAAACAGCTGATCGTGGGTGAGCAGGTTGATGGCCCGCCGACCGGAACTTGAGAGCAGGTCGGTCAGCGTGCTCAGTTGATCGCCTTCCGGTTTCGTGAAGAAACGATTGGCCGCCGTCCGAATCATAGTGTCGGTGTCGCCCACGGACACGATGGCGCTGGCCAGGACCCGCACCTTGATCGGCTGAGGAATCCCGTTGTCGTCCACATCCGCGGTCTGGTCCGTGATATCGAGGTCGACGTTGATGACCTTACTCGAAATCGTGGTGCCGGTTGTGAACAGGGGGAATTCCTTAGACTTGCCCGGGCCACGATAAATGACGGTGCTGCCCCGCATCCAGCTCACGATGCGGATGGTGCCGGCATCCACGTTTCGCAGGAATGCCGATGCGATCATGGGAATGACAAAGACGACTCCAATGACCACACCCGCGGCGACTAACATCCAAGTCGGTACCATTGCTGCCTCCACTTCGGGTCAAGACGTCCGGAAGCGATCGCTACTCGATCAAGTCAAGTGGTCTTCCTCTGACGGTGCCGGCAATTCAGCCGGCCCAACGTACGAAACGGTGCATCGGTTGCGTGAACTCTCTACCTCTTCAATACGAACGCGATCTCCGGCGTGCACTCTCACTCCACGGGCTCGGTCTTCGGAGCCTAGGGTGGCCAGAAGTTGCACCACTTGGCCATCGAGCTCGACGGCAATGAGACCAAGGCCTTCCGCATCGAATCCGGTCACGGCCTGGGCCTCATCATAAAGGGAACTCTCGAGGGTGCGCGCCGGCTCCGACTCGAATCGGAAGAAGAAGCGGAACATCGGTGCGACGGCGAAGCGCTCCAAGCTGTACCCGCCCAGCAAGGCGATCCCCGCGAGGAAGGGCTCCGGAACAAATGCACCCGCCACCACGCCGGTCGCACCGGCGCCGAGCAAGAAACTGAACAAAACGCGGGGAGACAGCAACGCGAGCCAGTTGAACGAGCCACCGGTGTCTTTGGCTGGCGCGACGTTGGTGTGACTCGCATGTCCAACCTGGTGCCCGCCGGCCGGGTGACCCGGCGCGCCGGCGTGGCCGCCATGAGTTGGGGCCGAGTGGCCCGCGCCATGATCGTGACTGGGTGCGGCGGGCGGATGCTTCCCACCGAAGCCATGGCGGCCCAAACCGCTCAATGCCATGGTAATGAGGCCTGCGGATCCAAGAATGAGGCTGAACGTGTAGGCGTCCATCGGACTGGAAGTTACTCAAGAACTCCGAGGTTGGCGCCTCCGGGTGCGGGCGACGACCCACCAGTTCACTGCCGCGATGCCGATCGTCACGAGCAAAACGACCAAATCGCGAGCGCTCATCCGGGTCAGGAGGACCACGGCGAATCCGACACCCAGGGCGGCAAACAGGGTGCCACCCGGCAGTCTGAACTCCGCTCTGGGGAAATTGGGGTCATGGGACTCGCGGTGCCGGAACACCGGAAGGCTCGCGCAAACCGAACCATAGACCAACAACCGGGAAACGGCCCCGATCGTGAGGTTCTGCAGGAATCCTCCGCTGATGGCCAGGAGCCACGCAAGCACCGCAAAGACTACGATCGATACGGTCGGCGTGCGAAATCGGGGGTGGACATAGGCGAAGAAGCGGGGAAAATCGCCTCGGGTACCCATGGCATAGGTGAAACGGGGGGCATAGACCATTCCCCCAGCGAGGAGCCCGATGATGGCAATAAAGGCGGCGATCGCCATGGATCTTCCGCCCCAAGACCCAAACAGCACTTGAGCGGCGGCCGCTAGCGGTCGAGCCTCCGCGCCAGGGTTGCTCAGGGCATGCAGCACCACCACCTGGACCAGGATGCAGACTGTGGCGACGAGCATCAACGGGACGAGAAGCGCGAACGCAATATCGCGCCGGGGGTTCTTCGCCTCGGCCTGCATCGCGGTTACCCCCTCGAACCCACCGTAGGCAAACACGAGTAAAAGAAGCGCCTCGGCCCAGGTGCCGATGCTTGCGGGCGGTGCGGCGGAAGGGTGAATCGAGCCACGGGCCAGGAGTACCGCCCCGCCCGCGGCCACGAAGACCATGAGCGGCAACGTCTTGGCCACGGCGAATCCGGCACCCAGGTTGGCCCCGCCGGTAACACCGCGATAGTTCACCACGGCCAACAACCCTAGGACGATCGCCATCACGATCGCGGCTTCGGGACCAGGCCGAAGAGTAGGCCAGAATTCTCCGAGGTAGATCACCAGCACGTTACAGTTCGTGGCGTTCGAAGCAAGCCGCATAAGGTAGGAAACCCAGCCGGTTTGAATTCCCACGAACGGACCGAACGCTTCTCGGGCAAAGAGATACGGCCCGCCCGCCTCACTAAATCGCGAAGAGACCTCCGCGAAACATGCAACCGTGACACCGATTCCCACCGCGGCCACTGCCCAGGCGATCGGGCTCATTCCTCCGAGCTTGCCCGCGAGGGTAGCCGGGAGGACGAAAATGCTGCTTCCGATGATTGAATTGAGGACGAGGGCCGTTAGACCCCACCGGCCGATGGTGCGGCGGAGCGCGGGACCCTGGGTCCCTGCCTCCTCACTTGAGACAGTTGGGTTCACGCGGATACCTGCGGTCGAAAGCATCTAAGGGAAGATGTCTAGCGGTGCAATCAGAGATGTAAGCCGCAGCCGCCGGGAAGGGAAGGGAGCGCCGCTCAGCGCCGGCTCCCCCTGGCGCCGATGGCAACAGCTACCCACATTCCGGCCTCCCGAACCCCTGAACCATGTCAGCCTACCGTTATCCGAACAGCAACGTCTTCTACCGGAAGCTCTCCCGAGAGTTTCCGTTGATCACGCACGGCTTTGGCTGCTATCTCTTTGACAGCGAAGGACATAAGTACCTAGACGGCTCCGGCGGAGCCTTCGTCGCCAACCTTGGCCATGGGGTCCGCGAGGTGGCCGAAGCCATGGGGGCCCAGGCCGCGAAGGTGGCTTACGTTAGCGCGGCCTCGTTCACCACTGAACCGGTCGAGCGGCTTGCGGCCGAGATCGCGGCTTTGGCCCCAGGTGACTTGGACAAGGTCTACTTCCTGTGCAGTGGCTCGGAAGCCGTCGAGGCTGCTTTGAAGCTCGCGCGACAATACTGGGTGGAGACCGGGGTTCCGTCCAAGACGAAACTGCTGGCCCTGCGCCCGGGTTATCACGGGAACACCATGCTGGCGCTATCGGCGTCCGCTCGCCAGCATTACAAAACATTCTATGGCGCGTGGCTTGTGGATGTGCGGCAAGTTCCGGCTCCGTACTCCTACCGATGCGACTGCCGAGGCGTGGCGCCCTACTGCTCGGCCTGCGATGGGCAGGCTTTGGAAGCAGCGATCCAGAAGGAAGGCCCGGAGACGGTGGCGGCGTTCATTGCCGAGCCGGTGGGAGGCTCATCGACCGGTGCCTCGGTCCCGCCGCCGGACTACTACCGTCGAGTCCGCGACATCTGCGACCGCCACCAGGTGCTTTTCATTGCCGACGAGGTGTTGTGCGGCGGCGGACGAACGGGGACCTGGTTTGCCATCGAACAGTATGGCGTGGTTCCCGACATTCTCACGATCGGCAAGGGAATCAGCGGCGGGTACGCACCTCTTTCGGCCGTCGTGGCGCCCCAACGGATCGTAGATCCGATCGCGCGAGGGAGCGGTGCATTGATGCATGCGCAGACGTTCTCATTCCACGCGGTGATGGCCGCGGCCGGACTCGCGACGGTCGAGTACCTGCGGTCCCATCGGCTCGTGGAACGTTGCGCCGCCCTCGGCCCGGAGTTCCATCAGAAGCTTGGCTCGCTGGCCGGTCTGCCGCACGTGGGCGATGTGCGAGGCCGAGGGTTGTTGGCCGGCGTGGAGTTCGTCCACGACAAAGCCACCCGAGCGCCGTTTCCACGCAAACTCAAGTTCGCGGAGCGGTTTGCCGAGGCGGCGCTTCGGGCCGGGCTAATCGTTTGGCCCAACGTCGGACACGCGAACGGCGTCGATGGCGACCTGGCGATGTTGGCGCCGCCGTTCATCATTTCAGTGGACGAGATCGATGAGATGGTGCGGCTCTTTTCTCAGGCGTTGGAGCAGACGGTGGGGACTCTGGAGACCACGGCATGACCGCCATTCCGAAGATCACGTATACGTCCGCGAACGCCGATCTCGACCTTTTCCACCGTTGGTTCGATGAAGCGCTGGACCGCGTCCGCGCTGACGTTGGGAAGTTCTACCCGATTTACATCGGGGACCGCGCGGTGGTCTTGCCGCGGAACGCCCTGGTCGATACCTCACCGATCGAGAAGAGCCTCATTCTCGGGAAATTCTCGGCCGCCACCGCGGAGAACGTCCCCGCCGCGGTGGAGGCCGCTCGACGGGCTCAGAAATCGTGGGAGCGCGGGGGGTGGAAAGAACGGGTCCGGGTGCTGCGCCGGGCGGCCACGCTCATTCGCGAGAGCAAATTCGATCTCGCCGCGCTCATGAGTATCGAAGTTGGGAAAAACCGGCTGGAGTCGATGGGCGATGCGGAAGAAGCAGCCGATCTCATCGATTACTACTGCACCCAAACCGAGCAGGCGGACGGCTTTCGGAAAGAAATGGCGCGGATGACGCCGCATGAACGCAACGAAGACGTACTCCGTCCCTACGGTGTATTCACCTGCATCGCGCCATTCAATTTTCCGCTGGCGTTGAGCGCCGGAATGTCGTCAGCTGCTCTGGTGGGCGGGAACACGGTCGTGTACAAGCCCGCTGAGGACACGCCGTGGACGGGGTTGCGTCTCTACGAGATCTACCGCGACGCGGGCGTTCCTTCCGGCGTCTTCAACTATCTCTCCGGCCGAGGGATGGAGGTGGGCGACGCACTCTGGCAACACGACGGCATCGACGGGGTGGTGTTCACGGGGTCCAAGCGGGTGGGGATGCGGATCTTCAACGGCTTGAGCGGCCGTTGGGTGAAGCCGTGCCTGATGGAGCTTGGGGGCAAAAACTCGACCATCGTCACGTCCAACGCCGATCTCGATGCCGCCGCCGAGGGCGTTATGCGATCTGCGTTTGGCTTGCAGAACCAGAAGTGCAGTGCGACGTCGCGCGTTTACGTAGATCGGACGGTCGCCGCTCCTTTTCTTGAACGGTTGCTTGAGCGGACCCGCGAGATTCGCATGGGGGATCCGACCCAACGGGACGTCTGGTTCGGTCCCGTGATCAATCCGGCCGCGGTCGCCCGTTTTGAGCGGGCGGTGTCACAAACGATGTCGGAGGGCGAGGTGTTGCTCGGTGGCAGCCGGCTCAGCGGGCCGGTCTTCTCGAAAGGTCATTTCGTGGCTCCCACGATTGCCAGGTTGCCGCTCCAGAGCTCGCTCTTTTTCGAAGAGTTGTTCGTGCCCTTCCTGGCGATTGGTGAAGTAAGCGGCCTCGATGAAGCGATCGCGGAGACCAATCTCGCCGATTTTGGGCTCACCGCCGGAATCTTCTCCTCCGACCCAGCCGAGGTCGCCCGTTTCTTCGATGATGTCGAAGCGGGGTTGTGCTATGCCAACAAACGGTCGGGAGCCACGACCGGAGCGTGGCCTGGGGCGCAACCATTTTGCGGCTGGAAGGGCTCGGGTTCGACCGGCAAAGGGGGATGCGGCCCGTATTACGTCCAGCAATTCCTGCGCGAGCAATGTCGAACCGTCGTAGACCCGGCCACCGCGCCGGGCGACCCGCAACGCAGTCCTGAGAGAGCCGTATGACAACCAAAGACTATCCGAGAATCGTCGTGACACCGCCAGGCCCCAAGGCACGGGCGATCGTCGAGCGCGATGAGGCGTGGACTTCCTCGTGTTACATCAAAGAGTATCCGCTCGTCGTGGCTCGCGGACAGGGTGCGATGGTGGAGGATGTGGACGGAAATCGCTTCCTCGATTTCATGGCCGGCATTGCGGTCTCGTCGACCGGCTACGGCCATCCGAAGGTCGTCACCGCGGTCCAAGAGGCCGCCGCGCGGTTCCTCCATATTTGTGGTTCCGATTTCTACTACGAAAGTATGGCGGTTTTGGCCGAGCGTCTCGCGAAATTGGCGCCGGGGAGCAGCAAGAAACGAGTGTTTCTCTCGAACTCGGGCACCGAGGCGGTCGAAGGCGCGATCAAGCTCGCCCGCTTCTCGACCGGGCGCTCAGGGCTCATCGCCTTCAAAGGAGCGTTTCACGGCCGTTCCCTCGGTGCCCTGAGCCTCACGTCCAGCAAGGTCCGGCAGCGCGCGGGGTTCGGTCCGCTGATTCCCGACGTTCATCACGTCCCGTTCGGGTACTGTTACCGCTGCGACTACGGGAAGACGTTCCCTTCGTGTCAGCTTCACTGTGTCTCGACCTTGGAACAGGATCTCTTCGCCCGGCACGTCGATCCGCACAACGTCGCCGCGATCTTCGTGGAGCCGATCCAGGGCGAGGGCGGCTATATCGTCCCGCCGCCGGGGTATCTGCAGGCGATTCGCGATCTGTGCGACAAGTACGGGATCCTCCTCGTGTTCGATGAGATCCAAAGCGGGATCGGCCGCACCGGCAAGATGTTCGCGGCCGACCATGTTGGGGTCGAACCCGATGTGATTTGCGTCGCCAAAGGACTCGGCTCCGGCATGCCGATCGGCGCCATTATCGCGAAGGAGTCGGTGACCAAGTGGGAGTCCGGCGCCCACGGGTCGACCTTCGGCGGAAATCCGGTCTGCTGCGCGGCCGCTCTCGCGACGCTCGACGTGGTGGAGAGCGAACTGATGGCCAATGCGGCGAAGATGGGCTCGCTGTTATTGGCCGGCATGAAAAGTCTCGCCGAGAAGTTTCGGGTGATTGGAGACGTCCGTGGAGTGGGCCTCATGATCGGGGCTGAGTTCGTGAAGAACCGGGACACCAGAGAGCCGGCCTCGGAGGCGGTGCACGATCTCGTCAACCGGGCGTTCGCCCGCGGGCTCTTGTTGCTGAGCGCCGGGAAGAGCACGCTGCGCCTCGCACCGCCCCTCGTCCTCGACAGTTATGACGTCGAGACCGGCTTGGGGATAATCGAAGACTGCCTGCGGACCCTGAACGGGAAACAGTGAAGTCCAAACTGGTCTCGATGAGCGAGGCGATCGCCTCGCACGTTCACGATGGTGACATCGTGGTCATCGAAGGTTTCACGCACCTCATCTCGTTCGCGGCGGCCCACGAAATTATTCGCCAACGGCGGCGGAACCTCACCCTCTGCCGGCTCACGCCGGACCTGATCTACGACCAGATGATCGCGGCCGGGTGCGCCACCAAGCTGGTATTCAGCTGGGCGGGCAACCCCGGTGCCGGCTCGCTCCACGCATTTCGTCGCGCCGTAGAGGGCCAAGGTCCGGATCTCGAGATCGAAGAATATTCCCATTTCGGGATGGTAGCGAGGTTCAGCGCCGGGGCCGCGCGGCTGCCGTTCTGGCCGCTCCGAAACTACATGGGGACGGACCTCCCCACGGTGAACCCGGCCATCAAATCGGTCACCTGTCCATACACCGGGGAAGTTCTCGCGACCGTCCCGGCGCTCAACCCCGACGTTACGATCGTGCACGCGCAGCGCGCCGACGAGCAAGGCAACGCACAAATCTGGGGATTGATGGGGGTGCAGAAAGAGGCCGCGTTCGCGTCCGACCGGGTGGTCGTTGTCGTCGAGCAGCTGGTGGATGAGTCGGTCATTCGAGCCGATCCCAATCGCACGTTGATTCCCGGGATGATCGTCGATGCGGTGGTGGTGGAGCCTTGGGGCGCGCATCCATCGTATGCCCAAGGATACTACGATCGCGACAACGATTTTTACGTGGCATGGGAAGCCATTTCGCGCGACGTTGGTCGCATGGATGCCTATCTCGACGAATATGTGTATGGCGTCCGAAATCGGGCGGAATATCTCGCCAAAATGCCGGGCACGGCCGAGCGGCTTCGCGCAAAGGAGCGTGTGTGTGCGGGAGTGAACTATGGGTATTAGCGGGTATTCCCGAACTGAGCTCATGGCCTGCGTCGCAGCGCGGGAACTTCGTGATGACGAAGTGGTGTTCGTCGGGATCGGGCTGCCGAGCCTGGCCTGCAACTTGGCGCGCCTCACCCATGCGCCGGGCTTGGTGCTCATCTATGAATCGGGTGCCATCGGGGCCGTTCCTGAACGCCTCCCGGTATCGATCGGAGATCCCGCGCTGGTCACCGATTCTCTCATGGTCTGCAGCATGGCCGACGTCTTTCAGTGTTTCCTCCAGAACGGGCGAATCCAAGTGGGCTTCTTGGGAGGCGCGCAGATCGATCGATACGGCAATATCAACAGCACCGTGATCGGCGCGTATTCCCATCCGAGGATTCGGTTGCCGGGCAGTGGCGGCGCCGCGGAGATCGCGGTGCACGCCCAACGGACGCTCATCGTGAGTGCCTTGTCACCGCGGATTTTCCCCGAAACTGTCGACTTCATCACCTCCCCTGGCCAGCGATGCCACGGGCGCTCACGTCGTGAACTCGGCATGCCGGGAGCCGGACCGGTCCGGATCATCACCGACCGCGGGATTCTCCAACCCGATCCAGAGTCCGGCGAGATGGTACTGATGGCGCTCTACCCGGGGGTCGAGGTCGCCGAGGTCCGGGCCGGCGTTGGCTGGCCCCTCCAATCGGCTGCAACCCTGGGCACGGTGGAGCCTCCCGGGCCGGAAGAGTTGCGACTGCTGCGGGAGGTGCTGGATCCGCAGAAGTTTTTCCTGAAGGGCTGAGGTGTCACCCAGAGCTTGAGATTCCTCGCCGCCGCCCGCGGCGGCACTCGCCGCGGACGGATAGACCACCTATTCGCAAGGACCGACCCCAACATTGCTCTCGGAGCGAAAGAGACGTTTCATATGCCGACTACCAAGTCCCTGCTACTTCGTCTCTCGATCACCGCCTGCTTTGTCGGCGTTGCATCGCTGCCGCTTTCCGCTCAGCGGCAGACGGTGCTCAAACAAATCAAGGTCCCGCACAACTACTACTTCCGAGAGATGTACCTACCGCAGGTGACGAGCGGACCCAGCGCGGTGACCTGGTCGCCGGATGGCACCGAGCTCATCTATTGCATGCAGGGATCCTTATGGCGGCAGCGCGTGGGGGCCACCGACGCAGTGGATCTCACCAGTGGAGCCTACGACTATCAGCCCGATTGGTCTCCCGACGGACGGTATGTGGTCTATACCTCCTACCGGAACGATGCGCTGGAATTGTGGGTCCTCGATCTCACAACTGGGCAGGCGAAAGCGGTGGTGGCGGATGGGTCGGTGAACCTCGAGCCGCGATGGTCGCCGGACGGCCGGCGACTTGCGTACGTCTCCACCAGTTTTTCGGGACACTGGCACATTTTCGTCTTACCACTCGACAAGGGGCAGGCCGAAGGCCCCGCGGTGCGCCTGACAACCGACATCGACAGCCATCTTCCCCGATACTACTACAGCGTGTACGACCACTATCTCTCACCCACCTGGTCGGCCGATGGGCGCGCGCTGATGGTCGTTTCCAACCGAGGGCACGTTTGGGGCTCCGGCGGATTGTGGCGGATGGATGCGCGCACCGGCGCGGAGCTCCAACCCGTGCACGACGAAGAGACCACCTGGAAAATGCGGCCGGATTGGTCCCGGGACGGGAAACGTGTCGTCTACTCCTCGTATGTCGGCCGGCAATGGAATCAGCTGTGGCTCATTGCTGCCGCCGGAGAGAATCCGCTCCAGCTCACCTATGGCGAGTTCGACAATACGGAGCCCCGATGGTCGCCCGATGGCCGTCACATTGCGTACATCTCGAACCAGGGCGGAAACACTTCTCTTTGGGTTCTCGATTTACCCGGCGCTCGACGGACGAAAGTCGACATCCGCACCCGGCGCTATCGCGAATCCGTCGGTGGCATTGCGATCACCATTGTCGATGCGGCGGGAAAACGCATTGCGGCTCGAGTGTCGGTCACCGGTCCGGACGGCAGAAGCTTTGCGCCCGACGACGCGTGGCGCCATGCGGATGACGGCTTTGATCGAACCGAGCGGAAGTATGAGGTGGGGTACTTTCACGCGGAGGGAACCAGCCGCATCACTCTCCCGGCCGGACCCTACACCGTCGAGGTCTCCCGGGGGCTCGAATATCAGCGTGCGGTTCAGCAGGTCACGATCGATGCGAACGCAACAGTCGATCTTCGAGTTTCACTCAAACGATTGATCGATCTTCCCGCCAAGGGTTGGTACAGCGGCGATCTCCACACCCACATGAACTATGGTGGCCACTACCGCAACGATCCGCGCCATCTCGCTCTGCAAGCGCGGGCCGAAGACGTCCACGTGGTCGAAAACCTGATCGTGAACAAAGAGGGACGCTTTCCGGACATCAGCTACTTCACCGGTCGACCCGACCCCGCGTCCACTCCGTCGTATCTCCTGGTGCACGATCAGGAGTATCACACCAGTTACTGGGGCCATACTGGGCTCTTGGGTTTGGGCGACCATATCATGCTTCCTGGTTATGCGGCGTACGACAACACCGCCGCCGCGAGCCTCTACCCAACCAATGCGACCGTTCACGACTTGGCGGCCGCGCAAGGCGGAATCTCGGGTTACGTGCATCCGTTCGAATCCATTCCGGACCCCGCGGATCAAACCGCGCCGCTTCACGACGAGTTTCCGGTCGATATCGCGCTCGGGAAAGTGGACTACATGGAAATCGTGGGTTTCAGCGATCACCTCGCGACCGCGGAGGTGTGGTACCGAGCGCTCAATGCTGGGTTTCGGATTCCGGCGGGCGCCGGCACGGATTTCATGGGCAATTTCGCGTCGCTACGCGGGCCGGTTGGGCTCAATCGCGTATTTGTGAAAGTGAACGGCGAACTCACGCATGCGAGCTTTCTCACCGGCCTGAAAGCCGGGCGAACGATCGCGACAAATGGTCCGGTGCTCGAATTCACGTTGGATGGGCACGGCATCGGCGACGAGATTAGGCTGCCCGCCGGGCGCCATACGTTGAAGGCGCGGGTGACGATGAGGTCGATCGTGCTGGTGGAGAAAGCCGAACTCATTTGCAACGGCACGGTGGTCGCCACGGTGCCGGTGGGTCCGAATCAACCCACGAGTACCTCCATCGACGTTCCGGTCGACCGAAGTACGTGGTGCGCGTTCCGGGCCTATTCTCCGCATTCGACCTACCCGACGCTCGACATCTATCCTTTCGGAACGACGAGCCCGATTTACATCATCGTCGACGGCAAGCCGATTCGCTCCGCCGAGTCGGCCCGGTATTTCCTGGCGTGGATCGATCGTCTGGAGGCCGATGCAAAGGCGGATACGCGGTACAATACGGAGGCCGAACGACGAATCGTGCTCGATCAGATCGGCGCAGCGCGGCGAATTTGGGCGGAGCGGTGAGTTCGGCGACCCAATCCAGCGTTGTTGCGTTCGTTCTTTTGCAGTGAACATCAAAAAGGCAGTAACCGCAAAGACGCCAAGTGCGCCAAGGGTTACGAGTCCTTTGCGGTCTTTGCACCTTCGCGGTGAAAATCTGAACCGGGTGAGTGCAACCGCGTTTCATTGGGTTTGTTCAACGAACATCAAATAGGGCAAGCAACCGCGAAGGCCCCGAGGGCGTAACGTCCGATGCGCACTAGCGATTCGGGCTTATTCCGTTGCGATTGGCCCGCCTTGTTGAACGGCGACGCAAATTCAGTTTTTTTCCCCCGGCTCTCGTCCAGATGGCGACCACCGCACAGCTGTCATCGAGATACTCGGCCGGGATGATGCCGGGTCCCTGGTAGACCTCCATCACCTCGATCTGCGTGGGGTCGATGCGATCCAGCATCTCCGCAACTATCGACGTCGGCGGCGGCGGTGGGTTGGGGTCGTTAAGTTCGTCGACAGATCTTGGTCGCAGCCGGACTCCAGCCTCTTCTTGCCCGCCTGGTCGCATCTGCTGGATCATCTTCTGGCCATCGATCCATACGCTCACCCGGGGCGGCGTGTTACATCGGCTGAAACGGGCGGTGGTGCCTGCTGGGTCGCCTCGGGCGCGTATCGCGACGCGGACGCCCGGGACTCGCTCGAGTAACTCCACGGTGCGAAAGGCGCCCTTCCGGTCGATGTCGTCCCGCAAGATAAAGTGGCCCGCCCCGAGTTTCCGCCGGCGAAAGAAATCGTCATACTTGGTGGTCCAGGCGTATCGGAGCGGCTTGACCTCGAGGCCGCGGACCGCGATCTCAGGAAGCTGTTGTGGGGACTCGGTTAGGACGATCGTGATATCACCATGCTGGGCGGCGTCGGCGTCGAATTCAAGCGCCGCCCAGGTGATACCCAATGCGCCGAACCAACAATTTACCCCTTTGGGCGGGTACGTTGGTCAGGTCGAAAGGGCCATCATCCTGACTTCGCCCAAGGAAGTGAGGCTCGGGTCCGTCGAGGAGGAATTCCACGCCGAGGATTCCGCGATTCGCGTGGTCGACCACGCGGCCGGCCAGGCGGAGCACTGTTGCCGGTGGCGGTTGCCTAGCGGTCGAATCCTGCGCACGGGAGCGGTGGTGTGGAGGCGGCCAGCAGGGAGACCGCAACCGTGCAGGGAATCAATCGCCGGCTGCGGAACTTGGAGAGGGGGCGCATGGCTAGGGTCCTCCATTGATCGCTTTCGAGAAATTCACGGCCGATATTCGTTGACCTCTACTTGGTCCAAACCGACACGACGGCGCACGCGTTGTCCAAGAACTCACCAGCAATTTGAGAAACTCCTCGGAACACCTCGATCGCTTGAACCCGATCCGGGGGAATCGTATCGAGGAGGAGATACGCCTCCTCTTCTGGAGTCTGCCCTTCCCTTCCATAAAGTCGTTGGCCGTCCAAATATACCGTAATGTTGTGCGATGGCCCGGTGCAGCGTGGGAACCTGATGGAGAATTGGTTGGCCACCCCCGCGGCAATCGTTCCAAAGCTCAGATGCACCCCGGGGATATCTCGCAGCAGCTTCGGCGTGTGCATCGCATGCATTCGCTCAATCTCCGGCCCGTATCGGAAGGTGCCGATGCCAAGAGTTCGGCGGCGAAAAAAGTCCGCGTACTTCGCGCGATTGAACACATCGCCCCCTTCGGCCTCCACCTTCAACTCCGGCAGTTTGGCCGCAGCCGCAAGCAAGACAACGTGCAGTGAATCCCCTTCGGTGTGCACCGCCGGAACCGACATGGTGATGGGGAGGAACCCCAGTCTACGCACGCGCAGAGTGGTCGGTCCGGTTGGGATCTTCTCGAGCCGGAACCGACCCTTTGAATCGGTTTGAGCGTGTCGGCCGAGGCCCACCACTTCGACATCGGCGAGGGTCACAGGCGTAGCTGCCGAATCCGAAACCCACCCTACCAATGTCCTCGCCGAGTCCGGTCCTTGAGCCAGGATGGGTGCCGTCAGCATGGGGGTCAGGAGCCAGAGAAACCTCTGCACTTGCAAAACTCGCATTCCCGCCTCCCCGGTTTGTCGGACGCAATGACGTAGGCTCATGCCAGCGTCCCAGATGTCGCTGGCTTGAGAATTCGCAATATTCAGATCGGAGGTGGGGCGTTGCAAACCAGATCAACCCGGCCTCCACATCCGCCGAGATCACGAGATGCCATCGGTCTTTTGGCTATGGGCACGCGCTCTTGTTGCACCTCATTGATCCGATATCTCTGGTCGCTGGCACCTTGCGGCCAGAATTGATGTTGTTTCCTCGGCGGAAAAGAACGGCCCAACCTCTGGCCCGATGAACCTGCCTTCAGTTCAGAGCTTAAACCTGGGTCCTTGCGCAGCTCTGATCGTTTCGTGCACTCAAACGGAAATGCGCTGGAGTCCCCGCCTCGTCTTCAAGCCTTGATCCCGACCATACGAGCGCGCGACCACCAGCCCTTTGCAGTTCCTCGCCTTCGCCCCGTCAGCCATGGCAAAGAACGAGCCGAGCATCAGCCTGTCCTGACGTTCAACGTCCGTCCCCCACCTTCCAATACTCAGGCTTCCCTTTGAGGCTCCTGAGACCGTTCCATCACCGTCCACATCGGTCCGAAAGAACGGATTGCACGGTACACCGCTTGGCTGACATTGCCAGTGCCCTCCAACAAAAACGGTATTGCACGTTGGGTAGCCGCCAGCGCCGGGAGCGGCGGTGGTACACCACGAATCGGGTATGTCAACGACACAAGCATAGCAAATCCGGTTCGACGCATCTTGCGCACGTATGGTCTTCAATCCAACAGTCGCCACCGCGATCGCCAGAATCAAGCCAA
>JANYKV010000122.1 GCA_025358055.1 Gemmatimonadota bacterium
CCGCGATATTGGGAAGTGCCCGGCGGGGACTCACTTCCCGCTGGCGACCCTCGCTTCGGGCTACGCTCCGTTCTTCCGGCCCTCCTCCGCTTCCCCCGCCTCCGCCACCGCGGCCACCCCGGCGAGATCGGCGCCGCTCGCGACCTGCGGGAGGCTCCGGCTCGGCATCTGCCTCTGGAGCGGGTGGGGCGTCGCCGGATACCTCCGGTGGCTCATCGTCCGCTTCTTCGTCACGCTCGCCGGGCTCTTCGTCGTCTTCCGGTTCGAGCAGGTCCGAGGCGTGGAGAAACGCGCTCTTCTCCTGGCCGATGTCGACGAACGCGGCTTGGATTCCTGGAAGAACCGCCTCTACCCTGCCGAGGTAAATGTCCCCGACCGTCCGACGATGGTCGGGACGGTCAACGAGAAGTTCGACTAACCGATCGTCCTCGAGAATGGCCACGCGCGTCTCGCGTTGGCCTCCATTGATGAGAATTTCGCGCTTCAAGCCGTGAATCCCCAACCGGTCCGGGCCACGAACCCCTACCCCACGGCCGTCGCCGAGGGTGGATGACCCGTCTGGTTTGTGGAATGGTCGGAGCGTTCCATCCGCGGGTTCGGCGGACGGACGCAGATGCAGGACCCCGCACCACTCTTCCAATAGCCCTGGAGCGCGACCGCTCCGGGAGGCCTGGCCGAGAAAGCTCACCCTGAGGTACGCGACCCTGTTCGGTACTGGAAGCGACCGACTCCGTTTGGTCGGTGGCTTCCGGTTGCCGTATAGCCGCTTTCACCTGGGAGAGCTGTCCCCTGAGGAAACCAGGACAGATTCGGAAGAATTGAGGCAAGTGTCCAAGGAAATGGAACCAACCGTATGCGACCGTGCCCGCGAGCCCGGGGAGGGCGCGCACCGCTCGGAAGTTGGAAGCACCAAACGTGGATCGCATAACGTAAATATATGCTAGCACGCCATTTAGAGCAACAATCCAGCCGGATGGCTAACGACCGGGCTCGTGCAGCAGGTCGCCCAGGATGTGCCGTCCGATCACAATCCGTTGAATCTCGCTGGTGCCTTCCCCTATTTCGCACACCTTCGCATCGCGCATCATTCGCTCTACCGGATAGTCCGCGGTATACCCGTACCCCCCAAAGATCTGTACCGCCTTTGTGGTGGTCCGCATGGCCAATTCAGAGCAATAGAGCTTGGCCATGGCCGCTTCCTTCTTGAACGGCTTGCCGCTCATTTTAAGCCGTACGGTGCTGTAGAGCAGGTGTTTGCCCGCTTCGATTTCCGTGGCCATGTCGGCGAGGCTGAAGCTCACGCCCTGGAAGGTTCCAATCGGCTTACCGAACTGTTTCCGGGTCGCGGCGTATTTGAGCGCCTCCTCATATGCACCTTCGGCGATTCCGAGGGAGAGAGCAGCAATGCCGATTCGTCCCCCGTCTAATGTTTTGAGAAAATTGACGAACCCCTGCCCCACTGTCCCCAGCACATTCTCCTTGGGCACCATGGCGTCTTCCAGGATGAGCTCTCGGGTATCGCTAGCCCGCCATCCCATTTTCTCTTCCTTCTTCCCCGCCGACACGCCGCGAACTTTGGGGAGATTCTCCACATGGCCCACCCCGAGGGCCCGGCAGGCATCCAAATCGACCGTGTCCTTGGTCACGATGAAACTGGTAATCCCTCGATTCCCTTGCCCGGGCGTGGTCCGGGCGGTAACCGAAAAGATTTCACCGACCCCGGCGTGGGTGATGAATATCTTCGAGCCATTCAGGAGGTAGTGATCGCTTTTTTCCACCGCGGTCGTCGCCGTGCTGCCGGCATCGCTGCCGGCCCCGGGCTCGGTGAGGCCGAACCCACCCATCACTTGGCCCGACGCGAGCAATGGCACATACCGACTTCGCTGCGCGTCGGTTCCGAACTCGACGATCGGAGAAGTACCGAGATTGGTGTGGGCGCTTACGGTGAGGCCGTGTGACGCATCGACCTTGGCGAGTTCATGGATGGTGATGTAATAGGACATCTGATCCATCCCCGCGCCCCCCAGCTCTTCGCTCCAGGGAACCCCGAGGAGACCAAGCTCCCCCATGCGCTTGATATTTTCCCAAGGGAAGGTGGAGGTGCGATCCAGTTCCCGCGCGACCGGGGCGACGTGGGTTTTGGCAAAATCGCATACCATGTCGCGCACCTGAAGGTGCTGATGCTCGAAGTATAGGGAATCGTCCATTGGAGAGGGCCTGTGATTAGAATGGTGAGAGGGGGCGACGCGCCGATCGCCGGTCGCCTGCGACAGTCCACGAGGTGCTCCTCAGCAACGAGGAGAACGATGGGCCGACTGAGGCCCCGACGCAAGGAGCAGGGACATCCCCGCCGCGCGATTGGCCCGAGAATCCGTCCGTGTTAGGTTCCCCGACGACTCCTCGACGCCAACGAGACATTCGGATGCCAGACACCAATATCCCCGGACCGACCCTTGCCGAACTCGGGGAACGCCTTCGATTGGCCGAGACGCGACTCCTGCGCTTGCGATTTTTCCTTTGGGGGCTCGTGGTGCTGGTGGCGATCGCGGCAGGCTACCTCATCAACGCGATTGGAAGTCGCACCATCTTCGCCCAGCGATTCATTCTTCTCGACGAGCTCGGCCGCAACATGGCCATCCTGGGAACCTCCCCGGCCGGTGTAGGGCTCTCGGTCTACGACACGGTCGGAAGACTTCGAACGGACATCGGGCTCTCGCCGAGTGGAACGCCGGGAGTGTTCTTGTTCACGCCACAAGGGCAAACGGCCGCTGCCATCAATCTCACGGAAACCGGTGTACCGTCTGTTCGACTCACGGACGCAACGTCGGGTGCCAAACTTTGGCTCAAGCCGGGATCGCCCGCGAAAGACTCCACACCATGAGGACCAACCCAATGCAGCACCTGTCGACCTTGTCGATCGTCGCACTTGCTCTCGCTCCCACGGCACTGTTTGGACAATCGCCCCAACCGCGAGTGCTCATCCTCCGAACTCCCACCGACACGATTGCGATTGAGCGCTATACGCGCACGGTCACGGAACTCAAGGGCGAGGTGTTGTTCAAACCGGTGAACCAGCGCTCGAACTACATCACGACGCTCACCAAAGATGGGCTCGTGATTCAGTTCGACAACGAGTTTCGAACTGCGAGCGATGCCTCGGACCGCCCGGCCCGGCAAATGGTATCGCTGGCAATTCGGGCCGACAGCGTCGTCGCAAACATCACGACCGGCACTGTCAAGAGCACCCAGCGGCTTCCGACGAAACCGGGAGCGCTCCCGTACATCAATCCGTCGTTTGCATTGATGGAGCTCGCCGTGGCCCGGGCCCGAGCCATCGGAGGCGACTCGGTCGATGTCCCGATGTTCATGGTGAGCGGAGGCGAAACGATCCTCGTGAACATCAAGAAAGCTGGCCCCGATTCGGTAGTCATCCATTTCGCGGGCTCGGTTAGCCGGTTCGCCATCGATCGTGACGGCTGGTTTCTCGGCGGTGTCATTCCATCCCAAAACGTGACCATTGTGGTCGGGAAGTCCACGGCCGGACTGTTGACGGCGACGAAGGCCGACTACTCACCCCCGGCCGGCGCACCGTACCAGGCCCGCGACGTCACCGTGCCCACCAAAATGGGGCACACCCTAGCCGGCACCTTGACGCTGCCGGCCGGCGCCTCGGCGACGCACAGAGTCGCTGCGATCGTGACGATCACCGGTTCGGGCCTCGAGGACCGAGATGAGTATATCTCGATCGTTCCGGGCGGCTACCGGCCGTTCCGCCAACTCGCCGATACGCTTGGACGACGGGGAATTGCGGTGCTCCGCATGGACGACCGGGGTTTCGGCCGTTCCACGGGCGACGGGGCCACAGCCACCAGCGCGGACTTTGCGGATGACATTCGCGCGGGGCTAGCCTATCTCCGGACGCTTCCTGAAATCGACGCGGCGAAGCTTGGATTGGTGGGGCACAGTGAAGGCGGCCTCATCGGCCCGATGGTCGCCGCGACCGATCCCCAACTCAAGGGTGTCGTGCTGATGGCTGGCCCCGCGCAAACCGGCCGAACGATCATCGACTTTCAGAATCGATATGCGATCGAGCACTCGCCCACATACAAGCCCGGCTCGCTGGATTCGTTGATGCGAATCGCGCACCACTCTCTCGATTCGGCGGCCGCCGCCATACCCTGGCTGCGCTTCTTCCTCGATTACGATCCAATTGCCACGGCGAAGCGGGTACAGACCCCCGTGCTCATCCTGCAGGGCGCCACCGACCAACAGGTCACGGCGGATCAGGCGCCCGAGCTGGACCGGGCGTTCAAGGCCGGCGGAAACCGCGATGTCACGATGCGGGTGTTTTCGAACGCCAACCACCTCTTCGTGGAGGATCCGTCGGGGAATCCGGCGGGCTACGGGAAACTCCCTTCGGCCAAGGTTCGGACCGATGTACTCGGAGCAATGGCGGATTGGCTGGCCGTCCGACTCAAATGAGAGCGGATTGCGAAGGCGTTCCGCTCCGATTCGGCGACACGCGTCCTTCGCTGGCGCCGGCACTGGGCGACTCTCAAACTCTTTCGCTACATGCCTCGGTTACGATACTGAGGATCTCGGCTCCATGCTTGGCCAGAAACCGCGGACCCACTCCCGGCACCTTGGCGAGTGCCGCACGATCCCACGGCCGACCGGCTGCAATCGCCAGTAGCACATGCTCGCCCACCACCACATAGCCCGGTAGACCCATCGCCCGTGCCACCCGCTGCCGCCATTGCACGAGCACCGCGAGCAACCGACTCCCGTCCACCAACGCATCGCTATCCGCATCGACCGTCACGCCGAGTGCCCGGAGAATGAGCCCGCCGTATCGCTCGGCCAACACCGGACCGACACCGGGACGAGCCGCAAGTGCTTCGGCCGATTCGGGCGGCGTTTGGGCGAGATTTCGCAGGGCCGAGGGATCGAGAACGCACCCACCCCAGGCCGTTTGGCGCCCCCGGAGGAGGTTCCGAAGCTGGGTAATCCGGGCTTCGACCGTGCGATCGACGCTTCGCGACCGCGGGACCCTCCGGCACCGATCGCAGCCGGCACAATTTCCCTCGCGCTCTCCGAAGTATCGCAGCATTGTGGCCCGCCGGCATTGAGAAGACTCCGCGTACGATTTGAGAACGCCGATGCGTGTCTTGGCGCTCTTGAGTCGCAATGCCACGGGTGCCCAATTCACTGATACTCGGCCGGGATGCAACTCCCGTTCGAGGCGATCGATCGAGGCGAGGACCCGACTTGGCACCCGACTTCGCTTTGAGGGATCTTCCCACACGGACTCGGCCAGCGCCTGATCCGGAAACGTGACCGACAACTGGCGTTCGGCGAAGTGGGCATCCTTGCGGTCGTACAACAGCACGCACCGAGCGAGCGCTCCGTCCCGTCCGGCCCGCCCGGCCTCCTGGTAATAGGATTCCGGACTGGCCGGCATCGTCCAATGCACCACGAGGCGAACGTTTGGTTTGTCGATGCCTAAGCCTTACCCCGCCCCGTATTCTGCGAAACCGCGCTGTAGCGCGCATTCCCGCGTGCATGGTGCGCACGCGACAGAGCCAAGAAGTGCGCCATGCGCGCTTTGAAATGACACACGAACTGACACACCCTTCACGCCCCGGATCTCGCGAGGCAAAGTGATCCAAGCAGGGAGAGTTCTCGCCGGCTGTTCTCAGCCAGAGGATGGCCCTGAACAAGGGGGGGATGATGTCTG
>JANYKV010000125.1 GCA_025358055.1 Gemmatimonadota bacterium
TCGCTGAACCGCGGATGGTAGGGGCGGCCGCGAAGAGACCGGGCCACCGAGAGAATGATCATGCCAGCCACCGTGAACATGGCACCAAACAGAATCGTCAACTCGAAGGCAAGCACAACGTACGGGGGAATGGCGGCGATAGGCTTGCCCCCCACCAGTAGGGGCCAATCGCGGGACATCCAGATCGTCATGGCGAACCCCGCGGTGCATCCGGTGAGGCCACCGACCAGGGTAAAGAGGCGCACCCAGCTGATGGGTTGCGCCAACACCTGGTCGAGTTCGTGGTTCGGGGCTGCGCTGTAGACGGTGAGGTCCTGGAAGCCTTTGGCTTTGAGACCTCGAATCGCATCGACTGCTGCATCGATATGCTCGAAGGACGCGAGCACTCCGGGCAGATTCTTGGCCATTTAGTGCGCTCCTCCGCTTCGGCGCCGCGGCATCGGAATCATTTCCTTGATTTCCTGGATCGCCACGATCGGGAAGGTCCGGGCAAACAGGATGAAATACATACCGAACCAACCGAAGGACCCCAACAGAATCCCCCAATCGGCCCACGTCGGGTTCATCTGACCCCAGGCGAAGGGTAAGAAGTCGTTGCTCAACGACGACACAATGATGACGTACCGCTCGAACCACATCCCGATGTTGATAAAAATCGAGATGATGAACAGCGAGGTCAAGTTGACTCGGATCTTCTTGAACCACAACAGCTGGGAGACCCCCGCATTGCAGATGATCATCGTCCACCCGGCCCACCACATCGGACCGAACGCGCGACGGAAGAACGTGGTTTGCTCAAAAGTGTTCCCGCTGTACCACGCGATGAAGTATTCCATCATGTAGGCGTAAAACAGGATCGATCCGGTGAAGAGCGTGAGCTTCGCCAAATTGTCGAAGTGGTATGACGTGATCATGTGATCGAGCTTGAGCACTTTGCGCAGCGGAATCAGGAGCGTAAGCACCATTCCGACACCGGAGTAAATGGCGCCGGCCACGAAATACGGCGCGAAGATGGTCCCGTGCCAGCCGGGGATGATCGACATCGCGAAGTCCCAGGAGACGACGGAGTGGACCGAGAGTACCAGCGGAGTGGCGAGGGCGGCGAGATAGAGGTAGCCGCGCGAGTAATGCCTCCATTGGCTATCGGCTCCGGTCCAGCCGATCGAGCAGATCTGATAGACCTTCTTTCGCCACCCGGACACTTTGTCCCGCACGGCAGCAATGTCGGGGACCAGGCCGACGCAGAGGAACGTCGTCGAAACGGTGAGGTAGGTCCCGATGGCGAATACGTCCCAGATCAGCGGCGACTTAAAATTCGGCCATAGGAAGCGTGCATTGGGATATGGCAAGAGCCAGTAGAAGATCCACTGCCGGCCGATGTGGATGATGGGAAACAAGCCGGCCGTCATAACCGCGAACACCGTCATTGCTTCCGTCGAGCGATAGACGGCCGTACGCCACGGGGAGCGGAACAGAAAGAGAATCGCCGAGATCAACGTGCCCGCGTGGCCGATGCCGACCCAGAACACGAAGGTCGTGATGTACACGCTCCACATGACCGGCGGGTTGTAGCCCGCGAGGCCCAACCCTTCCTTGAGCAGCGCCACAAAGGTTCCCACACCAACCAAGAACATGGCGACGGCCGTGAAGAGCGCGAGGTAGTACCCGCGACTCGGCGTCCCCAGGGTTTGAACGATGTCCCGAGTCACGTCCGCGTGAGTTTGGGTGATCGGCTTCGGGTCGTGAGCGATAGCAGTCATGGCTCAGGCCTCCGACCGGAAATTGACTTTGGCGAGGTAGGTCACCGCAGGCCGCACATTGAGATCCTCCAGCACGTGGTAGCCTCGGGGATCGGCCCCCGCCTTGACGACCCTGCTTTCGGCGTCTCGCACGTTGCCGAACACGATCGCGCCGGACGGACAGGATTGAGCGCAAGCGGTCTGAACGTCACCATCGCGGAGGGAGCGATCCTCCAGCCGCGCCTGGTTCTGCGCGCCGCGGATTCGCTGAATGCAGAACGTGCACTTCTCCATCACGCCACGCGCGCGGACCGTCACATCGGGATTGAGTTGCAAATTGAGCGGCTCGGGGAATGCCTTCTTGCTATAGGCGTACCAGTTGAAATAGCGCACCTTGTAAGGACAGTTGTTGCTGCAGTACCGGGTACCGACGCAGCGGTTGTAGACCTGTCCGTTGAGTCCATCGGGGGTGTGATACGACGCGTAGACCGGACAGACCGGCTCGCAGGGCGCGTTGTCGCAGTGCTGGCAGAGCATCGGCAGGAATCGGGTTTCCAACTCGCCCCGTTCGGCGTCGCCTTCGAAGTACCGTTCGATCCTCATCCAACTCATTTCGCGGCCGCGAACGACCTGATCTTCCCCGACGAACGGAATGTTGTTTTCCGAATAGCACGCGGTGACGCACGCCGAGCACCCGGTGCACTTCGCGAGGTCGATCACCATACCCCACTGCGGATTGTCTTGCGCGTATGCGCCCAGTTTCCGGGCTTCGAGCTGGTCCTGGCGGAAACCCTTCACGGCTTCCCGCTCCAGTGCGGTGTTCTCTTCTCCTCGACTCTTATGCCCTTGCTCTTCGGCCGCTTGCTCCGGTGTGAGGCCTTTCTTGGCCAACGAGAGCGGCATGGCCTCGACAATCCCGCGCCCCAATTGCCGCGGCGTTCCCTCTGTCTTGGCCAACTTGGTGTAACGGGCTGTCTTGAATACTTTGACGCGGGTGGACGTGTAGGGTAGGAATCCTTTGCCGTCCGCCGCGCTCAGCAGATCCAGCGCGTTGACGCCTCGCCGGTGCGCATATTCACCGTACGCAGTGTGGCCCAGTCCGAGTGGCATCCCAACCGTATCTTTGCGAGTCCCGGCGTACAGATAGGCCGGGGCTTCGATCTCCCCATGGGGGGAGGCGACTCGGACCACTTCCCCTTCACGAACATCGAGGTCCTTGGCGGTGTCCGGATGCAGCTCGACCCACGATTGCCAGGTGATCTTGGTCACTGGGTCAGGATTCTCGAGCAACCAGGGCCGGTTTGCCCCGCGGCCGTCATAGAGCATCGAGCTGGCGTAAGGGGTGAACACGTACTCGCCATCGCCATCGAATCGTGGCGGGGTGTAGGAGAGTTGGGCTGCGGTCGCAGCGAGGTGCACCGGCTCGTTTATCGGGGTCGGGTCGTAAAGGCCACCATGCTGCAACGCGGAGCGCCAGAACCCGTCCGCATCCGGAGCTTTCCGTTCGCGGGCGATCGCGGCCCACGTCGATTTGAGATGGGCTTCGAAGGTCCCAGCGTCGAACTTCGCCAGCGCGCCGCCCACTCTCTTTGACACCCGAAGGAGCAGATCACCGGTTGGCACGGTGTTGAACACCGGTTCCATCACCGGCTGCATGAGGCCATGCACGCCGGCGCGAGGGCGGAGGTCATCCCATCGCTCGAGCGCGTGGTGGTTTGGGAGGAGCATGTCACAGGCCGAGGCCGTCTCGTCCATCACGAGCGACGTGGACACCTTGAACGGCACCTTGGCCATCGCCTCGGCGAACTTTGCCGATGCGGGAAGCGCGTAGGCCGGATTGGCCTCGTGCACAATCAGGACCGCGATCTGGCCCGCCGCCATCGCCTTGACGAGGTCTTCGATAGCACCGTAACCGTCACCCGAAGCGAGACGCGCGCCGAAGCGCACCGTCTCCCCGACGTTGCCGGCGACAAAATTCAAGATATTGACGGCGGCGCAGAGCTCGATCGCACCTCGGTGTTGGCTGCCGATACCACCGGCAACCGCCAGGCTCGGGCGGGCGGCGGCGAATTCCTCCGCGAGCTTTTTGATGTCGACTGCGTTCAAACCCGCTTCAGTCGCTGCCTTGTCTGCAGTATACGGGGCGAGTGCGGTTTTGAGGGATGCATCGACACCGGGACGCGCCACCGCGATGAGGTTGGCCATCGCGAGGGCCACACAGGCCTCGGTTCCCGGTTTCGGCGCGAGCCATTGATCCGCGTTCATGCCGGTGAGCGACATTCGGGGCCCGATATACACGTGCTTCGCCATGTCGCGGCCGTCGAATCCGTGCGACCGGGCGAAACCGCGTTGATTTTCGACTGGGGCGAGCCAGGTTTCGAGAAAATCGGCGCCGAACGACACGATATGCTTGGCTTTGGCGAAGTCATGCGCGGGGAGCTGATCGACGCCAAAAATCTGCTTGTTCGCCGCCCGCATCGCTTCGTGATCAAAGGGCTCGTAACGTACCAACCGGCCGCCGAGTGTCGTCGTCCAGGCCGCGAGCAAGTCAGAAAATGTTCCCGGACCCGCGCCGCTGATCACTGCGATCTTGCCACCCGACTCCCGCAGTTTGGCGGCCAGCCGATCGACCCCTTCGTTCCAGAGGATTTCTTGGAACGCGCCGGCGCCGTCTTTGCTGACGGGGCCCCGAAGCCGCCCCGGGTTGTACAGTCCTTGGAGGCCTGCGTGCCCCCGGGCGCATAGGGTTCCGGCATTCACCGGGTGTTCCGGATTGCCCTCGAGCTTGATCGCCCGCGCTTCGCGAGTCTTGACGTGAAGCCCGCATCCCGTCGCGCATTCCGTGCATGTACTGGCATAGTAGGTCGGAATTCCCGGGACTTGATCCTCACTCTGGACCAAATAGGGGATGAGCTTCTCGACCTGGTCGGTGGAGCAGCCAGAGAGCGCCACCGCACCGGCGCCCGAGACGCCGAGAACCGTCAAGAACTTTCGGCGATCTATGCCCTGCTGCTGTGGTTCGTCGGACATCGAGGCTCCTGAGAGAACGATCGACTCACGGCTCGGCACGTAGGACTCTTCTAGTAGTGACATGCCGAGCAGTCGCGATTGACCTTCCGCTCGAGATGGCAACTGATACAGAATCCCATGTTATTGATGTTGTTCACTTTGAATACCTGAGGCATGCGAGCGACGTCACCGTGGCACGTGGCACAGGCGTTCGGGCCGAGGACCTTGATGTGGCGCATATGCGGGAAATGCGCGTGCTTGGCCACACTATGAATGCGGATCCACTCGACCGGCTTCTTGTCCCTCCACGCGTCTCTGAGCTTCTTGATCTCGGCCTTGTGGGTGGAATCGGTCCCGCCGATTGCGAGGTGGCATCCCATGCACGTTTGCATGGAAGGGATGCCGGGTTCGGCCGACACGGCAACGGTATAGTGGCAATACTGGCAGGAGATTTTGTACTGGCCGGCGTGAATGTCGTGCCGGAAAAAGATGGGTTGGCGGGGTCCCTTCAATGCGGCCGAGTCGGCGGCGGTGAGTTTCGGTGCCGTGATCGAATCGGCGGTGGTTCCATTCGCCGGCTGCTGCGCCATCGAGGCTCGGCTGGTGAGCAACGCCGCGCCGCCTGCCGCAAGGACGGCCACCACACCAAGAGCCACTAGCTTCCGCATGCTCGATTTCCGCCGCTAGAGGTGAGCGACTCCACCGCACACGAACCCACGCCCGGATCGGCGGGGTCTTCGAGTGGAGAATGCACGTGTTGATCGGGCACTGGGGACCTCGCCGCACGACCGCCCGACGAAGCCCATGTTGAGGAACGCGACAAAGATACCAACGCGGCGCGTGGATACAAGTCTCACATGGCAGGACCGAAGCGGGACTCAAACATTCGGACACCGCCCAGCCTAAATAGGGGGCGGCGGCGGTACCGGGGACGCGCCACTCTTGCGCGCCGCGTCCGGAATTGGGACGCCTTTGCGTTCGAGAAATCGGACCACTTCGAGTCCGATCGCGCGGACCAAGGTCGCCTCGCGTCCGTCGAGGGCGCTCCGAAACATTACCTCGCGCCACGATCGCATGACCGATTCGGCTCGCCGAGTTTTGAAGAATTCGATCGCCCAAAGAGCGCGCTCCCAATCGGCGAACAGATGATCATACTGCGCGGACGTCGCGGGCTCGGCTTCGTGTCGCGGAGGCTTCCGCGCTTGGTCGTCGCCTTCACGCGCCATCCAGCACTCATAGGCCACGATCGACACTGCCTGGGCCAGATTGAGCGATTTGTAGTGGGGGTTCGTCGCGATGCTGACCAGCGTATGACAGCGGTCGAGCTCGTCGTTGGTGAGCCCCTTCGACTCCCGTCCGAACACCGCGGCGACCCGCCCTTCGCGCGCACGCAGGGTCAGCACCTCCCCGGCCTCCCGGGCTCGAAGGGTCTGACGCTTGGCTGTGCGCTCGCGCGCCGTGAGGGCGACGGCGTAGTGGCAGTCGGCGAGCGCCTCGTCGAGCGTTTCCACAATCTCAAGCCGGGCGAGCACATCGGCGGTGTTGTGCGCGATGCCTTCGATCCGGTATGGATCGTAGTCGGCCGGATTGACCAGCCGAATGGTGTCGATTTCGAAGTTCTTGGCGATGCGAACCGTCGCGGCGATGTTGACGATGTCCTGAGGTTCCACCAGCACCAGAATGGGTGTCGCCATCACCCTTCGTCCACGAAGGCCACATTGTGCCCGCGCGTCTTCAGCATAGCCAGGAGCCCCGATTTCTCGGCGGCGCGCAGATACGCTTCGCGCGGCTCGATGGTTTTCGACTCGACCAATTCGAGCAGCGCGTCGTTGAGCGTGACCATCCCGACCTTGCGATTCGTCTGCATGATCGTGGGAATCTGGAATGTTTTTCCTTCCCGAATCAGATTGGACACGGCAGGAATCGAGAGCAGCACTTCGCGGGCGGCCACGCGCCCTCCCCCGATCTTACGGCAGAGGACCTGCGCCACCACACCCCGAATGGATTCCGAGAGCATCACCCGAATCTGGGCCTGGCGATCAGATGGGAACTGGTCGATGATCCGATCCAGGGTCGAGGCCGCGGTGGTGGTGTGCAAGGTTCCAAAGACGAGATGCCCGGTCTCGGCCGTTTCGATGGCGATCGAGACCGTTTCCAAATCGCGCATCTCTCCGACCAAGATGACGTCCGGATCTTCGCGCAGCGCGGCCCGCAACGCGTGTTTGAAGGAGCGGGTGTGCAAGCCGACTTGGCGCTGGGTCACGAGACAGTGCTTGTTTCGGTGCACGAACTCGATCGGATCCTCGATGGTGAGGATGTGATCGTGCCGGGAGCGATTTACCAGGTCGACTAGGGCGGCAAGGGTCGTGGATTTGCCCGACCCCGTGGGGCCAGTCACCAAGACGAGACCTTTGGTAAGCGCGCAGAGGTTTTGGACCTCGCGGCTGATCCCCAGATCTTCCACCGACAAAATCGTGGCCGTGATGATCCGGAACACCGCCATAGCTCCATGGCGATCGCGACCAGCGTTGCAGCGGAACCGGGCGACACCCGCTTTCTCGTAGGCCCAGTCCACATCATTCTCCGCCCGATAGGTCTCGGTATCCCGCGGCAGCATGATGGATTGGAGCATCAGCTCCAACTGCGCGGGCGGAATTGATTTCTCATCGAGTCGTTGCAGCTCTCCTTCGCGGCGAAGGATCGGCACCTCGCCGCTACGAAGATGAAGATCCGAGGCCTTGGACTCCACGAGGACATCGAGGAGGCGCTCCATTTCCGTGCGAGGGCCGGTCAGATCGGGCGCGGCGACCCGCGTGACAGCCCGGTCACCGGCCTTGGCCCCGGCGGAAACCGGCTCGGTGCCAGCCACGAACCGCAGGCGCGCACCACTGCCGCCGTTCTCGGGCGCGAGTTCCACCTCGACGGGGCCGAGGGGACTCTGGTAGGTGAAGCGAAGCTGCGCCGTAGGACCGAGCAGGGCCACCATCGCGGCGGGAGCGATTTCCTTGATCAAACCCGACACCTGGGTTTCATCGAGGGGGTCGC
>JANYKV010000165.1 GCA_025358055.1 Gemmatimonadota bacterium
CTGCATCACTCATGGGTACGACTTGTTCGTAGCCCTTCTTGTCGAACTCTGCCCGCCAACGAATCGTGCCGGCCTGCAGATCCACATCATCCCACCGCAAATTGCGCCAAGCCGAAATGCGTCGGCCCGTTCCTTCGGCCACCACCAGTGCGACGCTGAGCAACGGATGCACCGTATTCGCGTGCTCGAGCACGTTTCGATACGCCGCGTGATCCATCACCGGCCGGTTCGGGTTCTGCTCCTTCGGGAGTTTCACCCCGTGCAGCGGATTCTCCGGAATCAGTCGCCGACCCGTGGCCGTCCGCTCTCGGCTCGCCCAATTCAAGGCGGTCATCACCACGACCAGATCGGCCTCAATGGTCCGGTTGCGGACGACTCGGCCGGGCCTGATCGCTTCCAACGTTTCGCGGCCCTGCCGTCGTGCGAGGGTGAATCGCCGGACATCCGATTCCGACAGGCTTTCCACCCGGCGCTCCGGACCGAGAAACGCCATCACGCGGCGCAGGTTGATGGCGTCTGCTCGTTGGGTGCGGGCCTTTTTCCCCTGGTGCTGCGGGCTCGCAAGATACTGGTCCGCGAGCAGGCCCAGCGTCAGGCTGTCCCCCTCCAACGCTTGCTCATGGGCGAGCAGGCCGTGGAGTAATTCGTAGGCTTGTCGGGTCGCCTTCGCGCGGTCCCGATGGCCCAGGCTTTTCCGGTCCTCCTTTTCGTTGATCCAGATGGATCGCATGATAGGGCCGCCGGGGCGGGCTTCGTATAGCCGCACCCGTTGGCCGCGGTCGCCGATAGACTTCGACCAGCATCGGCGTGAGTTCCTCATGGAGGCCTCCGTCGTCTGGCGATGTCCTGGGCATCGGCCTGAGGATCATACGAGCGGGAGTGGGGCGCGGCAAGTCGATTTAGATCGCGTCGGCGAATGCGGTGGTGACCGCGTCGCGTCGATCGTTCGTCCGGGATGGCACCCGATCGCACGGCGCGACGAATCGTCTCCGGGTGCCGATGGAGGAGGGCGGCCGCCTCCTCCACCGTGACCTCCGTGTCCAAGTACACGCGAGCCGATTCCACTAATCGCAGCAACAACGCGAGCCGTGCCACGACGGCCTGGGTCGCCCCATTCTCGGTCAGGGTCACGTTCTCCCGTATCGCCTGTGATATGAATGCCATCACCCACGCCGGCATTCCGTCGGGGAGGGGGATATCGCTCGGGGGCAATGGAAGCGCCATGGGGACCACCTCAGCATTTCGATCGATCGCCACCAGGGCCCCCGCGTGAACGGGATGCCCTCTGGTGGCTCATTCGCAGCCTACGTGAGGGGTTGAATTGTTGGCAAGAGGGTGCGTGCACCGGCCGCAGGGCTGTTGTTCGTCGCCGGGTGAGTGTGAGGTGCTTGGCCAGCCGCGGGGGACAGCTGACCGAACACGCGGATTTCCCCCACGGTTTCCATCAGGGTTTCCTGCAGAGTTTTCACCGGAGTTTTCATCCGGATGGACGGGTACGAGGAGGTTCAATCCTAGGTTTTGACCGGGGATTTCCTGGGAATTAGCCGCGTTGGAACTGCGGAATACCGGCTTTGATGGATGCGAAATGCTCCGATTCAGTCAGCTAGCGCACCGTGCGGGCTCCCCGAGCTTTCCTCTGCGTCGGGATCCAGGCCCTCCCTCCACCATCGCCTTGGATCTCCCCTGAGGGCCCCCAGCAGCGTGGCACCTGGCACGCCCCCCCATGGTAGGGACGGGGGCAGCTCGACCCGCATAGCTGTGGGTGCAGCCGATCTCGCCAGACACAAAGTCGATACAGCTCCCGCCCATCGCGACCTCCGTAAGCGCCGCGGCTTGGGCTCGGTATCCCGAGCCGCCCGCGTCCCGGTTGGCAGCTGCCACGTCTCGGCCATGCGGCTCGACCTACCAGTGGGGCGTCCGTCCGCGTTTCGAGTGCGCACCTGATCGCATCGTGCCCGATGTGTCGCCATCGACTACTCGCTCTCGAATCCATGACTGGTGAACTTGAGCGTCCGGCTGTTCTCGGTCACCGTGCGGACGATCTGATCCGAGGCCCCACCCGGGAGCTTGGCTTCGATTTCGAGGGTGACCGTCACCTCTGCGCCGAGCTGACCGGCCAGATGCGCGATCACCTCGTCGGCGATGCGGCTGGCGTCACGGCCAACGCGCGCGGGATCGAGCTGGACCGTGCCATGGAACCGGCGCGGGTGTGCCTTCGCAGCCACGGCCGAGCCAGCGGGGGCTCCGGCGGCTCCGGCAGAAGCGCCATCGGCCCCGAGTGCACCGGTGCCCGTGCTCGTCTCAGTACCCGACGCGTTCGATGGAGTCACAACAGGTGCTTCGGCATCCATCTGCCGCCGCGCCACGTCCGCCCTGACCAGCACGCCCGCGTTGTCGGCCGAGAGTGACACGACCTGCCCACCCCGCAGTCCCCGGTACCGCGCCGCACCCTCGTCGTGGCCCTCCGCGTACGCGAACGTATCCGTCTGCCACGTGAGCAGCGCTAACCCATCGCGCATGGCCTGCACGAGCACTTCGGGACCGCGAAGCCGTGGCAGGTAGACGCCATTGGCGATAGGCAGGAGGAGCGCGCGCACGGCTGAATCACTGGAAGGTAGACTATATCCTGCCACAGCAAAAGTTGAACACGCGACAACTGCCTCGCTAGTCGTTCTCCACACCTGCAGCAACGTATGGTGCGTCAGCGACTTAAGGTAGCTTGGAAAGGCCACGATCGGATCGCTGGGCTGGT
>JANYKV010000028.1 GCA_025358055.1 Gemmatimonadota bacterium
TTGCGCGGCCGCGGACCGGGAGCCGCGAATGATTCGATCGGTTTGGTGACCCTGGAGAAAACAGTAACGGTGGTGGCGCAATGAAAACCGCGAATCCAGCATTCCAACGAGCATTCGTAATCGTGTTTCTTGCTTCCTGTACTTTGCCCGGCTCGCCCGGTGCCCGGCAGGGGCCCGAGGTTCGGATCGGATACCACCAGAGCTACGAAGTCGAGCCCGGAATTTCCATTCGATTCGAAGCCGTTGTCGAGGACTCCCGATGTCCCACCACGGTCATCTGTGTCTGGGAAGGCAACGGTCGAATTCGGCTGGTCCTGATGGACGCGAATCGCACCCAACCCGCTAACCTGGAACTCAATACCAGCCTCAGCGGAGGCCCGACCTCAGGCACTTTGAGGTTCGTACGAATCGAGCTACTCGGCCTGGACCCGATGCCGGCCGGTGGGGCGCCCACAAATCCTTCACTCTATCAGGCTCGGCTCCGGATCACGCCGTTGCCAGACTAGCCGACTGTTTGTCTGAGGAGTGCAACCCTTCTAAAGCTTAGCGAGTCTAACCAGTCATTCACCCCTTGCCACGATGCCAGGTGCCAGGAGCACAATCTCAATGACCACGTCAGGCTTTGTCAGATTGGCCGCGCTAACCTGTTCTGTGCTAGCGTTCTGCGCGGTTTCCTTGCGGGGACAACATCGATCGAAATCGGGATGCTCGGACTGGGGAGGCGATGACCGCTACGAGAGATTCTGCGATGTTCGCAAGTTGACGCTCCCCGCCACGGGACATTCGGTCACTGTGGATGGACGAGAAAACGGCGGTGTTACGGTCGTCGGCTGGGACAAGAAGGAAATCCTTGTCACTGCGACGATTCAGGCCGGTGCTCGCAGCCTCGAGGATGCCAAGGATTTGGCCTCAAAAGTCTCCATTGAAACGACGGGCGGGGTCATTCGCGCGGATGGTCCTAGTCGGTTCGGAAAAAGTTGGTGGTGGGTGAGTTACGAAGTTTACGTGCCCCGAGAGTATGATCTGACGTTGCGAGCCAACAATGGCGGCCTCGAAGTCGAAGGAGTGCGAGGCCACATGGATCTTTCGACCACCAATGGTGGAATCCACCTCGATGCGGTCGCAGGAAATGTGCGCGCCAGGACCACGAATGGCGGAGTCGGCGTGGTCCTCCAGGGCGAACATTGGGACGGGGAGGGTCTCGATGCGGAGACTACGAATGGCGGAGTGCGACTCGATTTACCCGAGCGCTACGCTGCGCATCTGGAAACCGGTACTGTCAATGGACACATCGACATCGACTTTCCGGTGATGGTCCAAGGCCGGTTGAACCACCACATTGAAACCGACCTCGGCGGTGGCGGGAAGACAATTCGGGTAACCACGACGAATGGTGGGGTCGCGGTGCATCGGCGCTAGCGTGGCCGGGGAGGCACATGGGTTTCGGCGGCAGGAGCGCAGCTCCTGCCGTCTTTTGTTGAGGCGTGTGTTCCAAGGAGGTTTCGTCGGTGGGTTCCGGTCGGTGTCGATTGGAGGTGACATTGACCATTTGACCTAAGAATCTTAGGTTACAAAACCCCAGCATGGAGCACCCATGTCCGCCGACCTCCGACGCGATATCCGCTTTCTCAAGGTCTATGCCTTGACCAGCACGCTGGTATTTGCCGGACTCATTCTTTCGGGATTCAGTCGCCGAGGTGAGAAGGTCAAGTTCGAAGAGATCGACGTACAACGAATCAATGTTGTCGAAAAAGACGGGAAGCTTCGCCTGGTCATCTCAAACAAGACAAAAGCTCCGGATGCGATGCTCGGTGGAAAGGTGTTTAAGCGGCAGGGCGGGAATTCCGCAGGGTTCATTTTTTTCAACGATGAAGGTGACGAAGATGGCGGGCTCGTCTATGGTGGGCAGACGGTCGATGGGAAGTCCAGCGCGAGTGCCGCGTTGCTCTTCGATCAATACCACCAGGATCAGACCGTCGGAATCATGTACGATGAAGAGGGGGGGAGACGACAGGCCGGGCTGCACGTTTGGGACCGGTCCGAGACGCCCCTGGTCACATTGATGGATCGGGTGGAGGCCGCCCGGAAGATGCCGCCTCCGGACCAACAGGCGGAAATCCAGAAGATGGCGGATGCAGGTCTCTTCGGCGCCCGTCGCGTATTCGTGGGCAAGGAGCGCGACCGTGCCGCCTCAATCGTTCTGTCGGATCCGCGCGGGAAGCCAAGGCTACGGCTGGCGGTCGATTCGGCTGGTGCCGCCCGGATCGAGTTTTTGGACGCGGAAGGAAAAGTGACCAACCGATACCCCGACAATGGCCAAACACCAACGCGGCGGTGAAACATGCCCGCTCCTGAGCTGGATCTCATCCGTGGCACGTTTGATCTCCTCATCCTCAAGACGCTCAGCTGGGGGCCCATGCATGGCCTCGGTGTGTTGCGATGGATCGAACGGACGACCCGTGACCAACTACAAATCGAAGAGGGTGCTCTGTACCCGGCTTTGCACCGAATGGAGCAGCGAGGCTGGCTCGACGCGGAATGGGGCGTCGCCGATTCGGGGCGGAGAGCCAAGTTTTATCAATTGAGTTCCCTCGGTCGCGAACGACTCGCTGCCGAGGTTTCCCGATGGGCGGCGTACACCCAAGCAGTCCAGTTGGTTTTGAGAGCAAAGGGGGCCGTGTGAAGAAAGAACCCGACCGCTGGGGTACGCTCCGACGGGTTTTTCGGTTGCCATTGGGCCGGAAGTCGGTGCCTCAAGATGTGGACGCAGAGCTCCATTTCCACCTCGAGGGCCGCATTGAGGAATTGATGGCTCGAGGAATGAGTCGCCGGGGAGCCGAGGCTGAGGCTCGACGTCGGTTTGGGGATCTGTCGGGCATTCGCGCTACCGTCGAGGCGATCGATCATCGGATCCATCGTAAACGTTCAATCGGGGAATGGGGCTTTTCGTTCAGACGAGAGGCTCGGCAAGCACTCCGATCGCTCTGGGCTCATCCCGGGTTCGCAATGGTTGTGGTGACCACTCTCGCGCTGGGCATCGGAGCCTCGACCACAATCTACACGCTGCTCAACACTGTAGTCCTCCACCCGCTTCCGTACCCCGAAGCGAATCGCTTGGTTCATGTGGAACATCCGGTGCCGGGTGTGAAAGCCGACGCGGTGTGGGGGCTTTCGGTCGCGGGCTATTTCTACTTCCGGGGAAACAATCGGACCTTTGAGGACCTCGGCGCCTACCAAGTCAGTCCGTGGAGTGTTGCCGTTGGGAGTACCGCGCGCCGAGTTCGGGGCGGAGTCCTTGATGCTAGCGTGCTCCAGATCCTTCGGGCCAAGGCGGCCGTGGGCCGGTTATTCATTTCGGGCGACAACCGTCCCGGAGCCCCTTCAATAGCGCTACTTGGGCACGACTATTGGGTCGACCAGTTCGGCGCGGATCCAAAAGTCATCGGTCGCATCATCCGAATCGAATCGAGTCCGGTCCAAGTTGTCGGCATACTCGCAGACGGCTTTGGTCTCCCCGACCAGCCGGTAGATGTCTTGGTTCCGCTGACACTTAACCCGAATGCGCCTGCGGTGAATGCTCATTGGCTCAACACTGTTGGCCGTCTGAAGCCAGGAACTTCGCTTGCGGAAGCGCGGTCGGATTTGGCTCGGCTCACCTCACGCCTTCCCCAGATGTTCCCCCGGGCATATTCCGACGCGTTCATGCGGGAGAGCCGATTCTCGGTGTCCGTCGTATCGCTCCGAGAACATGTCGTGGGTGACGTGGCCCAACGATTGTGGATTCTTTCGGCGGCCGTCCTTCTCGTGCTTCTGATTGCTTGCGCAAACGTGGCCAACATTTTCTTAGTTCGCCAGGAGCACCAACATAGAGAAATCGCGCTCCGAACCGCGCTCGGCGCCGAACGCGCACATCTCCTCGAGCACTATCTAAGCGAGAGCCTGCTTCTGTGCGGCATGGCCGCGGCTGGTGGTGTGGGGTTGGCATACACAGCACTTCAACTTCTGGTCGCCGTCCTTCCCGCCGCGATTCCTCGGATCAGCGAACTTCATCTTGGCTGGTCGAGCGTTGCATTCGCGGCACTGTTGGCACTGACGACCGGAACGATACTGGGGGCCATTCCGGCTCTCGGGAGAACCGTCGATATGGGCGCGCTCCGAGAAGGGGCTCGTCGGCTGACCGCGTCGCGACGTGGCCGAGCCGTGAGAACCGTCTTGTTGGTTGGGCAGGTCGCCTTTGCCCTGGTGCTCGTGAGTGGCGCGGGACTCATGTTCGAGAGTTTTCGCAACCTGCGGAAGGTTCAGCCGGGGTTCGACCCCCATGGTGTGCTGACGTTCGAGGTTGCCTTGCCGGCCGAGCCGTACAGCGAGTCCTTTGCGAAAGTCAGTCTGTTCTATCAGGAGTTTCTGAGCAGGATACGCGCACTCGCGGGCGTGAAGAACGTCGGGGCGACGGAGTGGCTCCCGCTCAGCGCTGGAACGGGTTGTTCTTCGGTGTTTGTTGAAGGTCATCCCTTGCAGCGGGGAGAGGAACCGCCGTGCGTGGGAACGTATCAGATCGCACCCGGATACCTCGAGACGATGGGCATCCCTGTGGAGGGCAGCGCGTTCAGCTGGACGGAGAGCGATCAGCGGGCGGGTGGCGTGGTTGTCACGCGGGCATTGGCCAGACGCCTCTGGCCGAATCAGTCTGCGATCGGTCAAGGGATTAAGGGAAACGGGGATAGTCCACCGTATTACCGAGTGATCGGGGTCGCGAGTGACGTTCCGACGACTGGTCTCGACCAGCCACCGCTGGAGGCTGTCTTCTTCCCGATGCAGCCGATGGTGGGAGCTCCGCTCTGGATGCCACCCCGCGACATGACCGTGGTCGTTCGGACGGCGGGTGTTGTACCTACCCTCCTCATTGGTTCGATCAGGCGGCTGCTGACCGAGCTTGCCCCGGAAGTGCCGCTTGGGTCCACGCGGACACTCGAGCAGGTGGTTGCCGATTCGATGATTCGGACATCGCTGTTGATGAGCATCCTTGCGGTGGCTGGGGTCTTGGCTCTGACGCTCAGCATCGTCGGTACTTATGGCCTGATTTCGTTCATCGTCGCGCAACGAACCTCCGAGATCGGTGTCCGAATGGCTCTGGGGGCCGAGGCTCGGCAGATCGGTCGCGCCGTGGTCGGTCGATCGGTTCTTCTGACCGCCGTCGGAGGCCTCATCGGCGTTGGAGCGAGTCTGGCGACGAGTCGTGCCCTTCGCTCATTCCTTTTTGGGGTGAGCCCAACGGATCTGCGGATCCTCGCTAGTGTGTTAACGCTGTTTGTTGTGGCGGGCGCGATCGCCAGCTTCCTTCCGGCCCGACGAGCCACCCGGATCGACCCGACGGAGGCACTGCGCGCGGAGTAGACTACCGTTGCGGGTTGTGGGGCGGCCGCTCAACTCCCGCGAGCAGCCGATTCAGCGCCGCACGATCCAAGTATCGACCGTTGACCACCACCGCCGAAATACGTCGCGTGTTCTCGATGCTTTCCAAGGGGTTCTCCTCGAGTAGCACGAGGTCCGCCAGTTTTCCGGTCTCAACCGTGCCGAGCGAATCGATGGTGTTGAGAAAGCGGGCCGGATTCCGCGTCGCGGTTTGGAGCGCTTCCATGGGCGTGAGGCCCGCCATGACGAACTGGGCCATTTCCTCGTGGAGTGTGAAACCCACCAGGGCGAGGTCCGTCCCGGCTAGCATGGGGATGCCAGCTCGATGCATCTCGCCGGTCAGTGTGAGCTGTGACCGGTACAGCCTCTCGAATAGCGCGACCACTGAGTCCGCGCTTCCCAGGGACGCGAGATCCGACTCCAGAGTGACGCCGCGGGGCAGATAGCGGAGGCGGGGGTCTTGGAGGACCGGACTGTCCTTCTTGAGCAAGAGCCAATTCCAGAGGCCTCCGGTCAGGGAAGGCGACTGCCAGGTGTGATGTTCGATCATCAACTGGTAGAGTGAGTCCGCCTTGCGCCGGCTATAGTTGGTCCTCGCTCTCGCCTCCGCCCGCATCAGCGCGATGAATGGATCACCCCTCCCGCTGCGCCACACCTCCACGATCGGGACTCGGATCGCGGCTTCTTCGGACGAGACCGCAATGTGCTCCTCCATCATGTGCTCGATGGAGTGCTCGCCTGCGGCGACCGCTTCCCACGCGGTGACCGCGTACGGCACGTGGCCGACCACCGGCAATCCCGCCTTTCTTCCTTCATCGATGATCGCGAGAAATACCTCGCGACTCGGCGCGCTGTGGACCTTGACGAAATCTGCCCCATGTGCCTTGAGCCACTCCACGCCGCGACGGGCCTCCGGTTCGGTGGCCGCCGCGATATCGTGAGGAGCCTGGTGGGAGCGAGGGCCGTTGAGCATCGGACCGGAGAGCACCATTCGCGGCCCCAGTGTCGCACCTCGCGCGATGCTTCGTCGGAGGGCCTTCTCGCGCTTGAACCCGTCCTTTGTACTACCCATGTCGCGGACCCCGGTGATCCCATTGGCGATGAGCAGCGGGATGTCTCGGGACAAGTCTTGGAGGTGAACGTGCATGTCCCAGAGACCGGGGACGAGATATCCCCCTTGGCCGTCGATGACCCGCGCACCGATGGGAATTTCGACCTGGCCGACGAGTCCGATGGTTGAGATTCGGTTGCCACGAATAATCAGAGTGAGATCGGAACGTGGAGGGGCGCCCGTACCATCGATGAGGGTGACGTGGGTCAGCGCCACAATATGGGACTGCGCGGAGGAGGCGACTGGCGAGGCCGCGAGAAACCAGAGGTAGAGGATGGAGGTTCGTATCATGGATACGATGATGCGACCTCGGAGGCGCCGCGTCAAATGCTCAAGGCCTTGTCCGATACCGCGTCACCCTAGGTCCTTGCCATGCGCCAGGCCAGATCGGGTTACGCAGGAGTGATCTTGAACCTCACGATGGCCCTCAGGTCGCCGGTTTCTTCCGTGCGACCTTCCACTTTCCGCGCGTGGTATTCCCCATCTCGCGATGAAAGGACGAGAAAGTGCCTTCAAAGGTGTTGCCCTTCAACTTTCCCGTGAAGGTGGTCGTGAGCAGGCAGCCGCAATCCGGATCACGATAAGGGTCGAGCTGGCCGACGACTGATTTGTTGTCTGCTCGGACAAACGCGATCGTGAGCACGCGCGGGGCGCGGGTGTTTGGGTCGGGCATTCTCATGTCGGTGGTCGGCCGAGGCGCCTCTGCGCCATAGGGCACCATCAGCACGTCGCCCTTCGCCGAGTCGGTTCCAGCCTGAAGGTGAAAAAGGATACTACCAACCCGGCCGGTTTCGGCGCTGCTGTATTCTCCCTGCCAATCACCCGCGAGGATGGCGATGTCTCCGCTCACCGGGACGGGGGCCTGTGGGCCAGCACATCCGAGCAACGCCACAATTCCCAACGGAAGCATTTTCAGAATTCGCATAAGGCCATCCTTCCTGCTTTGAGACACGAGGGACCCACAGCATTCCTTTCAATGATGGTCCGTCGAGTATGAAGGAAGTCTTAGGGCGGTGTGAGGCCGCTGTCACGAGACCGCTTGCCCGTAGGGGCACGGGATGTCGGTGCCCCTATGATGGGACGGAGAAGACCCGCCCCTTGATCAAGGGGAACGGGACCTTTCCTGTCGTCATCGCCACCGAAAGATCTTAAGTGCGATCGGGAACGCGATGAGGAGCCAAAGCGCCAGAATGCCGAGCTCCGGTGCCACAGCAGCGAACCCCGCGCCTTCCAGCATGTTGGCACGGAGAGCGTTGTTGGCGGCGGTCAGCGGGAGTGCCTGTATAAATGGTTGGGCTACTTTGGGGAAGTTGGAGGACGAGAAGAACACACCGGAGAAAACCCACATCGGGAGCATAACGAGGTTCATGAGTCCGGAGGCGGCCTCCACCGTTTTCGGTCGGGCTGCCACCAAGAGACCGAGGCCTCCGAACGCGAGCGTGGAGAGCAGGCAAATCGTCGCGAACACGAGTAGAGACCCTCGCATCGGAACGCCGAAGGCCAACACTCCAAACCCGACTAGGATCAGGACTTCCATGAAGAGCAAGGTCAGGCGGGAAAGGAGAAAGGACGCCAAGTAATGCGTCTTGGCCATCGGCGTTGCCAACAGGCGTTTCAGCAACTTCTTTCTTCGTTGATCCACCAGCGCGAATCCGAGTCCCCAGAGACTGCTTGACATCAGATTCATTCCCAATAGCCCGGGGACCAGGAAATCGATGTAGCGCGAACCGGGCTCTCGAACCAGCGTCTCCCGCGTGCCGACCGGATTCTTGCGGCCAGCCCCCCGCTGTAGCACGTCGTCAACGAGCTGGCGCGCGGACCGAGCCTCTGGCCGAGTGTCGTCGTAGCGATACTCCACGCTATCTCCGCCGCGCGGAATTACGAGGAGGGCCACCTTGCCGGTTCTCAAATTCTCAGCGCCTCCAGAATCGGTGACCGACTGGACCACGACCGACGAATCCCGGCGCAGTCTGGCGACGACTGAATCTGCCTGATGTGCGGTCGTGAGGACGGCGATCTTAGAGACCTCGGCCGGCTTGTTGCGAAACGCGATGCCGAGGCCGGCGGCCATCAGAATGGGGAAGATGAACACCCAGAACATCGCCTCGGGTTCGCGGATGAATTCGCGATACCGCACGAGCGTTAGTTGCACGAGCGGATGAAGGCGCCAGGATCGACCCCACTCGGGCATTTCAGGCATCGCGCAAATGCCTTCCGGTGAGCGAGACAAAAACGTCTTCGAGGGTTGCCGTGTGGGTTCGGAGCTCGCTCATTTCCACCCGGCGTGCCTGGAGGAGTTGGAGCAAGGCGGGAACGGTCTGGTGGACATGCGCCGTGCGCAGACGTACGGTCCCATTCTCCCGCTGCACGCCGTGGACTCCGGCAAGCGAGGCCAAGGCCGCATCAGGTAAGCCTTCTTCACCCGGTCTCGGCTCGCCGCTCTCGGCCATTGCGAACTCCACGACGTGCTCCGCGCCCAACGAAGCAATCAGCTCTCGTGGCGTACCCAAGGCGATCACTTTCCCATGGTCCACAATGGCCACCCGGTCGCAAAGCCGTTCCGCCTCATCCATGTAGTGTGTGGTGAGGATCACGGTGCGTCCCGCTCGCTTGAACCCTTCGATCAAGTCCCAAAGCTGACGCCGCGATTGCGGGTCGAGACCGGTGGTTGGCTCATCGAGGAAGAAAAGCTCCGGGTCCGCGACGAGGGCACAGGCGAGGGCGAGCCGCTGCTTCTGGCCCCCCGAAAGGGTCCCGACCCGTGCGGCGCGCTTTTCGCCGAGCTCCACGCTGGCGATAGCTTCCTCGACCGGTCGTCCCCGAACACCGTAGAAGCTCCGGAAGAGGGTAAGGGTTTCCTCGACCGTGATCTTCTCACTGAGCTGAGTTTCCTGAAGAGAAATGCCGAGTAACATCCGGAGGTCGGCGGCATCCCTGGCCCAGGTACGATCCAGTACCACAACCTCGCCTGCATCGGGATCGTTGAGCCCTTCGCAAATCTCAATCGTCGTCGTCTTTCCCGCCCCGTTGGGTCCGAGGAAGCCGAAGCATTCGCCCACTCGCACTTCGAGGTCGAGGCCATCAACCGCGATGACATTCCCGTAGGCCTTGCGAAGCCCGCGGAGGGAGAGCGCGAGACGGGTCAATGGGTCGCTACTCCCGAGCCCGACGTTGCAATCTCAACCGGGAGGAGGTGCGTCTGTGGCGCATCTACGCCTCGTTGTGACATCAGACGTTCGGCGAAGTCGAGCCGAGACTCGAGTTCGAGTAAACGGCTTTCGAGCATTTCAATCTGGCCATCGCGATCTTGGATGGCGGCATGGAGTCCATCGACTTCTTGCGAGAGCTGGGTCATCCTAACCAGCCTACGCCCGCCGCGACCTCGCCAGAAGTCAGGTTGCCCTTCCCAGCCCGCGCCCCAACGTACCCCCCGAATGGTCCCTCGAATGACCATGCTCACGACGAAGAACGTGACCAGCATCCCGAACCACCCGTGAAACATTCCTCCGAACATGGTCGAATCTCCTCGGCTCTGGGAGTCCAGTCTTAGGCTGCTTCCCCCTGCTGGGCCTTCCGAATATCGTCTGCCGCGCGATCAAGAATCTCTACGGTCCGACGGATGATGGGGTCGTCCGCAGAGACTCGCCAGGCATCGTGGTATGCAATTGCTCCCAGGCGGCCAAACGCGCGGTTGAGCTCGGACATACCGCCCCCGGCGAAATCCCGGACGGTATCCCGGACCCGGTCGAAAATCTCCTCGACCACACTCCGATGCTCATCGAGGAATTTTTCCCCTTCTGGAGTAACATGATAGACCTTCTTACCGTCGGTTTCCACTGCGCGGACGTAGCCTTGGTCTTCGAGCAGTTGAAGGGTAGGGTAGACGGTACCGGCCGACGCGGTGTAGCAGCCCGCCAGCTTCTCCTCCAGCGCCTTGATGATCTCGTATCCGTGCCGAGGTTTCTCGCGGAGAAGCCGAAGAATCACATATTTCACCTCCCCGGACTCGAACATTTGGCTCCGCCGTCGGCGTCCGCGGTAGCGATCCTTCCATTCCCATTTCCAGGTGCGAGCGGAGTCTCTGAGGGCATCCGCAATGAAATCACCAAAGAACCATTCATCTCCGTGTCTTGCCATACCGTCCTCCATCGTGTAACTCGTTGTGTATCATGGTGTTTAAATATATTTCATGGCACTTTGTCTTGTGAGGCAAGTCCTATCGTGCGATATATCGTAAGGAATATCGTGCGACATGTCAAGCTATATCGTACGATAGCTCGGCCTGGAACGGACCTTCCGTGTTCCACTCTGAATCTTTAGGATCTATGATGCGTAGGAAAGCTCGCGCGAACTTATCCAGTGTCGTAGTTGAGAAACGTTGCCACCAACACTCGAACGTTCGAAGGAGATTGCGATGCGGGACGAGTCGCTGGTCATCGACACTCACGGGCTCACCAAAACCTTCAAGGGCGTCGAGGCCTTACGTTCCCTCGATCTCAAAGTGCGCCGGAACTCGATCTTCGGTTTTCTCGGGCCCAACGGTGCCGGAAAAACCACGACAATCAAGCTCCTGCTCGGCCTCGCACGACCCACGAGCGGCAGTGGGACACTGTTCGGTCACGACATCGTTCGCGACAGCGTGGAGATCCGACGGCGCGTAGGCTATCTCGCGCAAGACCCGCGCTACTACGACTACATGACCGCGCGCGAGACGCTCCGTTTCACGGCGCGTTTCTTCTACGCCGGCCCCGCCCCCGCAGTCGAACGACGCATCGCGGAAACACTGGAGCTGGTCGGGTTGGAAGACAAGTCGGACCGACCGATCAAAGGCTTCTCCGGGGGGGAACGGCAACGGCTCGGAATTGCTCAAGCCCAGATCAACCAGCCGGACCTGTTGATTCTCGACGAACCGGCCGCCTCGCTGGACCCTATGGGGCGTCGCGATGTGCTCACGATCATGGAACGGCTTCGCGAGCACACCACGATCTTCTACTCAACTCACATCCTTGAAGACGTCCAACGCGTCAGCGACACTGTTGCGATTCTCAATCACGGGCGCTTGGTAGCCCACGCTCCGATCCAAGAGATTCTGGCCGGCAGTGGCGGGTCCGTCTACGTACTGACGCTCAAAGGTGAAGCGTCGGACGCGCAAGCACGCGTCGTGGCCCGCCCTTGGGTGACGAATCTGCAGGTGGTGCATCAGAACGGTTCGACTGGCTGGCATGTCAGCGTCACCGACCCGGCGGCTGCAGAGGCGGAATTGCTCCGGCTGGTATTGGCCAGCGAACAGGTCACGGTCACCGAATTCGGCCGCAAGCGCTACGACCTCGAGGAAGTTTTCATGGAGATCGTGGGAGGAGAGAGCCATGGCCGCTAGTCCGGCACTCGAGTTGGTGCATCCAGCGGGCTGGCGTACCGGCTTCGCGAACATCCTGCGCAAAGAGTTCGGGTCGTGGTGGTCAACCCGGCGTTGGTTGGTGCACCTCGTCCTCTGGCTCGTGGTCATCAATGCCTTCATCCTACTCGTCGCTCTGAGTTCTGGAGGCCCGAAAGAAACTCCGGCCAAGAAATTCGCCGAGGTCGTCGAGGTATTTTTCCGGGTGGGCGGGTTGTGGGCCACCATCGGCGCGATCCTCTGCGTTCAGAGCTCGATTGTCGGGGAGCGGCAGATGGGCACGGGTGCGTGGATTCTTTCGAAGCCGGCCTCCCGCACCGGCTTCGTGCTGGCCAAGTTGGTCGCCAACGGAGTCTCGTTTCTGCTGCTCGCCGTCGCGATTCCAACTCTCGTCCTCCACGTCGAAACGCTGGCCATTTTCCACCGGATCCCTGAAACCTCGCGGTTCTTAGGCGGCCTCGGCGTACACGTCCTTCATCTCGTGTTCTACCTCACGCTCACTATCATGCTGGGGACGTTGGTTGCTTCGCGAGGCCCCGTCACTGGCGGTGCGGTTGGCGCGCTGTTCGCCGGATTTCTGCTGCCCAATTGGCTTCCAAAAGCGGTGACGGCCGCCACCCCGTGGATGCTACCACAGCTATCCGCGTTGTTCGCGTCGGACAAAGCCGTACCGGCGTCATCTGTGGCACCCATCCTCGCCACCGCGGCGTGGTCCGTCGCCTTCGTCATTGTCGCGCTCCGCCGATTCGATCGGGAGGAGTTTTGAACCCTGCGGGAGTTGTGCCTCTGGCGGACCAGGGAACCTGGATCGAGCGGCATCCGATCGCCGCCTACTTTCTCTGGGCGTTTGCGGGCACCTGGCTTTTTCTGCTTCCGGGCGTGTTGGGCCAAAACGGCTTGGGGCTTCTTCCGTTCACGCTGTCCATGCCGGTGTTCGTGATACTCTTTATTCTCGGGGATTTCGCCGGTCCAACCCTCGCGGCAATCGTCATTACCAAGAAGACGGAAGGGCCGAGTGGACTGCGGGCGTTCTTTCGGCGATATGCGCAATGGCGAGTCGGGGTCGGTTGGCTCCTCGTGGCGGTGTTGGGTTATCCTCTGCTCTACCTGGTGACCGCCAGTATTTGGTTGGGCGCGGCTCCCTGGCGCGCTCTTGCCGCGCAATGGCAATTGATCTTTACTCTCTATCTACCGGGGCTCCTGATTTTCCCAGCGCTCATCACCTGGGGTGAGGAGCCCGGTTGGCGCGGTTTCGCACTGCCCAGGCTGCAAGCGGCTTATGGTCCGGTGGTGGGGACGGTCATTCTCGGAACCCTTCACTCGGTCTGGCACTTGCCTGCCATGTTGATCCCTGCGTTTTGGGGCGGGCCGTTCACGCTGACCGGGTTGGCCATCAACACGTTTTCGATTGTGGTGCTTTCCCTCATTTGGACGTGGATTTTCAACAATGCGAAGGGAAGTATCCTCATCGCTGTGTTGGTCCACGCTTCAGGGAATGCCACTGGGTCGTTGATGCAAAAGCTAGTCCCGTCACCGCCTCTCGAAGGTCGGGCGTACCCGTATGCCTTCGCGGCCGTATGCCTCCTGGTCTTGGTCTTCACGCGGGGTCGCTTGTCATACCAACGGTTGCGGTCGACGACCTAACCATGACCCGAGTGTTCCGCCGGTTCCCTCTCGCCAGCTATTTCATCGTGGCCTTCGCGGGAACCTGGCTGGTGGTCCTCCCGCTGATTCTCGGAAAATCCGGACTCGGGCTCGTTTCCTTCGATCCGCCCGCCCTGCCATTCTTGACGCTCGGCGCCATCGCTGGTCCGGCTCTTGGTGCCCTCTTGGTCACTCACGCCGAGACCGGAATGGACGGAGTGAGGCGTCTATTGAGACGGTGTGGGCTGTGGCGCGTGGGATTTTGGTGGTACGTTTTGATTCTCACCGGCAGTTTCTTGATCTTGACCCTGTCCGCGGCGATGTTCTCTCTGAGTTGAGGTTCGTGATGATACGCTCACGCCTATTCCCTTTAATGTGCCTGGCAACCTTCGTCGGCTGCGCTTCCACCGAGCCGCCGAAGAACGAAGCGAAGGTCACCCCGAAGTCCCTCGATGAGCTCCAGACCCTGGTCCAGGCCGAGTTGACCAAGCACAAGGTGCCGGGGGTCGGGATCGCGCTCGTGACGCGGGACAGCGTGCTCTGGGCTGGTGGAGTGGGAAAGGCGGACTTGGCCACAGGTCGCTCAGTGACGGCCGAAACCCATTTTCGCGCCGGCTCGATCAGCAAGAGCTTCATCGCCCTCGCTCTTCTCAAGCTGCAGGATGCGGGCAAAATCGACCTCAACGCCAAGGTCAATGACCTGCTTCCCGATGTGCAGATTGATAACCCGTGGGTAGCCACGCGCCCGGTTCGCGTCGTGCACCTGCTCGAGCATACGACGGGCTTCGACGACATGCACTTCAATGAGATGTACAATCGCCGCGATCCGCCGGATCTGCCGATGAAGGACGTCCTCGCGATCAATCCCCATTCTCGACGGGTACGGTGGGAGCCCGGGACCAGGATGGCCTATTCCAATCCGGGTTACGGTGTGGCGGGCTACTTGATCGGGGAGGTGACCGGTCGGCCGTACGAGGACTACGTCAAAGACAGCGTCTTGGTGCCCCTCGGCATGCCGACTTCGGACTTTCGTCTACCGGCGTCCGACTTCTCGAGCTTCGCGCAAGGCTATAAGGATACCACCGGAACTCCGGTGGGGTATGCGCCCATTTATCTGCGGCCGGCCGGAAATTTGCACACGTCGCCGAAGGAGCTGGCGCAGTTGGTGCGGATGTTCCTGAATGACGGAAAGGTCGGAGACCGGCAGTTCATCAGTTCGGCGGTGCTGGACCGCATGGAACGTCCCGCGACGACTGTCGCCGCGGAGCACGGGATGGTGAATGGATACGGGCTCGCGAATTATACCACGCTCGACCTCCCCGTCATCTTCCATGGCCATGACGGAGGCATCGACGGCTTCATCTCGGATTACAAGTACAATCGTGAACTCGGAATTGGTTTTGTGGTGCTGGTCAACAGTGTTGCTGCCGGTGAAGCCTTCGAGAATATCGTTGGACTGGTCGCTCGCTACATGTTGCGAGATCGGGTCGTCCTTGCGCCACCAGCCGCCACGGTAACCACCGAGCAACTGGCCGGATTTACCGGCTACTACAGCGACGCCGCACCAAGAAATGAGTTGCTGGGCGTGACGAATGGCCTCGCGGGCGGCCGCACGATTTCAGTGCGACACGACACGCTTTTCTTGGCGGAATTGCGGGGGACTCCCAAACCGCTGATCCCAGTTACAGACTCGACCTTCCGCATGGAGAACGAAGCGGGAGCGAGCATCGGATTCTTCACCGCGTCCGATGCAAGGTCGATCATGACGGGTTCCGGAGGCTACTACGAGCGGACAAGCCCGTGGTCGCACCGAATCGTCTTGGCTGGACTCGGGCTCGCTTTCGGGTTGATGGCATCGTCGATCCTTGCTGCCCTGGTTTGGATTCCTCGGCGCTTGGCAAAGAAGATCAAGGCTGGGTCGGCGACAGCGGTACGCCTGCTCCCGTTGTTGTCGGTCCTCTCTTTTGTCGGGATGGGGTTCACCCTCGTGAAAGCCGGGCTCCCGGCGCTGAGCTCTTTCACTTTTGGGGCCGCCTCGGTCACCGGGCTGAGCTTGCTGTTCGTGCTATTCGGCATCTTAGGGCTGTTGGCCGCCGTTCAGGCGAACCCGAAGGAGGTGGGGATCGGCATAAAGCGGTATGCCACGTTGCTGTCCCTGGCCAATTGTGGAGTGGCCGCCTTTCTGGCTCATTGGCACCTGCTCGGCATCATGACCTGGCGCTATTAGTGTCGCTGGGTCGGTGGGTCGCGGGCGTTCTCCAGCGCTATCCACTGAGCACGTTCATCATTTTGGTATATGGGCTGACCTGGCCGGCCATGATTCTAGATGCACTGGGCTCGCACGGCCTGCTTCCCTTCCGAGTGCCACGCCTGGCGCTGGGCCTACTCATGGCCTACCAGCCCACGGTGGCCGCCCTGATCGTCACCGCCGCCGCGAGCGGCAAAGCGGGTGTTCGGGCGCTGTTGGGACGGCTCCTGGTGTGGCGAGTGGGGGTGGGCTGGTACGCAATCGCGATACTAGGCTTCGCGGTGCTGTGTTTGCTGGTAGTGAATCTGGCAGGTTGGTTCGGTGGGCCTGACTTACCCACGCTTTCTTCGGAGTTTACCAGGTTCACCGGACTGCAGCTGGCGGGCGTTATCCCGCTGGTTTTCTTGGTACGAGGGCTTGTCAACGGCGAGGAAATCGCCTGGCGGGGATTCGCCCTGCCGCGGCTTCAGGTGAAATGGAACGCGTTGTCGGCGAGCCTGATCGTCGGGTTTTTCTGGGGTCTGTTCCATCTCCCGCTGTTCTGGACCCTCGGGTCTTCCCAATCGAGCGCGTCCCTTCCCGGATTCGTCGGGTCTACCATGGCGCTCTCGGTGCTGTTCACGTGGATCTTCAACAACACTCGTGGAAGCGTGCTGATGGCGTATCTGTTTCACGCTTCGGTGAATACCTGGACCGGCGTCTTTCCAATTGACCGAGCCGGTCCGCCCGTTTCCTGGTTGATGGGTACCGTGACGTATTTGGCCGCCGTGATCGTCTTACTCTGGTGGGGACCCACCCATCTTTCCCGCGAGGTCATGCGAGTGACTTGAGGGCTAGGTCGGCCTCCCAGGCGCGCTCCACAATCCACCCTCTCCGCTCCACCAGATATCGTGGCACGTGGTTCACGAGGTCGATCGGGTCCACCGAGCCCAGGAACGCCAAGTCAGAGGAAGTCGGTGCCGAAAATGGCGTAAGGACGGTGGAAGTAGCGCGCGGGCTACGGGCGTTTGGAATTGGTCTTGTCGAGCGCGGATCGAAGCCCCCGAGCGAGTTTCAGCGGATCGTCGTTCGCCCAGAAATGCATGAAGAAGAGACGGGGCTCTTCGTCGATGAGATGGTTGTGAATGGCCGTTACCTCGATGCCGGCCTGCCGGAGTGCTGCCCCCACCGGTGCGATCTCGCTCGCCAGGAGGACGAAGTCGCCGGTGATGGCTGCGGTGTTCGGCCCCGTCGCTTGCCAATTGACTGCTGTTGAGAGGCCCATACTCGGAGGAATTTCGAGGCGGCCGACGCGAACGACCTCGGTGCGCGCGATGCCCATTTGATACACCCCCCCGGCTGGACGTCCGTGAACCCCGAGGGCACTCGCGATTGCGGTCGTATCCAACGCGAGGGCGGGAGGGGCGGCCGCGCTGGGTCCGGGCGTTTGGGTGAGGGCCAGCGCATCTCGTAACGCCGAGGCAAGCGCGACCGGGTTTCCCGCACCATGGAAATGCAGATATTTCACCGGGGGCGACTCGCGTACCAGATGGTTGTGGATGGCGGTATGATGAATGCCGCCCTCTTGTAGTTTCGTGGCAACTATGGGGAGCTCCGATTCGCGGAGCACCAGGTCGCCCATCACGATCGCGCCATCTCCCGTGCGAAGAAAACCGGCCCAGGATCCAAGAGCCAGTGCCGGACGGATGGTGACGCCGTCGAGCGTAATGGTCAGATCGCTCCGCGGAAAGGCGAATCGGTACACGCCGCCGGGCATGAGGGTGCCGGACCGACCCAGGGCAATTTCGACAGCTTTCCAAGGCACGGTATCTTGAGGGGCGGAGGTTGTCCGGGCTGCGAGGATCGAAACGATTCCGAAGGCGAGGAGCATGGGTTCCTTTCCGGCAAAATTCGGGGCTACGCTCCGGGCCTCCCGGTTTGGGAATTCGGAGGCGCAAACCGAGGGGCTATGTCCGAATAGCTACCGCGATCCTGCCATGGTGAATTCTAGGACCTTTCGAGCCGAAGGACCAGTTGGGTGTTCCAGGCGTCCCGGTCAGGAGTCGTTGCAATGCCTGTTTCGCGTTTCGCTCTCGCGGTTGTCTTGATGGTCGTCGGGTGTCGCCCCGCTGTTTCCAGCGACCCCAAAACCACCGACCCCATCGCATCAGAACCCCATCGTTTGCCAACCGGCGCCGTCCTGGATCCGGCCGGTGAGACCTTCGACGTGGGGCAGATGGCGTTAGGGATGACTCCCGCGCCGGAGAGTGACCGCGTCGTGTTGCTCCTGTCGGGACACCGAGAGCAAGGCCTTCAGGTGGTGGATCGATGGACCGGTAAGATCCTTCAGTCACTGCCGCAAGCGGCCGCCTTCGTCGGGTTGGTATTCAGTGCCGATGGCCGGACGCTCTACACCTCGGGTGGCAACCAGGATGTTGTGTATCGTTATCGATGGAATCTGGGGCAGGCCTCGCTCCAGGACAGCCTGGTGTTGGCCCGGAAGGCTCCGCATGCACCCGGAACACGCTACCCGGCGGGTCTGGGTTTGTCGCCGAACGGTCGCTGGCTTTACATCGCGGAGAACCTGGCGGATTCCCTCTCGGTCGTGGATGTGCTCACCGGGCAGGTGACGCAACGCGTTGCGGCGGGGCGATATCCCTACGGAGTTGCGGTGACGCCCTCCGGGATGGTCTACGTCTCCGCCTGGGGCGGGAATGAGGTTGCGGTTTTCAGCCCATCAGGGAGCGGCCTTCTTGCGGCGCTGCCGGCTATTCCAGTCGCCCGTCACCCTTCCACACTACTCCTGAGCCGGGATGCCAGCCGCCTGTTCGTGGTCTCGGCCAGCACGGATCGGATCGTGGTGGTCGATACTCGAGCGGGGCAGGTGATCACGGAACTGGTGGACGGAGTTCCTTCGAGTCCGGGCGAAGGGAGCACGCCCAACGCGCTGGCACTCTCGCCGGATGGACATCGCCTCTTCGTGGCGGAAGCGGACAACAATGCGGTAGTGGTCTTCGATCTCTCGGCGCGGACGTCTGGAACCCGGGAGGCGAGCGGCGAGGACCGGATGGCGGGCCGGATCCCAGTCGGTTGGTATCCGACCGCCTTGGTCGCGCTCGGCGATTCCTTGGTAGTGGCGAACGGGAAAGGGCGTGGGGCCGGGCCGAATCGGTTGCTCGGGCCGGGTCCAGGACGAGATGTGGACGACCCACGGGGATATACGCTGGGCCAGCTGTCGGGAACGCTCACCGTCGCCCGGGTGGATGCTGATCTCACGACGATGAGTGCTCGCGTGGCTCGAGCGAACGGTTGGAACGTTCCGAGGCCACGATCGACGCTTCCCCCGTTCGAGCATGTCCTTTACATCATCAAGGAGAATCGGACCTACGACCAGGTATTGGGTGACATGAAGGCGGGCGATGGAGACACGTCATTGGTCTATTTTCCGCAGTCGATCACGCCGAATCACCACGCGCTCGCCGCTCGGTTCGGTCTCTTCGATCGTTTTTTCGTGAATGCCGAAGTGAGTCCGGACGGCCACAACTGGTCGATGGCAGCGTACACAACCGACTATATCCAAAAGACGGTGCCTTCCAACTATTCGTCGCG
>JANYKV010000048.1 GCA_025358055.1 Gemmatimonadota bacterium
GCCCGCTCGCGGAAGGCGGCAAGGTCTTCGCTGTCCTCGAGTAGGTTCTGCCGAACCGCCGTGTTCACGAGGTCGGAGATGCTCTGGTCGGTCTCGGCGGCCTTGAGGCGGAGAGCCTTGTGGACGCTTTCATCGAAGTAAACGGTAGCGCGTTTGGGGTGGGTCATGCCGGGAATATGACGTCATAACGTTTTGACGTCAAGACCAATCCCTGGACGAGGTGGCGTCCCAGACACGAGGTGGCGCCTAAGAGATTTGGAGCACGCGCGCGATGCTGACTCGCAAGCAGGCCATCCCTTACGAGCTTGAACTCCGCTATACGATTGATGCATGCCTTCATCGTCTTGATCAACTCGAGGCGGCCGCGATCGAGTGCCTCGATCTTGCCAAGCAGATGAGGTCAACTCACCCTGAACCGGAGGTGTTCGCCGACAAAACGCGGACCCAAGCAAGGATCTTTGATGATCTCGACGCATTGCTCTCTGCTTACGCTCGAGTTTCCCTGCTGATCTTCCCCGTCGGTTCTGACCCTTTTACGAAGGACCGGGCCGCAACTATGCAGCAGTGTCTCAAACTCAACACCAAGTCCAAACTCAACGACCGAGACCTGCGCGATGCATGGATGCACCATGACGAGCGCATGGACAAGAACGTCTCAGCGAACAAGCATTCGGGCGGGCAACTGTTCAAGCTCTCGGCGGAGGTCACACTGGCCAACAAAACGGGGTTTCTCCGCGTTATCGAGATCGACACCCTGGTGGTGCACTATCACGACCGTCATGGCACATCCAAGAGTGCCATCCTGAGGGACATACGGGTGGACCTCGAGGATTTGGAGCGCACGCGCAAAAATGCCTTTGACGCGCTCCGGTGATGAGATCGGGCGCCCCCTGACTAAAGAGTGCCACTGACGAAGCGCCGGTCCCGCGTATCTGAAGGTTGCTGGGACGTTCATCTCTCGTCTGTCGAACGCTAATGGCAGTGACCAGTGCCGGCGCCCGTAGCACGGTACCCGGTAACGATAACAGGTCGTTCCGGGGGTGGAGGCATCGATGGGGCAGGACTCTTGGAGGTAAATCCATTCGTCAGCTTTAAGGTGCTATTCCAATGCAAGCGATACACAGGTTCGGTGGGTTCCTCAATCGTCCGAGACTTCCGCGGCGCGATGATGGGGCGTGCGGACAAGGGCATCATTATGACGACCGGGTCCTTCTCTTCCGACGCAAGTCGGGAAGCTATACGAGATGGGGTCCCACCCATCGAACTGGTTGACGGAGAGAGAATGGTGGATCTGTTCGAGAAATATGAGATTGGGCTTTCCCCTCGCACGACATATGATCTCTTACCATCTTTCTTTGACGAATTCAAGGATTGACGTCGATCCAGTCATTTGCTGAGAGGAATGCCATGTTTAGCCTGCGCCTTCGTGGCCTGTTGGTCTTCTGCTGGATCGGGATTCCGATGGCCACCACCGTGGCCCAGGTCGTCGGATCGCTCGAATACGCGCGCCGAGACGAGATGATTCCGATGCGCGATGGGACTCGGTTGTTCACGATTATCATGGCACCGAAGGGCGCTCCCCAGTCCCTGCCGTTTCTGTTGCTCCGAACGCCCTACAACGCTGCAGATGACGTCGGGAAACCGTTTCCGACCGACTATGTGCGCGATCTGGCCCAGGACGGCTACATCTTCGTCTTCCAGGACATTCGCGGGCTTCACAAGTCCGAAGGCGAGTTCGTGATGAACCGGCCCTGGCTACAGGGCAAAGGGATCGACGAAGCCACTGACACCTACGACACGGTCGAATGGCTGCTCAAGAATGTCCCCGCGAATAACGGGCGGGTGGGAGCTCTTGGGATTTCCTATCCCGGTTGGCTCACCCAAATGGTGGCCATGAGCGGTCACCCCGCGGTCCGAGCTGTGTCGCCGCAAGCCCCGATGACGGATACATGGATGGGAGACGATTTTTTCCATCAAGGCGCGTTCCGGCAGAGCTACGGCCTCGAGTACAGCTATGGACTGGAGACGAGCAAGGAGGGCGCCGAATTCGAAATCGGCGTCTACGACATGTATGCGTGGTACCTCCACCAGGGGACACTGGCCCGGATCACGGATACTCTCGGCAAACGACTTCCAACCTGGCGGTCGTTCATCGCGCACCCAGCGTACGATGCGTTTTGGCGATCAAAGGCGGTGCAACGAGTTTGGACTACGACGACGGTCCCGACCCTCACCGTGGGGGGGTGGTGGGATCAGGAGGACTTCTTTGGTCCCCTCGCCAGCTACAAGGCACTCGAAGCTAACGACTCGGCAAACATCAATCGGATTGTGATCGGTCCCTGGAACCATGGGCAGTGGGGCGGAGGTGACGCGGACCACCTCGGGAGCATCAAGTTCGGCAGCGCCACGGGCCGCTATTTCCGCGAAAAGATTCAAACGCCTTTCTTCGCGTTCTATCTCAAGGATCGCGGTCCCCTCCCTCTGGCCGAAGCCACCGTCTTCGAGGCGGGGTCGAACCAGTGGCGTTCCTACACCAGCTGGCCTCCGAAAGAAGCCGCCCGGAAGGGGCTCTACCTGCGCCCGGGTGGAGGGCTCTCGTTCGATCCTCCGGTGGGCGGCGCAGCCTTCTCGATCTATGTGTCAGATCCCGCGGCGCCGGTTCCCTACCGTCCCCGGCCCATTCAACCGACGTACTATCGTTTCGGATCCAACTGGTACACTTGGCTGGTCGAGGACCAACGGTTTGTCGATGGTCGCCCCGACGTAATGAGCTGGACCTCCGAGCCGCTACTAGCCGATGTGGTGATTGCGGGAGATGTCGTGGCTAGACTCTACGCGGCAACTACGGGCTCCGATGCGGACTGGGTGGTCAAGCTGATCGACCGGTACCCCGGCCGGGTTGCGGAAGACGAAAAGATGGGAGGGTATGAACTCATGGTCTCGAGTGAGATCATGCGAGGTCGGTATCGGAAGAGCTTCGAACGTCCGGCGCCGATCACCCCAAACGCGGTGCTCGATTACACCGTCGACCTGCACCAGCAGGCGTATCGCTTCCTCAAAGGGCACCGGATCATGGTCCAGGTTCAGAGCACGTGGTTTCCCCTGTACGACCGTAACCCGCAGACGTATGTGCCCAACATTTTCTTGGCCAAACCCACGGATTTCAAGGCCCAAACGCACCGCATTTACCACACCTCGAAGTATCCGTCGCGCGTCGAGGTGGGCGTGATGCCCAACTAAGGAAGCCCGCACAAGTTCCTGGCGGTGCCGGGGCTCGTCCGCAGGGTCCCTCCGGGCCCTCGGCTTTGTGGTGGTGCCGGGACCCTGGTGATGGCCAGCTGCCTTCGCGCGCTCTGGGCCCGGTACAGAGTCCCTCTAAGCAAACGGGCCCTGTTTAGCACAGGGCCCGTTCGGTGCCGTGTCACCGCCCATTTCTCAATTGTCGTTGTCCTCCGGACGATCCCAGCCGCCTGGATGCCGATCCATATTTCCGTGCGGGTCATGGTTCCGTCGATTCTGGCCCCACCGACGGTGGTCCCATCCGCCCTGACCGAAATGGCCTCTTCCAAATCCTCGTCCCATTCGGCCGCGGTGCCCAAACATGTCGTGACGCTGGGCTACGACCTTGTCGAGCTGAGCCTTCGTCAGGACCGTCACAGCCCGCACCGAGGGGGCGGAAGTCGCGTTCTTCCGCATTGTCTCCATCCGAGTGTGCATTTCCTTCTGGAAGTCCTCCCGCGGTAGATCTCCCGCCATCATGCGTGATCGAAGGTCCATGAGCTCGGACATTTGCCGCTTGCGCGCCTCGACCCCCTCCTGGCGCAGTGCCTGAAGACTGGTGATCTGATCGTTGCTGAGTTCGAGATCCTTTCGCATCCGTAGCACGGTCTCGGGCGAAACCCTTTGCCGCATAACCGAATCGCGGCCGTGATCGCGGCCGTGCTCTTGAGCCTGGACTGGGGCGACGCTCAGGGCCATGAGGATCACCATCGCGCAATATCGGACTGGCATTCCATCCTCCTTCAAGGATACGGTCGGAGGCCGGTTACGATCGGTCTCTCGTCCTGCTATTAGACCGCCCGCAGGGGGCGAATGTTAGGTCCCGGCCTAGGGCATACCGGTCGCGATCGCGATCAGCATGCCCACAATTCCCACCAGGAGCATGAGGAAGCCCGCCGGCACGACAAATCGGAACCACCGCTGAATGGGTACACCCGCGGCGAGAAGTATGGCCATCAGCGCACCGTTGGTCGGGGTGCCCAACTCGGTGAGCCCCGCGCCCGTCTGATACGCGAGGACGGTCGCTTGTCGGGAGAGGTGCAGCAGATCTGCGAGCGGAACCAACACGGGCATCGTCAGTACGGCTTGACCGCTCACACTCGGCACCGGAACGTGGACCAGCGCGTGGAACGGGATCATGAGAAGGGCGGCGACGGTGGGAGGCACGTGCTCGAGTGGCTGCGCTAAACCATGAAGAATGGTATCAATGACTCGGCCGTCGGCTAGAACGACCGAAATGGCTCGCGCCACGCCGATCAGGAGCGCCGCCGGAACCAGGGCCTGCATTCCTTCCAGGTAGGCGAGCGTCGTCCCGTTGATTCCGAGCCGTCCAATCAGGCCGATCGCAAATCCGGCGACGAGAAATATTCCGCTTAGTTCGTTGAGTCCCCAATCAAAGCGGAGCACCCCAACGACGTACGCTGCGAACCCCAACCCAATCAGTGCAAGCACACCGGCGCTCTGGAAAGTGGCCGGCTCTTCTCCCGTCGGGCCGGTGGCGTGCACCGGGGGGACCCGAGTCTTGGTCGTGTGCCAAATCGTGGTGGCGATCCAGAGGGCCAACGCAACCACCATCATGCCGAGCCGGAGGCCGCCACCGGAGAGCAGAGGGAGCTGGGCCAACTTGAGTGCAATACCGGCCTGAAACGGATTGGCCGGCCCGAACGCCGAGCCCACCATCGCGGCCCCTGCGCTCATCGCGACCACCGTGACCGGATCGAACCCGAGCCCGCGGCCCAGCACCAACAAGACCGGGATGAGGGGGATGATCTCCTCTTGCATGTTCTCGAGCGCGCCAAGGGTGGCGAACGTCGTGGATACCACGGGAATCACCCACAGGCTGCGACGTCGCATCCGCCGGACTAATGCACCGATCATCCACCGGAGGGCCCCTACGCGATCCACGATGACCCAGGCGCCGCCGACGAACAGCACCACGCCGATCACGTCGACCGCATCGGCGAACCCCCGGGGTACGGCCACGGCGGCCCGGAACGGTCCGACTGGCCGAGCCTCCACGGCTTTATAGGTGCCCGCCACCACCACCTTGCGACCCGTGGCTGGGTCGTCTCGCCGGTCGTATTCGCCGGCGGGGAGGACCCAAGTCAAGCCCGCGGCAAGCAGCACGCAGGCGAGCAGGAGTATTAGGGGATGGGGCAGGCGCATCGCGAGTGGTGCGCCTAGGGTTGGCGACCGTCTCTCAAAACTACCACCGTCACATTGTCGGATCCGCCGCCGGCCAACGCATCGTCAACCAATTGACGGCACACCTGCTCCGAGCTCACGAGTGCGCGCATCCGATTGGCGATGTGTTCGTTGGAGACGTGTTTGGTGAGGCCATCGGTGCAGAGGAGGATAGCGTCTCCCCGGGCGAGATCCCCTTTCGTGACCGCGGGCTGGGTGCTTCGACCACCGATCGAACTGGAAAGGATGTGGGCGAACCGACTCTCCTGGGCCCGCTCGGCTGGAAGAACGCCCGAGTCCACCAGCTCCTGGGCCATGGTCTGATCCCGCGTCAACAACTCCAGCTCCCCAGCTCGGAAGCGGTAACACCGGCTGTCCCCCACGTGGAGGACGTAGAGTGAGGGCCAGACCGCAATCATGACGGTCAGCGTCGTCGCCATCCCAACCATGTTGCCGCTGTCGGCGGCCCGCTGCAGGACAGCCTCGTGACCTTGGTGCGCCGCGTCTTCCAACGAGGTGAGGAAGGTGCGGTCGTCGTCCGAATCGGCAGTATAGAAAGACTGCATGGTATGGGTGACGTATTCTGCGATGGCCTCGAGCGCGGCGCGGCTCGCCACCTCGCCCCCAGCACGGCCGCCGACCCCATCCGCGACCATGCCAAACGAGGCCAGCCGCTGCGTGGGCATTTCCAGAAGTTCGGGATTCGGGAGGCTAGTCCCCAAGACCCGTAGTGATTTATGCAGGGTGCAGAAGAGAAAGTGATCCTGATTGTCCTTGCGGACGACGCCGGGATGCGTGAGGCCGAAGAAATCAAGATCTTCGTCTCGCGGTCTCCGTGTGGACGCCGTGTGGGTCGGCTCGATCGAGTGGGTGTGGCTCACGATCTGAAGGTACGTCGATCCCGTGTTGCCGCAAGATGGGTCCCCCTGGCGCCCGGGGTCGCGCATTCCGATCTTATGCGGGGTCCCCGCCGGTATGCCAAGGCAGGGTCTCGTTCGGACATCCCCGTGGGAGGGTCCTACTATGCGCGGTCACATTTTTCTATGGTTGGGAGCCGCCTCGTCGCTAGGGGCGCAGGCCCCGCTTGAGTCGGTTGCGATCCGTGAATGGACGGTGCCGTGGGAGAAATCGCGCCCGCGAGACCCGGCTGTTGCACCTGACGGAAACATTTGGTTCGTGGGCCAAGTCGGCAACTACGTGGCTCGGTTGACGCCGGAAACCGGCCGGTTCGATCGCTTCGAAGTGGACCCGGGGACCCATCCCCATAACATCATCGTCGACCGCGTCGGCAATGCATGGTATTCGGGCAACGAGAACGCCATGATCGGCCGCATCGACGGGAAGACGGGGGCCATCACGCGATATCCCATGCCGGATTCCGCGGCGCGCGATCCCCACACCATGGTGTTCGACCGGATGGGTGATATTTGGTTCACTGTCCAAAGCGGGAACTTCGTCGGGAAACTCATCGTGGCGACCGGAAAGGTGCGCTTGCTTTCGTTGCCGACCGCCGACGCCCGGCCGTACGGAATCGTCATCGACAGAACCAACCGGCCCTGGTTCGATCTGTTCGGCGCCAATAAAATCGGAACCGTGGATCCGATAACGATGCAACTCAAAGAGTACCCGCTGCCGGACGCCAAGACTCGGCCCCGCCGGATTGCCCTGACCTCCGACGGCGGCGTCTGGTACGACGATTATGTGCGGGGCTATCTTGGCCGCCTCGATCCAAAGACCGGAACAGTCAAGGAGTGGCCCACCCCGGGACTCCGCACCTCGCTGCCCTACGCGCTCACGGTGGATGACCGGGACCGGCTCTGGTTCGTCGAGACCGGCCGCCAGCCGAACCGGCTCGTGGGCTTTGACTCGAAGACCGAGAAATTCTTCGCGGCGGCCGACGTGCCCAGCGGTGGGGGAACGGTGCGGTACATGGTGTACGACGCGAAGCGGATGGTCATCTGGTTCGGCACCGACAACAACACGATCGGCCGAGCCGACGTGGGCAAGTTGGGCCCGCCAGTCTCCTGATCATGCCCCATGAGTTGCGGCTCTAGAAGGTCGCCGACTCGGCAAACCTTCATGGGCCGGCTACAATTGCGTCCGAGTATCACGATTCGACGAGGGGCGGGGATTCCGGATGAGAAATCTGCATTTCGGTATGATGGCGATCACCGCGATCGGTGTGACGGCTCCGCTCGGCGCACAACGCGCCACGTCAGGGCCGCAATTTGCCGTGAGTTTCCCTTCGTCGCGGAGCCCCGCGGCCCAGGATGGCCGGCTGTTGTTATTGATCTCTTCGGACTCGAGCGCGGAATCTCGATTCCAGCCCGCTGATGGCCCGGAGACGCAGCTGGTCTTCGGAGTGAATGTCGATGGCCTGCGTCCGGGGCAGGCCGCAATCGTGGACGGGAAGGCGTTTGGATATCCAATCACCCACCTCCGCGATGTCCCGGCCGGCCACTATCGGGTTCAGGCGCTTCTCAACCGTTACCGCGGGGATGGACACATCGTCAAGTTGCCTCCGGATCGCGGCGAGGGGCAGCAGTGGAATCGAAAGCCCGGAAATTTCTACAGTACACCCCGCTGGATCACGTTCGATCCCAAGAAGCACGAGGCCGTGCGGCTGGTGCTGGATCAGGAAATCCCGCCGCTTCCCGAGCCTCCGTCGACGAAATATGTACGGCACGAACGGATCCGGAGCGAACTGCTCTCCAAGTTCTGGGGGAAGGACGTCTACCTCGGTGCCCACGTGCTGTTGCCCTGGGGTTTCGACGAACACCCCGATGCTCGCTACCCGCTTGCCCTCTCCCACGGGCACTTTCCGGACGACATTGGTGGATGGCGGGAGGTTCCGCCCGATCCCGCGCTCAAGCCCGATTACAGCGCACGGTTCGACCTCAAGGGCTACAACCGGATTCAGGAGGAGTACGCGTACCAGCTGTTCAAGGAGTGGACGGGGCCTGGGTTTCCGCGCGCGATTGTCGTCGAAATTCAGCATCCCACGCCCTACTATGACGATTCGTACGCGGTGAATTCGGAAAACAACGGCCCGTATGGCGACGCGATCATGAAAGAATTGATCCCCTACATCGAAAAGAAGTATCGCGGGATCGGAGCCGGTTACGCCCGGATCACGTACGGAGGGTCGACCGGTGGGTGGGAGGCAATGGCGGCACAGGTGCTCTACCCCGATGAATTCAACGGGGCTTTCATCGCCTGTCCCGACCCGATCGATTTCCGGTTCTATACCAATTTCAACCTCTACGACGAGAGCAACGCGTACTTCCCCGCCAGCAAATGGAAGCAGACCCCGCGACCGGCCCATCGCAATTATCTCGGACAGGTCCAGGCGACGATCCAAGAGACGAACTACCATGAACTCGCCATCGGGACCTTGGGCCGATCCGGCGGACAGTGGGATATCTGGCAGGCGGTATATTCGCCGGTGGGCGACGATGGCTATCCCAAGCCGATCTACGACAAGGTGACGGGGGCCATCGACAAATCCGTCGCCGACTATTGGAGAGAACACTACGACTTGTCATACATCCTTCGCCGTGATTGGTCCGCGCTAGGTCCCAAAGTGCGCGGAAAACTGCATATCTACGTCGGCGATATGGACAACTACTATCTCAACGACGCGGTCTATCTGACCGAGGACTTCCTCAAAGCCGCGAAGGATCCGCCGGCGGATGCCGAGGTGGACTACGGGGATCGTGCGGAACATTGCTGGAACGGCGACCACACACGCGCGAACGCGTATTCACGATTGCGTTATCACCAAATGTTTCTGCCCCGGATCATCGATCAAATGCGGAAGCATCATCCCGTCGATGCGGATACTCTCAGCTGGCGGTATTGACGGATACAGTCGAGCAGGTTTCGTGTGGGTCCCATCACCTCAAGGCGAACTGGAGTAGCGGGCATGACTATCTCGATCCGGGTTCTCGTAACGCTTTTGGCTCTGGCGTGCGTCGCGCCGACGTCGGCCAACGCCCAGAAGGCGGATACCACCGCGTTGCTGGCGCGAGCTCGGCGTCTCCATCGGGAAATGCCGATGGTGGACACCCACAACGATCTGCCCGAGATGGTGCGCGGCCGGGCCGGGAACGACCTCGACAAGATGAATCCAGACCTGCCGCTGGATAGCATCGACACCGACGTTCCCCGGCTCAAGAAGGGCCTCGTGGGCGCCCAGTTCTGGGCCGCGTATGTCCCGTCCACGTTCATCTCCGGCGGCGCGTCTCGGTATGCATTGGAGCAGATCGATGTGATCCATCGCATGATCGCCCGCTCGCCGACCCTCCGGTATGCCAAGACCGCGGACGACATCGTCCGAATCCACTCGCAGGGGAAGATCGCTTCCTTGATCGGCATCGAGGGTGGCCATGCCATCGAGAACTCGCTCGGCGTCCTCCGGAAGTTCTACGACTTAGGGGTACGCTACATGACGCTCACCCATAGCGGCACCACACCGTGGGCCGACGCCGCTACGGATGAGGCCAAGCACCATGGACTCACGAAATTCGGCGAGGAAGTGGTGCGGGAGATGAATCGCCTGGGCATGATGGTCGATATCTCGCATGTGTCGGATGCCACGATGATCGGTGCCCTCCGCGTCACCGTGGCGCCGGTCATCTTCAGCCATTCATCGGCTCGGGCGCTCGCCAACCACGTCCGCAACGTGCCCGACAGCGTGCTGGCCATGATGCCAAAAAACGGAGGCGTGGTGATGGTGAACATCTATCCCGGGTTCATCAATCAGAAGGCCGCTATTCAATCCGCGGAGGTGCTGTCCAAGGAGCGTGATTTTGACGCCAAGTATCCCAATGACAAAGCCCGGGCCGCCAAGGAATACCTTGCCTGGCTAAGTGCCTTCCAAACGGAGACCGGAACATTGGAAGAAGTGGCCAACCACATTGACCACATTCGCAAAGTGGCCGGAATCGATCATATCGGCTACGGCGCGGACTATGGATCGCTCACCCAACATCCAGTGGGTCTCGATGACGTCTCCCGCTACCCGTACCTGACCGCGGAGTTGCTGCGACGCGGGTATAGCGACGCCGAGGTGAAGAAAGTGATTGGCGGGAATCTGCTTCGCGTGATGCGTCAGGTGGAAAAAGTGGCCGCCCGGCTTCAAAAGGAACGAAAGCCCAGCGTCGCCACCATCGAAGCGTTGGACGGCGCCACGCCCTAGTTGCCCTCCGGCCGCTCCGGGGGCGCCACGATCGTGGAGTTGCCTGGGGCGGCCTGGGGTCGCGCCTGACTTGCCCGGTCCGGTATACCTCGCCTACCCTCCGGCGATGCAGAGTGGTCTCCCCATCGATGAAATTCTTCCCGCGTTGACCGAGACGCTCACCCGGGGACGGAACGCGGTGTTGCGCGCGCCGCCCGGCGCGGGGAAAACCACCGTCGTTCCTCTGGCGCTTCGTTCCGCTAGCTGGCTCGGCTCGCAACGAATTGTGATGCTCGAGCCACGCCGCGTGGCCGCACGAGCTTCGGCGCGACGAATGGCCGTTCTGCTGCATGAACCCGTCGGCCGCACCGTCGGATATCGCATCCGCTTCGATACGCAGGTGAGCGAGGCGACTCGCATCGAAGTAGTGACCGAAGGCGTGCTGACCCGGATGCTGCAGAGGGATCCGGGGCTCGAAGGGGTCGGTCTCATTGTCTTCGATGAATTTCACGAACGTAGCATTCACGCCGATACCGGCCTCGCGCTCACGCTCCAGACGCAACAATTGTTTCGGCCGGACCTTCGGATCCTCGTGATGTCCGCGACCCTGGAGACCGATGTCGTGGCAAGCCTCCTGGGTGAGGCTCGCGTCCTTTCCACCGAAGGCAGATCCTTCCCGGTTGAGACGCGATACCGACCTCGAGGAAACGAACAGCACCTCGAGCCCGCGGTCGTCGGGGCAATTTGCGAGGCCTTGGAAACCGAGTCGGGAGACATCCTCGTCTTTCTCCCGGGCGCCGGGGAGATTCGACGAGTACGGGATCGGCTCTCGGAAGCGAGTCTTCCACGCAGCGTGGCGATCCACACTTTACACGGTGCGCTTCCGAGCGAGGAACAGGACGCGGCAATCGCGCGGGCCGCGAGCGGTACCCGGAAGATCGTGCTCGCGACCTCGATCGCGGAAACGAGCTTGACCATCGACGGGGTCCGCATCGTTATCGACGGGGGGCGGATGCGGGTCGCCCGATTTTCCCCGCGAACCGGTATGTCCCGGCTCGAAACGGTGCGCGTGACTCGCGCCTCGGCGGACCAACGGCGTGGCCGAGCCGGCCGGCAGAGCCCGGGCGTGTGTTTTCGTCTGTGGGCGGCTGCGGAAGACGAGGGCCTGGTGCCATTCAATACACCAGAAATCGTCTCGGCGGATCTCGCGCCCCTGATGCTCGACCTCGCGGTGATAGGCCTACCTGACCCGTCCTCCCTACGATGGCTCGACCCCCCTCCTCAGGCGTCTTTGGACCAAGCCCGGGGGTTGCTCCACCTCCTCGGCGCCGTGAATGCCGAGGGACACCTCACTCCCCATGGGCGGCGAATGGCGGCGCTGCCGCTGCATCCGCGTCTCGCCCACATGATGCTCGAATCGAAGCGTCGCGGGATGGGCGCCGTGGCCGCGGAAGTAGGTGCGTTGCTCGGCGAGCGGGACATCCTCCGCGGGCCAACGATAGACGTGGATTTCCAGCTCCGCCTCGAAGCGCTTCGCACCGGCCGAGCACCGGTCGGCTTCGACATCGATCGACGTGGCCTCAAGCGGGTTCAGCGTGACGTGGTGGAGTGGCGCAAACGGCTCGGTATGCCGCGAGACGCGACCGGCGATCCCAACGATTGCGGACTCATGCTCGGGTTTGCCTATCCCGACCGGATTGGGCAACAGCGGCCTCGACAGCCCGGACGGTTCCTGTTAGCCAATGGACGCGGCGCGTCGGTGTCAGGGTCACCCGGCATTGCCGCATCGCCGTGGATTGTGGCGGCCGAACTGGATGATGACGGTTCGGAGAGCCGGGTATTGCTTGCCGCGCCGTTGGACGAGGCCGCACGTCTGGAGCTCTTTGCGGGTCGTATTACGGTCGAGGATTCGATTGGGTGGGATCGAGAGGCTCAGGCGGTTCTGGCGACGCACCGCTCCCGCTTCGGTGCGATCGTGGTCACCGAGAGGCCGCTGTCGAGCGCCTCCGCCGAACGCGTACTCCTCGCGATGCTGGATGGGATCCGCGCCGAAGGGCTGGCCCTCCTCTCCTGGACGCCCGAAGCGATCGGGGCGCGAGCGCGGCTCGCGTTCCTCCATCATTGGGATGCGACCTGGCCGGACATGGGCGATGTCGCGCTACTGGCCACCTTGGCAGAGTGGTTGGGCCCTTTTCTCACCGGCATGCGGCGAGCCGGCGATTTCGGCCGATTGGATGTCGCCACAGCCTTGGTGGCGCGACTGCCGTGGGATTTCCGGAGGGCCATGGACCGCCTTGCTCCGGAGCGACTGGCGGTGCCCAGCGGCTCCCATATCGCAGTCGACTACTCGGTGCCAAGTAAGCCGGTCCTCGCGGTTCGGCTGCAAGAGCTTTTCGGTTGGCAGGAAACGCCTTTTATCTTCGGCGGTAAGGTCCCGTTGACCATCCACCTGTTGAGTCCGGCCTACCGTCCGGTCCAGGTGACTCAGGACCTTGCCAGCTTCTGGAGAAACTCCTATTTCGACGTCCGGAAAGACCTCCGGGGACGCTACCCCAAGCATCATTGGCCCGAGAACCCCTTGACCGCTGTGCCCGTGCGCGGCCCGAAGCGACGGGGCGGATCATGACGCCTCGTGCTTCCCCCAATCACCAATGTTACGCTATCACTGCGCCTGGAGTGGAGCTGTTGGCCGCCGGCGAGCTCGAGCGGCTTGGCATCAAACACCAGGGCACCGAACCTGGTGGGGTGTCGTTCCGGGCGACGACGGCTCAGTTGTACGCGGCCAATTTGCAGCTTCGGACCGTGAATCGCCTGGTGGTACGCCTCGCTTCTTTTCACGCCTCCGCGTTTCATGAGTTAGAACGTCAAGCGCGACGGGTTCCGTGGGCCGAACTGATTGCGCCGGGTGCCGAACTTCTGGTGCGAGTCACGGCTCGGAAGTCGCGGCTCTATCACCAACGCGCGGTCGCCGAGCGGGTGGCGAACGCCGTCATGAGTACGGTGGCCGGTGTGCACCTGGCGGACCGCGACGACGACGACGAGGAAGAGCCTTTGGAGGCCGCCGTGGTGTCGACCCCGACGCTCCTTCTGGTGCGCTTGGTGCGCGATGAGTGCACGATCAGTCTCGATAGCTCCGGTATCCTACTCCATCGTCGAGGGTACCGCCTCGCCACCGCGAAAGCTCCGCTTCGGGAAACGCTTGCCGCCGCGATGATTCTCGGTGCCGGCTGGGACGAGCGCTCGCCGCTCCTCGATCCGATGTGCGGGTCGGGGACGATTCCGATCGAAGCCGCGATGCTGGC